>CAMLKW010000151.1 GCA_946480605.1 uncultured Roseateles sp. | reverse complement strand
CATCGGCAGCTATGGGGCGCTGGCGCTCGGCTTGAGCCTGCTGCTGCGCGCCGCGCTGCTGGCCTTGCTGGCCACGCGGCCGCTGTGGGCCGCGGTCGCCGCGCTGCTGGCCAGCCACGCGTTCGCGCGGGCCGCGGCGGTGGGCGTCATGGCCAGCCTGCCCTATGGCGGTGATGCCGACCACGCCAAGGCCAAGCCGCTGGCGCTGGCGGTCTCGCCGCGCAGCCTCGTCATCGCGCTGGGCTGGTGCGGCCTGCTGGCACTGGGCCTGTGGGCCTGGGGTGTGCCGGCTGTGCGGCTGTTGCTGGCGCTGGCGGCTGCGTCACTCGTGGCTCTGGCCATGCGCCGTTGGCTGAAGTGCCGCCTGGGCGGCTACACCGGCGACGGCCTGGGCGCCACGGAACAGCTGGCCGAGATCGCGGTGCTGCTGGCCTTCACGGCGGCGCTGTGATGGCCGCGTTCACGATCTGGCGCCACCCGAAGCCCTTGGGGGCGGCGGGCCGCTGCATCGGTGGCCGCACGGATCTGGCCGTGGATCCACGCAAGACCAAGAGGCTGGCCCATCGCATCCGTGCACATGCGCGTCAGCACGGCCTGCCGCGCGAGGTGGTCACGTCGCCGCTGTGCCGCGCGGCGGGCGTGGGCCGGTGGCTGAAGTGCTGGGGCTTCGTATGGCACGTCGACGCGGCGCTGTGCGAGATGGACTTCGGCGCCTGGGACGGCCAGGCCTGGCGCGACATCCCGCCGACCGAGTTCGACCGCTGGATGGCCGACTTCTGCGGCTTCGCCTTCGACGGCGGCGAGTCTTTGAGCACGTTGCTGGCCCGTGCCGCGGCCTGGCAGGCGCCATGCGCACTGGCCGTGGGCCACGGTGGCTGGATCACGTCTCGCGCCTGGGAAGGGCCAGAAACGCCGACGCCGGCCACGTGGCCGGCGCCATTGCGTTACGGCGAGCGGTTTACTTCAGCACCGTCTGCTGCATGAACAGCACGGTGGCGTAGAACTGGAAGTCCTGGTTGTCCTTCTTCTGGAAACCATGGCCTTCGTTCTCGGCGCGCAGGTACCAGACCGGCGTGCCGCCCGCGCGCACCGTCGCGACGATCTGCTCTGCCTCGGTGTAGGGCACGCGCGGGTCGTTCTTGCCCTGGATGACGAACAGCGGCTTCTTGATCTTGCTCGCGTTGGTCAGCGGCGAGATCTTCTCCAGGTGGGCCTTCATCGCCGGGTCGCGCTCGTCGCCGTACTCGACGCGGCGCAGGTCGCGGCGGTAGCTCTCGGTGTTGTTCAGGAAGGTCACGAAGTGCGAGATGCCCACCACGTCGATGGCGCCGGCGATGCGGTCGGCGTAGTTCGTCGATACGGCCAGCGTCATGTAGCCGCCATAGCTTCCACCGGTGACCAGCACGCGCGAGGCGTCCAGGTCCGGCTGCGTGGCGATCCAGTCCAGCAGCGCGCCGATGTCCTTCACCGAATCCTCGCGCTTGAAGCCATTGTCCATCGCCAGGAAGCTCTTGCCGTAGCCGCTGGAGCCGCGCACGTTGGGCTGGATCAGCGCCATGCCCAGCTCCTGCACGTAGTAGGCGTTGCGGCCGATGAAGCCGAAGGTCGCCTGGCTCTCGGGGCCACCGTGGATGGAGATCAGCACCGGGCGCTTGCCCGTGAACTTCTTCGGCGGCGGCGTCATCAGGCCCGAGATGGTCGTGCCGTCGAAGCTCTTCCAGCGCACGATCTTCTGCTCGCTGAAGCCCGAGGTGTCCATGCCCGGAGCGGCCGACGCCTTGGTCCACTGCTGCACCTTGCCGTCGATGCCCACCGAGTAGATCTGGCCCGGCCCTTGCGCATTGCTGATGGAGATGGCCAGTTCGCCGCGTGCGCGGTGGAAGCTGGCAGCGCCGATGTTGCCGTCGGGCAGCTTGGCGTTCAGGGCCTGCTCCTTGCCGCTGGCATCGAACAGGCGCAACTCGTCGCGACCGTCCACGTTGAACTGCGCGGCGAGCTTGCTGCCGTCTTCCGTCAGCGTGACGCCGCTGACGTCCCACGGAATGTGGCTGCTGACGCGGGTGATGCTGCCGCTCGCCAGGTCCAGCTTCATCAGCTCGCGGAACTCGCCGGCGCGGTCGCTGGCGATCCACATCGCACGGCCATCCGGCGCCCAGCCGGCGGGCGAGTAGGTTGCCTTGGCTTCGGTGCTGCCGGGGGCCGGAGCCACCTGGCGTGTGGCGCCGCTGGCCACGTCGAGCAGCCAGATCTGCGATTCGTTGGCCGACAGGTAACGCGTCAGTGACACGGTGCCTTCATCCGGCGACGGCCGGCCGGCGGACCAACCGCCGCCGTCCAGCTCGGCCAGCTTGCGGCGGCCTTCGGGCTTCTCGGGGTCCATCAGCCACAGGGTGGTCGTGATCTTGGTGCGCGTGCCGCCCTGGGCTGTGCGGTCGATGGGCACGGACGAATAGATCAGCTGGCCGCTCTTGCGCAGCCAGGTGTTGACGGCGTGGCGCTCGTCGGGGCTGGTCAGCAGCACGGGCGGGGCGCCGGCGGGCTCCAGCGGCAGGCGGTAGATCTGGCCGACCTCGTTGCCGCCGGCCGCGCGCTCGAAGATGATGTACTTGCCGGTGCGTGGCTCATAGGTCGCGCGCGTCACCGGGTCGGGCCCATCGGTGAGCTGCTGGCCTTCGCTCAGCGGCGCGGTCACGCGGAAGATCTGCGCCGTGTTGGCGCCTGCCTTGCGGTGGCTGACCAGCATCTCGCGCTGCGTCGGGTGCCAGTCGGAGAACGCATGGCCGCGGAAGTCGTTGTAGCGGCCGATGGCGTCGGCCAGGCTCTGCGGCACCGGCGGAATGCCTTGCACGACCAGGTTGGCGTTGGGCGTGACGGTGGCGACGGAGGGCGCGGGCGTCGGGGTGGACGCGCAGGCAGCGAGCAGGGCGGTGGCCAGCGCGCACAGCGAAAGGTGCAGTTTCATGAGAAGCCTCAAAAGGAAATGGGCGCTTGAAGCGCCCATTTTGAAGCCGGTCCGTCTACGGTCTAACCCGGCGTGTCGTTCGTCATGCCTGCTGGTATGTCGTCAGGCCGTCTGCTGGATGCCGGCGATCAGCCAGCCCTGGCCGGACTGAACCAGGTGCCAGACCTCGTCGAAGTCGGTGGCCGCCTGTTCGCTCTGCTCGCGCACCAGGCCCCAGAAGCGCACCGACACGATCTGCTCGCCGTTCTCGGTCGCCACGTCCACGACGCTGGCATCCAGCTGCAGCACCTCGGTACTCTGCGTCTGGCCGTTGCGCTCCAGCAGGTCGGTCTGGATGCTGGCGTACATCTGTGGCGTCGTGAAGCGGCGCAGGTCGGCCTGATCACCGGCGTCGTTGGCGGCCTGCAGGCGGATGAACACCTGCTTGGCGATCTTCTCGAAGCCGGCCGCGTCGAAGTCGGCAGGCACGGCGCCCGCCGTGGCGGCAGCGGCCGGCGCAGGGCTGGCTTGAGGCTGCCAGGCCGGCTGGGGCTGCGGTTCGACCGGCATGCGGAAGTTCGCGCCGCCGGCGCCCGCGCCGGCACCGGCCAGTTGCGCGCCGGCCTTGGGCTTGGCAAAACGGCGCACCAGGAAGCCGATGACGACGAAGGCGACGATGCCCAGCAGCAGCATGGTCATGAAGCTGGCCAACTCGGCACCGAAGCCCAGGTGGCTGGCCAGCGCGGCCAGCCCCAGGCCGGCGGCGAGGCCGGCGATGGGGCCCATCCACGAGCGCTTGGGCGCAGCCGCTGCGGCGCCTGCAGCTGGCGCCGCAGCCTGCTTGGGCGCGGCCTGTTGCGGCGCGGCGGGCTGCTGGGCGGGCGGCGTGTTGGGCGTCGTCTGCGTGGGCGTGTTGCGCTTCATGCCACCACCGCCCAGGCGCTTGGCCTCGGCGTCATGGATGGGCAGGGCGGCAGCCAGCAAGGCGGCCAGGCTCATGGCAATGATGCGGTTCACGGCAAGTCTCCAGGGATTCAAGGATCTGGCCATCAAATTGATGACAAGCGTCAGGATTTTCAAGTGTCTCTAATGTCGCACACAACGGTTTTACCGAAGTCTGCCCGCATGAGAAAGCGAACTGTGGCCGCCGCCGTGGCATCGGCTGTCTGCAGCTGGCCGTCGTCCTTCAGTCCCTGGAAGCGGGCCTGCTCGGGGAAACTCGCGGGGTCGGCGCCGCGCAGTTGCAGCTGCATGTCGGTGTCGATGACGCCGGGCGCCAGCGAAGCGACGCCCACGTCGGGCGCCTCCAGCGCGAGCGCGCGGCTGAGGTGGTCCAGCCCGGCCTTGACGGCGCAGTAGCTGGCGCTGCCGGCCATGGCGCGACGGCCCAGGCCTGACGAGATGTTCAGGATGCGCCGTTGCGGCACGCCGGTCGTTTCGGCCAGGAACACGCGGCTGAGCAGCGTGGGCGCCTCCAGCCCGACGCGCAGCGCCGCCGACAGCTGGGCCAGGTCGGTGGCGGCCAGCGGGCCGGGCGCGCTCAGCAGCGCGGCGTTGTTGATCAGCGTGGCGCTGTGCCAGCCGGTGTGGGCCCGCAGCCAGGTCTGCAGCCGCTCGGCGGCGGGCAGCGGGTCGGCGAGGTCCAGCGTCCATTGCTCGGCGGGCAGGGCCGGGTCGGCGCGGCGTGCGATGCCGAGGACCGTGTTGCCGGGTTGTCCCAACTGGCGGACAAGTGCGGCGCCGAGACCGCGCGAGCTGCCGGTGACGATGTAGAGGTGCATTCAGAACTCCGGTGGCGACGTGAAGTGGTGGCCGGCGACGCGCAGTTCGCTGGCGTGCAGCAGCAGCCGCGGGCTGGCGGCGGCGATATCGGGCGCGGCATACAGCGCGTCGCCCACGATGGCGTGGCCCAATGAGGCCATGTGCAAGCGCAATTGGTGGCTGCGGCCGGTCAGCGGCTCCAGCGCGAGGCGCGTGTGAGGGCCGACGTGGCCCAGCACGCGCCAGCGCGTCTGCGACGGCTTGCCGCGTTCATGGTCCACCTGCTGGCGCGGGCGGTTGGGCCAGTCGGCGGCCAGCGGCAGGTCGATGAGGCCGTCGCCCTCCAGATGGCCGGCCACCACCGCCACGTAGAGCTTGCCCACGCGGCGTTCGGCAAAGTCGGCGCTCAGCTCCCGCTGCGCGTCCGCCCCGCGCGCGAACAGCAGCAGGCCGGACGTGGCCTGGTCGAGCCTGTGCACAACGAGGGCGTCAGGGTACAGCGCCTGCACCCGCGCGCTCGCGCAGTCGGGCTCGGTGCGGCCGGGCACGCTGAGCAGGCCCGAGGGCTTGTCGACGACGACCAGGCGGTCGTCCACATGGACGATGTTCATCCGCGCGATGACACCCAGATGCCCGCCGCGATCAGCGCGAACGCCGCGCCGTGGTACCAGGCCGGCATCTGGCCCAGCAGTGCGGCCGAGATGATGGCGGCGAACACCGGCGTCAGGTTGACGAAGAAGCCCGCCAGCGCCGGCCCCGCCTCGGCCACGCCCAGGCCCCAGCAGCGGTAGGCGATCAGCGACGGGCCCACGGCCACGTAGACCAGTGCGGCGGCCAGCGCGGGGCTCCACTGGATGGCGGCCGGCGCGACGACCTGCTCCACGCCGGCCGACACGCTGGAGAACACGACGCCGAACATCAGCTGCGCCATCAGCGCCTCGGCCCAGTTCCAGTCGGGCTTCTCGGCGGGGCGCAGGCCCGGTGCGGGGCGGGCCAGCATCCACGAGTAGATGGCCCAGGTGAAGATGGCCACCAGCATCAGCAGGTCGCCCGGCACGAAATGCACGGCCAGCAGCGCGGCCGGGTCGCCGCGTGCGATGACCAGTGCCACGCCGGCCAGCGACAGTACGGCACCGGCCAGCTGGCGACGTGTCGCCTGTACGCCGTAGAAGACCGCGCCCACGCCCAGCATCCACACCGGCATGCTGGCGGTGATCAGCGTCACGTTCAGCGGCGACGAGGTGTGCAGCGCCAGGTATTGCAGCGCGTTGTAGCAACCCATGCCGAGGAAGCCCAGCCAGGCCAGACCGCGCCATCGCGACAGCGCCTCGCGCGGGTTCAGCAACAGCCGGCGCGCCAGCGGCGCCAGCAGCACGAAGGCCAGGCCCCAGCGCAGCGCGTTCAGCGTCAGCGGCGGGATGTCGTGGCGCACGACGCGGCCGACGACCGCATTGCCGGCCCACAGCAGGGGCGGCAAGGTCAGCAGCAGGGCAAGTCGTGGGGTCAGCTTCATCGGCGGCGACGCGCGGGGCAAAGGGCTGGCACGATAGCCGACCTTGCAGCAGGAGAAGTCGCATGAGTGAAAAGGCCGTGGTCATCGAGCAGCCCGGCGGGCCCGAGCAGCTGAGGCTGGTGGACGTGGAGGTGGGCGCACCTGGCCCCGGCGAGGTGCGCATCCGCCACGAGGCCTGCGGGCTGAACTACATCGACGTCTACCACCGCAACGGCGCCTATGCGCTGTCGCTGCCGGCGCGGCTGGGCATGGAGGGCGCTGGCGTCGTCGAGGCGGTGGGCGAGGGCGTCACGCATCTGCAGGCCGGCGACCGCGCGGCCTACGCCAGCCAGCCGCCCGGCGCCTATGCGACGGCGCGCGTGCTGCCGGCCAGGGCGGTGCTGAAGCTGCCCGATGCCATCCCCTTCGACACCGCCGCCGCGATGATGTTGAAGGGCCTGACGGTGCAATACCTGCTGAAGCAGACGCTGCCGCAGGGCGGGCTGCAGCCGGGCGACTTCATCGTCTTCCACGCCGCGGCCGGCGGTGTGGGCCTGATCGCGTGCCAGTGGGCGAAGGCGCTGGGCCTGCGGCTGATCGCGACGGCGGGCAGCGACGAGAAGTGCCAGCTGGCGCTGGACCATGGCGCCGCGCATGCGATCAACTACCGGACCCAGCCCGACTTTGCCGCCCGTGTGCGCGACATCACCGGCGGCCGCGGCGTGAAGGTGGTCTACGACTCGGTGGGCGCCGACACCTGGGAGGGCTCGCTGAACTGCCTGGCACCGTTCGGTCTGATGGTCAGCTTCGGCGGCGCGTCGGGGCCGGTGCCGCCGTTCAGCGTCAACACGCTGGCGGCCAAGGGCTCCATCTACGTGACGCGGCCCACGCTGTTCACGCACCTGGCGACCCGCGAGGCGGCACAGGCCATGGGCGACGACCTGTTTGCGGCGGTGGCCGGCGGCCAGGTCCAGATCCGCATCGACCGCCGCTATGCGCTGGCCGATGCAGCGCAGGCGCACCGCGACCTGGAGGCGCGCGTCATCACGGGCAGCGCGGTGTTGCTGCCCTGATCAGTGCCCGCGCGTCAGCGCGATCTCGAAGCTGAAGCACGAGCCCACGCCGGGTTCGCTCTCGACGGTCACGCAGCCGCCCATCAGGTCCACCAGGCGCTGCACGATGGTCAGGCCCAGGCCGGTGCCACCGTAGCGGCGCGTGATGCTGCCGTCGGCCTGGGTGAAAGGGTCGAAGATCTGGCCGATCTGGTCGCGCGTCATGCCGATGCCGGTGTCGGTCACGGCCACGCGCAGCCGCAGCCGCTCGGGTGCATCGCCCTCGTGCGGGTCGGCCAGCGCGATTTCGATGCGCACCTCGCCGTGCTCGGTGAACTTCAGCGCATTGCCGATCAGGTTGATCAGCACCTGGCGCAGCCGCAGCGCGTCGCCCACCAGGCGGTCCGGCACGCGCGGCTCGACGCGGGCGTGCAGCGCGATGCCCTTGTCGTGCGCCTGCAGCAGCAGCGGCTGCAGGGCTTCGCCGAGGCAGTCGTGCAGGCCGAAGGGCTGCTCGTCGATGACGATGCGGCCGGCCTCGATCTTGGCCACGTCCAGCAGGTCGTTGATGATGGTCATCAAGCCCTTGGCGGACTGGTGGGCCATGGAGATGAAGCGGTGCTGGCGTTCGGTCAGCTCGGTGGTCTGCAGCACCAGTTCGGTCAGGCCCAGCACGCCGTTCATGGGCGTGCGGATCTCGTGGCTCATGTTGGCCAGGAAGGCGCTCTTGGCCTGGCTGGCGGCCTCGGCGGCCTCGCGTGCGGCGACCAGCGCGACCTGGCTGGCCTTCAGGTCGGCGATGTCGCGGGCGTTGAACAGCATGGCGATCTCGCCGGTGGCCGGGTCGCGCATGGGGCGCGAGTCCAGCGCGTGCCAGCGCGGGCCGGCCAGCGTCTGCAGCTCGACGTCCTGCCGACAGGCCTCGCCGCGCTGCACGCGGAAGAGGATGCCGTGGGCATCGTGGGCATGCGTGAACAGGCGGCTGAACTCGCTGCCGCCCGGTGGTGGCGGTGTGTCGCCGAAGGTCAGCGCGGCGGCAGGGTTGCGCATCAGCAGCTCGCCGCTGTGCAGGTTGAACACGGCGATGCGTGCCGAGGTGTGCTGCAAGGCCTCCACGCCACGCAGCATGGCCAGGTCGGGGCCACCGCCCAGCGAGTCGGCCGCGAACAGCATGACCTGGCGGCGGTCCGGCGTGCGCATGCCGCGCGAGACCAGCATCACCGTGGTCGGTTCGCCCTTGGGGTAGAGCGTCCATTGCTCGCGGACGATCTTGCCTTGCGCGTGGTCGGCTGCGGTGACGGCCAGACGCTCGCTGACCATGTCGCCGTGTTCGGCGAAGTCGCGTGACAGGAACTCTTCGGCGCTGTCGGCATGCCAGAAGCGCAGGGCCGCGGCATTGGCCCACAGATTGCGCTGCTGCTGGGGGTCGAAGACCCACAGCGGGACGTCGAGCCAGTCGTAGTGGCTCAGGCTGGCGAAGTCGAGGAGCATGGGTGGGGTGGAGGGCGCGCGATTGTCACCGCTGGTCACATGCGGTCAGCGTGAACTACTGCGCGCGCCACCCCGATTGGGGCGGCGACTCAAGTCCGGCGCACGCGCCGCAGTTCGTCCAGGATCAGCAGGACGGCGCCCACCGTGATGGCGCTGTCGGCGATGTTGAAGGCCGGGAAGTACCAGTTCCGGGCATGCACCTGGATGAAGTCGACGACGTAGCCGTGGATGGCGCGGTCGATGACGTTGCCGATGGCACCGCCCAGGATCAGCGTCAGCGCCCACGCGAACAGCTTCTGATGGCCGTGGCGGCGCAGCATCCAGGTGATGAAGACCGCGGCGGCCACGCCCAGGCCCAGGAAGAACCAACGCTGCCAGCCGGAGGCGCCATGCAGGAAGCTGAACGCGGCGCCGTAGTTGTGGGCGCGCACGAGGTTGAAGAAGCCGGTGACCGGGCGCACGTCGCCGAGCTGGAAGGCGCCGATGACGAGGATCTTGGTGAACTGGTCGGCCAGGATGATGAGGACGGCGATGAGCAGCCATTGGCCGAGGCCGGGTGCGTTGGAGGGACGGGAGGGCATGTGCTGTGGGCCGGAGCGAGACGGGCAGGGGCGCCAATGTACCCGGGTCGGGGCTTGTGGGCGCCGGCGAAGCGGCGTAGAAGCGGAACTCCCCGTTTTGTGTTGGAGGACGCCATGCGAAAGCGCATCTACTGGCTGCTGCCCGACCTGGGCAGCGCGCGGCGCACGATGGACGAGCTGCTGCTCGCCCGCATCACCGAGCCCCACATCCATTTCGTCGCCAAGGACGGCGCCTCCATGGACGGCCTGCATGCGGCCAATGTGCTGCAGACCTCGGACCTGGTCGAGGCGGCCCAGGCGGGCCTGCTGATCGGCTCGGGCCTGGGCGCGGCCGGCGGCGTGGCGGCGGCCTTTGCGATCAGCGCGGCGTCGCCGGCGGGCATCGTCATTGGCATGGCTGCCGGCGGCGCGATGCTGGGTGCCTGGTCGTCCAGCATGATCGGCAGCTCCACGCCCAGCCGGCGGCTGCGCCGCTTCGAGGCGGCGCTGGAGGACGGGCAGTACCTGCTCATCGTCGATGTGCCGCGAGGACGCATCGCGGAGATCGAGGAGCTGCTGGCCCGCACCCATCCCGAAGCGCACTTCGAGGGGATGGAGCCCAACGTGCCGGCTTTCCCATAAGCCCCTCGCCCGGTCTTGCCGCGCTGGACCGCGCTGCGGCAGTGCCGCTGCGCTTCGCCAAGCACATATCGCCTGCGGGCCGGCTCGGGGCGGCCCGGCGCCGGTCCGCGTTAAGCCACGGTGCGGGTTTCGCCGGTGTCGTGCAGGTTGCTGTCGCAGCGCCCGCAGATCGTCGGGTGGGCCGCGATGCTGCCGACGTCGGCGCGGTAGTGCCAGCAGCGCTCGCACTTGGCATGGCTGCTGGGGGTGACGACCACGCCCAGCTCGCTGGCCGAGGCCAGGCGCACGGCCGACGTGATGAACACGAAGCGCAGGTCGTCGCCCAGGCTGGCCAGCAGCATCTGGTCCTGCTCGTTGACCTTCAGCACCAGCTCGGCCTGCAGCGACGCGCCGACGGCCCCCGTCACCCGCACCGCCTCGATGGCCTTGTTGACCTCGTCGCGGATCTCGTGAATGCGGTTCCACTTGGCCAGCAAGGACGCATCGGTGGTGCCGAAGTCCCAGTAGGTTTCGGTGAAGATGGACTCGCCCTTGGCAAACACCTGCCACGCTTCTTCGGCCGTGAAGCTGAGGAACGGGGCCATCCAGCGCAGCATCGCGTGCGTGATCTGCCACAGCGCCGTCTGTGCGGAGCGGCGAGCCAGGCTCTTGGGTGCTGTCGTGTAGAGGCGGTCCTTCAGCACGTCCAGGTAGAACGCGCCGAGGTCTTCGGAGCAGTAGACCTGCAGCTTGGCGACGACGGGGTGGAACTCGTAGCGCTCGAAGTGGGCCAGGATGTCGGCCTGCAATTCGGCCGCACGGGCCAGCGCGTAGCGGTCCACTTCCAGCAGGTCTTCGGCGGCGACGGCATCGGTCGCCGGGTCGAAGTCGCTGACGTTGGCGAGCAGGAAGCGCAGCGTGTTGCGCACGCGGCGGTAGCTGTCCACGACGCGGGCGAGAATCTTGTCGTCCAGGCCCAGGTCGCCGGAGTAGTCGGTCGCGGCCGTCCACAGGCGCAGGATCTCGGCGCCGTACTTGTCCGACACCGCCTGCGGCGCGACGACGTTGCCGACCGACTTGCTCATCTTGCGGCCCTGGCCGTCGGTGGCGAAGCCGTGGGTCAGCAGG
>CAMLKW010000150.1 GCA_946480605.1 uncultured Roseateles sp. | reverse complement strand
TGCTTGATGTTGGGCTCGACCTCGTTCTTGTAGACGTCGGCGATCTGCTCGTCGGGCAGCAGGATCATGACCACGTCGGCCGACTTCACGGCGTCGGCGATCTCGGCGACCTTCAGGCCCGCGCCTTCGGCCTTGGCCCAGGACGCGCCATTGCGGCGCAGCGCGACGGTGACCTTCACGCCGCTGTCGTTCAGGTTCTGCGCGTGGGCGTGGCCTTGTGAGCCGTAGCCGATGATGGTGACGTTCTTGCCCTTGATGAGGCTGAGATCGGCGTCCTTGTCGTAGTAGACGTTCATGATGGGTCGCTCCAGGAAAAAACTGTGTGGGTGTTGGGGGTGAAGACGGATCAGACGCGCAGGATGCGCTCGCCGCGGCCGATGCCGCTGGCGCCGGTGCGGACGGTTTCGAGGATGGACGCGCGGTCGATCGCGTCGATGAAGGCGTCGAGCTTGCCGGCGTCGCCGGTCAGCTCGATGGTGTAGGTCTTCTCGGTCACATCGATGATGCGACCACGGAAGATGTCGGCGGTGCGCTTGACCTCCTCGCGCTCCTTGCCGACGGCGCGCACCTTGATAAGCATCAGTTCGCGCTCGGTGTAGTTGCCCTCGGTCAGATCGACCACCTTGACGACCTCGATGAGGCGGTTCAGGTGCTTGGTGATCTGCTCGATGATCTCGTCGCTGCCCGTCGTCACGATGGTCATGCGCGACAACGAGGCGTCCTCGGTCGGCGCGACGGTGAGGCTCTCGATGTTGTAGCCCCGGGCCGAGAACAGGCCCACGACGCGCGACAGCGCGCCGGGCTCGTTCTCGAGCAGCAATGCAATGATGTGTCTCATGGGTGTCGTCCTTCGTGCTCCTCAGCGCTGGCGGCGGTAACCGGCAGGCCTTGGCAACGGGTTCGATTCAAAAAAGGATTGGCGTGGTCGGCTGTTCGCGTCGTCCACCGCCAGCCTCGGCAAGGGCGGCAACCCTCGCCAAAGCCGCCGGCTTCAGGCGCTCACAGGTCTTCCGACCCCAGCAGCATTTCCGAGATGCCCTTGCCCGCCTTGACCATGGGCCAGACGTTCTCGGTCGGATCGGTGCGGATGTCCAGGAACACCGTGCGGTCCTTGAGGCGCATGGCCTCCTTCAGCGCCGGCTCCACGTCCGACGGCTTCTCGACCAGGATGCCGACGTGGCCGTAGGCCTCGGCGAGCTTCACGAAGTCGGGCAGCGCGTCCATGTAGCTGTGCGAGTAGCGGCCCTCATAGTCCAGCTGCTGCCACTGGCGCACCATGCCCAGGTAGCGGTTGTTCAGCGAGACGATCTTGACCGGCGTCTTGTACTGGAAGCAGGTGGACAACTCCTGGATGCACATCTGGATGCTGCCCTCGCCGGTGATGCAGAACACGTCCGCTTCTGGCTTGGCCAGCTTGATGCCCATCGCATACGGCAGGCCCACGCCCATCGTGCCCAGGCCGCCGGAGTTGATCCAGCGGCGCGGCTCGTCGAACTTGTAGTACTGCGCGGCCCACATCTGGTGCTGGCCGACGTCGGACGTGATGTAGGTGTCACGCTCGCGGGTCAGCTTCCAAAGCGTGTCGACCACCATCTGCGGCTTGATGACCTCGTCCGAACCCTTGAAGGCCAGGCAGTCGCGGCGGCGCCAGTCGTTGATCTGGCTCCACCAAGCGTTGACGGACGCGGCGTCCGGCTTGGCCTGCAACTCCTTCAGCTGGGCGATCAACTCTTGCAGCACGTCCTTCACGTCGCCCACGATGGGGATGTCGACGCGCACGCGCTTGGAGATCGACGACGGGTCGATGTCCACGTGGATGATCTTGCGCTCCACCGAGCCGAAGTGCTTGGGGTTGCCGATGACGCGGTCGTCGAAGCGCGCGCCCACGGCCAGCAGCACGTCGCAGTGCTGCATGGTCATGTTGGCTTCGTAGGTGCCGTGCATGCCCAGCATGCCCAGGAAGCGCGGGTCCGTGCCGGGCATCGCGCCCAGGCCCATCAGCGTGTTCGTGCAGGGGAAGCCCAGCAGGTCGACCAGCTGACGCAGCTCGGCCGTGGCCTCGCCCAGGATGACGCCGCCGCCCGTGTAGATGTAGGGCCGCTTGGCCTGCAGCAGCAATTGCACGGCCTTGCGGATCTGGCCGCTGTGGCCCTTGCGCGCCGGGTTGTAGGAACGCATCTCGATGCGGTCCGGATAGCTGAAGCTCGTCTTGGCGAGCGAGACGTCCTTGGGGATGTCCACGACGACCGGGCCGGGCCGGCCGGTGCGGGCGATGTGGAAGGCCTTCTTCAACGTCATCGCCAGGTCGCGCACATCCTTCACGAGGAAGTTGTGCTTCACGATAGGACGCGTGATGCCGACCGTGTCGCATTCCTGGAAGGCATCCAGGCCGATCGCCGGCGTCGGAACCTGACCCGTGATGATGACCATCGGGATCGAGTCCATGTAGGCGGTGGCGATGCCGGTCACGGCATTCGTCACACCCGGGCCCGAAGTGACCAGCGCGACACCGACCTCGCCGGAGGCCCGGGCAAAGCCGTCGGCGGCATGGACGGCGGCTTGTTCATGACGCACCAGCACGTGCTGGATGCTGTCCTGCTTGTAGAGCGCGTCGTAGATGTAGAGCACCGCGCCACCGGGATAGCCCCAGAGATGACGCACCCCTTCGGCCTGCAGGCAGCGAACGAGGATCTCGGAGCCATTCAGCTCCGCGGTGGAAGATGGGGAGGAGGATTGCGGCTGCGCCTGGGAGGCGCGCTTGAGTTCCGCGGCAGACATGTCCATTTTTTCGAACCTCTGTGAATTTCTCTAACGAAAAACCTTTGGTGCCCCTCTTCGCGCCCTCGTGAGACGGATTTGGAACCTGCGCGGTCAACAGATGGAGCCCCTGTCGGGCGGCCACTGAGAGACCATACTTCTTTGTGCGAAGCAGCATTATGCCGGGGCAAAACTTGCGAGCCTTCGTATGAGACGAATGCCATAATCCGCGCCGCCCTCTGGACCGCCGACAGCCTTGGCCACAGACAAAGAACTCAACGATTTCCTGCGCAACGTGGATCGCCGAGCGTTCAAGCGCACGGCCTATCTGGTCCGCGACGACGATGCCGCCCTGGACATCGTGCAGGACGCCATGATCAAGCTGGCCGAGAACTATTTCGACCGCCCGGCGGCTGAGCTTCCATTGCTGTTCCAGCGCATCCTGTCCAACGCGACGATGGACTACTTCCGTCGCCAGAAGACGCGCAACGCCGTCATGACCAACATGTCCGACTTCGAGGGCGCGGACGCCGACGGCGAGTTCGACCTGCTGGAGATTCTGGAAACTCAGGACGGCGCCATGGGGGCGCTGAGCGCGGCCGACGAGGTCGGCCGGGCGCAGATCTTGCAGCAGATTGATGCCCAGGTGCAGGAACTGCCCGCGCGTCAACGCGAAGCCTTCCTACTGCGTTACTGGGAAGAACTGGATGTAGCCGAGACTGCTGCCGTGATGGGCTGCTCGGAGGGCAGCGTCAAGACGCATTGCTCCCGAGCGGTTCACGCATTGGCGAAAGCACTCAAGGCCAAGGGGATCACGCTATGAAGTCGCCGAATTTTTCTGCCCCTGCTGACGACCTGGACGCCCGCGTCACCCGTTTCGGGCGGGACGTGGCTGCCGCGCTGACTGAGCAAGGCTCCCATCTGCCGCGCGATGTGTCCGAACGCCTGCGCTTCGCACGTGAGCAGGCACTCGCGCGCGCGGCGAAGGCCCGTGCGGCTGCAGCCAGCACGGCCAGCCCCGTGGCGATACAGATCGGCGGTACGCTGGCGCTCAACGGCGGCGGCTCGGTCGGCCCCAGCGGGTCCGGCAACGACGGCGCGAGCCTGTGGTCCATGCTGGTGTCCGCCCTGCCCTTGCTGCTGTTGATCGCCGGTCTGCTGCTCATGCAGATGGGCCAGGAGAACGAGCAGATCGCCGCCGCCGCCGAGGTGGACACCGCGCTGCTCAGCGACAGTCTGCCGCCGGCGGCGTTCACCGACCCCGGCTTCTCAGAGTTCCTGCGAGATGCGGAAGAATGACCGGATGCGAATGACCCGAGCCGCGATCCCGCTGCCCGCCCTGTTCCGAATCTCCCTGGCCCTGCTGCTCGGCGCGGCAGGGTTTTCTGCTTTTGCGCAGGCCGCAGATGCCGCTTCTGCCCCCGAACTGGCGGCCAGCCAGGCCCCCGCCCCCGAGCCACAGCCTGCAGCACCCGTCGCCCGGCCGCGGCCACTGACCAAGCCCATCACGCCCGGTGCGCTCAGCGTGGCACCCGCCACCTGGGGCGAACTGACGCCCAAGCAGCAAGCGCTGCTGGCGCCGCTGGAGCGCGACTGGCCCGAGATCTCCGATGCGCAACGCAGCAAGTGGCTCAGCGCCACGCCGACGCTGGCGACGATGTCCGGCGAGGAAATCAAGCGCGTGCATGACCGCATCCGCGACTGGACGATGCTGAGCGGCTCAGAGCGGCTGAACGCGCGCATCAGCTTCCAGGTCTCCAGGCAGCTGACGCCCGAGCAGCGGCAGGCGCGCTGGGAGGCCTACCAGGCGCTGCCTGCCGAGGAGCGCAAGGCACTGGCCGAAAAGGCCCTGGCGCGCCGCCGGGCTCTGGCCGATGCGCCCGCCCGGGCTGCCCGGCCGCTCGTGGTGCCGAGCAAATCCGACGCTGCGGCCGCGCCGCCCAAGCTGCTGGCACCGGCGCTGGTGACCAGCATCCTGGTCCAGGCCAAGCCCGGCGCTACCACGGTTCTCATCACCCGTGATCTCACCCAGCCACCCCACCTGAAGGACGACCAGCTCAAGCCGGCCGACCCCGGACTGCTGGATCCGCACACGCTGCTGCCGCTGAAGAAGGCGCCCGCGGCATCGGCGCCGCGTTCATGAACACGCCCGCCCCGACGGACGCCCGGCCCGCGGGCCTGGCGCGCCGCTTCGCAGCCTTCATCTACGAGGGTGTGCTGCTGTTCGCCGTGCTGTTCTTCGCCTGCTTCCTCTACGTGGTGCTGACGCGCCAGAAGGACGCGTTGTTCGGCCTGCCGGGCTATGTGTTCGCGTTCGTCGTCCCGGCGGCCTACTTCCTGTATTTCTGGACCCGCAGCGGCCAGACGCTGGCGCTGAAGACCTGGCACCTGCGTGTGGTGGACCGGCACGGCCAGCCGCTGCGCCTGGGCCGCGCGCTGGTGCGCTATGTGTTCAGCTGGCTGTGGGTGCTGCCGGGCCTCAGCCTGTGGGCGCTGGGCATGCGCGGCGGCATTCTGGCGGCGGGCCTGACGACCTGGGTGCTGGCCTATCTGCTGCTGGCGCGCCTGCACCCGCAGAGACAATTGCCGCACGACCTCATCAGCGGCTCGCGCGTCATCACCCAACATCCCCAGCGTCCATGAGCAACCCCCACAAGGGCCGCACCGGCCTGGATCGCGTCATCCACGCGGCAGGCTACTCCTGGGCCGGCCTGAAGGCCGCCTACACGGGCGAGAGCGCCTTCCGCCAGGAGACCTGGCTGGTCGTCGTCGCGACGCCGCTGGCCTTCTGGCTGGGTCAGGGCTGGGTACAGGTCGCGCTGCTGCTCGGGTCGCTGCTGCTGGTGCTCATCGTAGAACTGCTGAACTCGGCCATCGAGGCCGTCGTGGACCGCGTGTCGTTCGAGCTGCACCATCTGTCCAAGCGCTCAAAGGACATCGCCAGCGCCGCCGTGCTGCTGTCGCTGCTGCTGGCCGGCGGCATCTGGGGCGCTGCCGTCTGGCAGCACCTGCGCTGAACTCAGCGCGATATCGTCAGACGGCTGCTTCGTCCGTCTCGCCGGTGCGGATGCGGATGACCTGCTCCACCGGCACGACGAAGATCTTGCCATCACCGATCTTGCCGGTCTTGGCCGCCTTCAGGATGGCGTCGATGCAGCGGTCCACCTCGTCGTCCTTCACGACGACCTCGACCTTGACCTTGGGCAGGAAGTCGACGACGTACTCGGCGCCGCGGTACAGCTCGGTGTGGCCTTTCTGGCGGCCGAAGCCCTTGACCTCGGTGACCGTCAGGCCCGAGGCACCCACCTCGGCCAGCGCCTCGCGGACCTCGTCGAGCTTGAAGGGTTTGATGATGGCGGTGATCTGCTTCATGGGACGAGGCTCCTGGTTTCGTTTGACGTCGATTTAAGCACGTTCATCCGGGATCCTGTCCACATCGGTCAGCCAGACAACGGCCTCCGAATCGCTGGGCGCGCGCCAGTCGCCGCGCGGCGACAGCGAACCGCCGCTGCCGACCTTGGGCGCATTGGGCACGCAGCTGCGCTTGAACTGGCTGCCCTTGAAGAAGCGCTGCACGAAGATGCGCAGCACGCGCTTGATCTCGGCGAGGCCATGTACCTCGCCCCAGGCATGGCGAGCCAGGAAGGCGATCTTGGTGGGCGCGTAGCCGTGGCGCAGCGTGTAGAACAGGTTGAAGTCCTGCAGCGCATAGGCACCGACGGTCGCCTCCGTGCTCTGCAGGCTGCCCGGGATCAGCTCGGGGCTGATCTCGGTGCCGAGGATGTCCAGCAGCACCTGCGCGTCGGTGCCCGCACCGAGTTGCTCCGTCTCGGCGACCCAGCGCACCAGGTGCTGGATCAGCGTCTTGGGCACGCTGGCGTTGACGTTGTAGTGCGACATGTGGTCGCCCACGCCGTAGGTACACCAGCCCAGCGCCAGTTCGGAGAGGTCGCCCGTGCCCAGCACCAGGCCGCCCGTCAGGTTGGCCAGGCGGAACAGGTGGCTGGTGCGCTCGCCGGCCTGCACGTTCTCGAAGGTGACGTCGTAGACCGGCTCGTCCTCGCGGTGCGGGTGACCGATGTCCTGCAGCATCTGCGTGCAGCTGGGCCGGATGTCGATCTCGCGCGCCTCGCAGCCCACGGCCGCCATCAGCCGCAGTGCCTGGTCGCGGGTGCGCTCGCCGGTGGCGAAGCCCGGCATGGTCACGCCGATGATGTTCGTGCGCGGCAGCCCCAGAGCGTCCATCGCGCGGGCGGCCACGAGCAGGGCGTGCGTCGAGTCCAGCCCGCCCGAAATGCCGACGACCAGCTTGTGGATGCCGCTGGACGCCAGCCGCTGCGTCAGCCCCTGGACCTGGATGTTGTAGACCTCCTGGCAGCGCTCGTCGCGGCGGCTATGGTCGGCCGGCACGTAGGGGAAGCGCTCGACGCGACGGCGCAGTGCCAGCGGCTGGTCGCGCTCCAGATCCAGCTTGAACGTCACATCGCGGAAGGCACTGATCTGCGCGGCATGCAGGCGCACGGACTGCCCAAAGCTGGTCTGCCGCATGCGCTCGCGCGCCAGGCGCTCCAGATCCACGTCGGCCGTCACCAACTGCGAGCGGCGCTGGAAGCGCTCGGACTCGACCAGCAGCTCGCCGTTCTCGCAGATGAGGGCCTGGCCGTCCCAGGCCAGGTCGGTCGTCGACTCGCCCGCGCCGGCCGACGAATAGACATAGGCCGCCAGGCAGCGCGCCGACTGCTGCGACACCAACTGGCGCCGGTAGCCGGCCTTGCCGATGACCACGTTGGACGCCGACAGGTTGACCAGCACCGTCGCACCGGCCAGCGCGGCGAAGGAAGACGGAGGGATGGGCGTCCACACGTCCTCGCAGATCTCCACATGCAGCCTCAACAGCGGCATGTCCTCGGCGGTGAAGACCTGGTGGCTGCCAAACGGCACCTGCTGGCCCAGCAGCGTGACCGTGTCGACCACAGCCTCCTCGCCCGAGCAGAACTGGCGCGCCTCGTAGAACTCGCCGTAGTTGGGCAAAAAGGTCTTGGGCACCACGCCGAGGATGCGGCCCCGCAGCAGCACGGCGGCGCAGTTGAACAGGCGCTGCTCCACGCGCAGCGGCAGGCCCACGACAGCCACCAGCGGCAGCGCCGTCGTGGCGGCCAGCACCTCGGCCAGCGCCGCCTCGCAGGCGTCGAGCAGCGCGCGCTGGTGGAAGAGGTCGTCGCAGGTGTAGGCCGACAAACCCAGCTCCGGGAACGCCACGACGGCCACCCCTTCAGCAGCCGCCTGCTTCAGCAACGCGATGGTCTGCTGCGCATTGAACGCCGGATCGGCCACGCGGCACAGGGGCAGGCCCACGGCGAGGCGGGCGAAGTCATGGCTGTAGAGGTTGTCGAAACGCATGGACGGCATCAGCAAAACCCCAGTCTAGTGCCGCGTGTCGCAGCTGCAGTCCAATAGGCCGCCATGCCCCTCCTCCGTGTCCACGACTCACCCGCAGACCTGCCCCGCGACGTCTGGAACCGCCTGCTCGACGGCTCCCCCCGCCCCACCCCCGTCATGCGCCACCCGTACCAGCAGGCCCGGCACGCCTCGGGCTCGGCCAATGCCCACACCCGCTGGCAGCCGATGTTCCTGGGCGTCTGGGACGAAGGCCGGCTGCTGGCCGCCTGCCCGGCCTGGCTGAAGTCACACAGCTATGGCGAGTACGTGTTCGACTGGGCCTGGGCCGATGCCTACCGCCGCCATGGCCTGAGCTACTACCCCAAGCTGCTGGTGGCGGTGCCGTTCACGCCGGTGCCGGGAAGCCGGCTGCTGGCCATTGACGATGAGGCGCGGGCGCTGCTGGCGCAGGCGTTGCGCGCGCTGGCCAAGGAGACGCAGGCCTCGTCGCTGCACGTGCTGTTCGGCGACGACGCCGACCAGGCCGCGCTGGCGGCGACCGGCTGTGCCGCGCGGTCCGGCGTGCAGTTCCACTGGACGTCCGAGGGAGACACGGACTTCGCCGCCTTCCTGACCAGGCTGCAGCGCGACAAGCGCAAGAAGATCCAGCAGGAACAGCGCCGCGTGCGCGAGGCGGGCGTGACGTTCGAGGTGCGCGAGGGCGCAGCCATCACAGCCGAGCACTGGGACTACTTCTACCGCTGCTACCAGCAGACCTACCGCGCGCACCACAGCACGCCCTACCTGAGCCGCGACTTCTTCGCGCGCATGGCCAGCGACATGCCGCAGCACTGGCTGATGTTCACCGCGATGCGTGATGGCGAGCGCGTGGCCACATCGCTGATCGCGCTGGACCCCGAGCGCCGCGCCGCTTTCGGCCGCTACTGGGGCGCCACTGCGCACATCCCCAACCTGCACTTCGACGCCTGCTATTACCAGCCGCTGGCCTGGTGCATCGCGAACGGATACCAGCGTTTCGAGGGCGGCGCTCAGGGCGAGCACAAGATGGCACGCGGGCTGATGCCCACGCCAACGGCATCCAGCCACTGGCTGGCGCACCCGGCGTTCGCCGATGCCGTCAACGACTTCCTCGCCCGCGAGGGCGAGGCCATGACGGGCTATCTCAGCGAGCTCAACGAACATGGCCCCTACAAAGCAAAAGACGCCGCGAAGGCGGCGTCTTTTGAGGGGCAAGAAACCTGATCAGGCCTTGGCGTAGTTCGCCATGCCGTCGGTGATCTCCTTCTTGGCGGCCTCGGGGCCTTCCCAGCCCTTGACCTTGACCCACTTGTTCGGCTCCAGATCCTTGTAGTGCTCGAAGAAATGCTGGATGGCCTTCAGGCGCATCTGGTTCACGTCCTCGATCTTTTCCCAGTGGCTGTACATGGGCAGGATCTTGTTGGTCGGCACGGCCAGCAGCTTGGCGTCGCCGCCGGCTTCGTCGTCCATCATCAACACGCCGAGAGGCCGGCAGGTCACGACGACGCCAGGCGTCAGCGCGAACGGGGTGATGACCAGCACGTCCACCGGGTCACCGTCGTCGGCCAGCGTCTTGGGGATGTAGCCGTAGTTGCACGGGTAATACATCGGCGTGGTCAGGAAGCGATCCACGAACAGCGCGCCGCTGTCCTTGTCGACCTCGTACTTGATCGGGTCGGCATTCATCGGGATCTCGATGATGACGTTGAACTCGTCGGGCGCCTTGGCGCCGGGGGACACGTTGTGCAGGCTCATGGTCGTCTTCTAGGGGTCAAGGAAAACCCGCATTCTAGTTTTATGGGTAAACGCTCCCCTTACGCCACAAGGCCCGCACTTAAGCTCCGCCGCACATTCCCCGTACCGGGAAGTAACCGGTTCACACGCACCTGAGGAGACGCATACATGTCGACGGAGATGGCGCTGTATTTCGCGCTGGCTTGTGGCCTCGCGGCCGTTATTTATGGCTTCATCCAGCGCAGCTGGATCCTGAGCCAGGACGCGGGCAATGCCCGCATGCAGGAGATCGCCACGGCGATCCAGCAGGGTGCCGCCGCCTACCTGGGCCGGCAGTACCGCACCATCGCCCTCGTCGGCGTCGTGCTGGCGATTGCGATTGCGGTGGTGCCGGGCCTGGGCCTGACGACGGCCGTCGGCTTCGTGCTCGGCGCGGTGCTGTCGGGCATCTGCGGCTTCATCGGCATGAACATCTCGGTGCGCGCCAACGTGCGCACCGCGCAGGCCGCCACCAAGGGCATAGGCCCGGCGCTGGACGTCGCCTTCAAGGGCGGCGCCATCACCGGCATGCTGGTCGTGGGCCTGGGCCTGCTGGGCGTGGGCGGCTTCTACCTCGCCATCGGCGGCGGGCATGACAGCGCCGCGCTCAAGCCCATGCTGGGCCTGGCCTTCGGTTCGTCGCTGATCTCCATCTTCGCCCGCCTGGGCGGCGGCATCTTCACCAAGGGCGCCGACGTGGGCGCCGACCTGGTGGGCAAGGTCGAGGCCGGCATCCCTGAGGACGACCCGCGCAACCCGGCGGTGATCGCCGACAACGTGGGCGACAACGTCGGCGACTGCGCCGGCATGGCCGCCGACCTGTTCGAGACCTACGCGGTGACGCTGATCGCCGCGATGGCGCTGGGCGCGCTGATGGTGACCGGCACCTCAGCGGCGGCCGGCGTCATCTACCCGCTGGCGCTCGGCGGCGTGTCCATCATCGCCTCCATCATCGGCTGCTACTTCGTCAAGGCCAGCGATGGCATGAAGAACGTGATGCCGGCGCTGTACAAGGGCCTGATCGTGGCCGGCGTGCTGAGCCTGGGCGCGTTCTTCTTCGTCACCAAGGCCATGTTCCCCGGCGAGGTGCAGCTGGCCGATGGCAAGACCGCCGGCGCGATGGCGCTGTTCGGCGCCTGCACGGTGGGCCTGGTGCTGACGGCCGCGATGGTCTGGATCACCGAGTACTACACCGGCACCCAGTACCACCCCGTGCAGCACGTGGCGCAGGCCTCCACCACCGGCCACGGCACCAACGTCATCGCTGGCCTGGGCGTGTCGATGAAGTCCACCGCC
>CAMLKW010000149.1 GCA_946480605.1 uncultured Roseateles sp. | reverse complement strand
CCGGCGATCGTGTCCTTCAGGCTGACCAGCTGGCCCTGGATGCCGGTGAACTGCGCGCTGCCCAGCGAGGCGGTGGTGCCGCCGTCATAGACCTTGTCCTGGGTGCCGAACACGATGGCGCTGATGCTGGCCGGCGTGATGTTGGCGCTGGTGCTGGCGGTGGTGCTGGCCAGCGTGTAGTTGCCGGCGTCTGCGCCGCCCAGCGTCAGGCCGGTGATGGCCACGGTCTTGCCGTTGCCGACGTTCTTGTTGTTGAAGTTGCCGGTGGCGCTGGCCACGCTCAGCACGTCGCTGCCCAGGCGGCCGTTGAAGACGGCGCCGCCGCTGTTCAGCACCGCGCCGGTCAGCGCGTCGTAGACCTTGCTGGCGGCCGTGATGCCGCTGATGCCGGTGATGCTGGCCGGCGTGATGTCGGCGGTGGTCGTGGCGGTCAGGCCGCTGGTGGTGTAGTTGCCGGCATCGGTGCCGCCCAGCACGATGTCGCTGATGGTGACGGTCTTGCCCGTGCCCGCGTGCTTGTTGGCGAAGACGCCGCTGGCGCCGGTGACGGTCAGGTTGTCGCCGGCCAGCTTGCCGCTGAGCGCGGCGGCCGTGATGTCCAGCCCCGCCGAGCTCGTCGTGTTGTAGACGCGGCTCACGCCGGTGATGCCGGTGACGGCCGTGATGGCCTTGGGCGAGATGGTGGCATTGCTCGTGTTGCTGCTGTTGCCCAGCACGTAGTTGGCCGCGTCGGCGCCGCCCAGGCTGTAGCCGCTGACGGTGGCCTGCCGGTTGCCCGCGTTCTTGCTGGCGAAGCTGGCGCTGCCCCCCACGACGCTCAGCGACTCGCTGCCGATGCGGCCCGCGAAGCCGGCGTTGGCGGTGTCCAGTGTGGCGTCCGTCGTGCCGTCGTAGGTCTTGCCCAGGACGGGGACGTTCAGCGTGATGATGGCTGGCGTGATGTTGGCGCTGGCGCTGGCGACGCTGGATAGCAGCTGGTAGTTGCCGCTGTCGGCGCCGCCCAGCGTCAGGCCCGAGATGCTGACCGCCTTGCCGACGCCGATGTGCTTGTCGGCAAAGCTGGCGCTGCCGCCGGCCACGCTCAGCAGGTCGCCCGCGACCTTGCCTGTGAAGACGGCGGCGCTGCTGTCCAGCGTGGTGGTGGTGCTGCCGTCGTAGGCGCGCGAGTTGGCGCCCAGCCCGGTGATGGCCGTGATGCTGCGCGGCGTGATGTCGGCCGTCAGCGTGCCCTGGTTGCTGGCCAGCGTGTAGTTGCCGGCATCGGTGCCGCCCAGCACCAGGCCGGTGACGGTGACGGTCTTGGCCGTGCCCACGTGCTTGTCGCCGAAGGCAGCGGTGTAGCCGTCCAGGCTCACCACGTCGCCGCCGAGCACGCCGCTGGCGCTGGCGCCGCCGGCCGTCAGCGTGGCGGTGGTGCTGCCGTCGTAGACCTTGCTGTTGGCGGACAGTCCCGAGACGGTCAGCTCCTTCTTCGTGATGGTGGCCGTGACGCCTGCACCGCTGAGCGTGTAGTTCGGGTCGCTGGACGTCAGCGTGTTGCTGATGAAGCTGGTGTAGCTGCCGGCGTTCTTGCTCGACACCGTGGCACTGCCGCCCAGCGTGGGCAGGGCGTCGCCGTTGACCAGGCCGCTGACCGTGAACAGGCCCAGCGTGAAGTCGGCGCTGCCGTCGTAGACGCGGCTCAGCTGCAGCGGCCGCGGCAGCACGGTCCAGCCGGCGCTGCTGGTGCCGCCCACGCCGTAGTAGCGCTCGCTGCTGAAGCTCAGCTGGCTGGTGTAGCTGTAGCTGCCACCGTAGTTGCCGGCCGCGGCGGTCGCGCCCGGGCCGCCCACCAGCGATACGGTGCCGGTGGCGGTGGCCGCGGTGAAGGGGTTGGTGCGGCCGGCGTCGCTGAACAGCTGGTAGTCCAGACTGTCGGCGGCGAGCTGGCCGTACAGGCTGGTGTTGCTGGCCAGGCCGATGTAGACCGGCACCAGGTTGTAGCTGTCGGCGTTGGCCTGCGTGGTGATGCGCAGCGCGCCGCTGCCGGGCGATGTGATGAAGCCCGGGCCGCTGACGGTGCCGGTGAAGTCCTGGCTGCCGCTGTTGGACAGCTTGAGCTGGGTGTCGGGCGTGGCGACCGAGCCGATGCTGAGGTTGCCGGCGTACTTGTAGCCGCTGAAGACGTTGGCGCCGTCGTAGGTGGCCGAGCCGAAGATGGCGCTGCCGGTCAGCTCCACCTTGCCGCCGGTCAGCGTGGTGTTGCCCGTGTAGCGCCAGTGCCCGTCGGCCGTCAGCGTGCCGGCGCCACTCTTGGTGAGGCCGGTCGGCCCGCTGACGGGGCCGGACAGCGTGCTGGCACCCGCCAGGTCCAGGCTGATGCCCGAGGTGGCGCACAGGCCCACGCTGTTCTGATAGGTCGCGCCACAGGTGAAGCTGCTGCCCGGGTCGGCATGCAGGGCGGCCGAGCCGGCGCTGATGCTGAGGCTGCGCACGTCGGTGCGGACGGGGGCTGCGGCCGTGCCCAGTTCCACCCGGTCGCTGGCGCTCAGGCTCACGTCGCCCAGCGGCGTGGGGCCGTAGTCGTTGCTGCCCACGGCCATGTTGCCGCGCAGCAGGATGCTGCCGTTGGCGGCGCTGACGGTCAGGTTGCTGGACACGTCATTGGCGATGGCGCCCGCCACCGTCACGTCGCCGCTGCCCGTGCTGCTGAGCGTGGTGTTGCCGGCCAGCTTGAGGCTGCCGCCGTAGCTCTGCGCGCCGCTGGTCTGCACCGTGCCGCCGCCCACCGTGGTGGCGCCGCTGCCGGTCTTGGACAGCGAGGCCGCATACACCGCCTCGCCCAGCATCGTGCTGCCGGTGCTGGCAATGCTGAGCGCGCCCAGCGCCGTGCCGGCGCTGCCGACCTGGCCGAACACCGTCACCTTGCCGCTGCCGTTGCTGATGGACAGGTCGCCCGTGCGCCCCGCCGCCTGCGCGATGCTGCCGCTGAAGGACATCGCGCCGTTGACCGTGCTGGTCATCGTCGTCGTGTGGGCGTCCAGCGTGAGCGCGCCGTCGTAGCTCTGTGCGCCGGTGCTGATGACGCTGCCGCCGGCCAGCGTGATGCCCTGGGTGCCGGTCAGGTCCAGCGAGCGCAGTGCGCTGCTGCCGCTGCTGGCGCCGATGGCGCCGTTCATGACGACGGCGCCGTTGGACGAGTCCACCACCAGGTTCTTGCCGCCGTCCACCGTGCCGTTGACGGTGATGGTGCCGCCGCCGTAGACGATCTTGACGTAGCCGTTCTCGCCGGCGTTGCGCAGCAGCTTGGAACTGGTGACGCTGTTGACCGCGAAGCCGTTGGCCACGCCGCTGGAGCCCATGTTGCCGCCGCGGCCGGTCCACTCGTTGACGAAGAACACCGACGGGTTGGCCAGGCCGCCCAGCAGGCCGCCGCCGCCGCCGCCGGAGCCGCCGCCGTCCTGCACCGGCGAGGCGCCGTTGCCGGCGTTGTAGCCGGCCTGGCCGTTCATGCTGGCGTCGCTGCGGAAGGCCTGGTCGGCCTGGCCGCCGCACAGCGTGGGGCAGGCGTCGTTGTTGCCCGAGCCGCCGCCGCCGCCGCCACCGCCGGCCACCAGCAGGGGCGAGGCGCTGGTGGGCGCGGCCACCGTGCTGATGAGGGACGCCGCGCCGCCGCCGGCGCCCGAGCCCGAGAAGCCCAGCGGCCCGGCGCCGCCGCCCGCGCCGCCGCTGGCCAGGCCGAAAGCGTTGCTGCCGCCGGCGACGTAATGGCCGTTGGAGCTGTCCACGCCCTTGGTGCCGGCGCCGCCCGGGGCGAGGTAGAGGTGGTCGCCCGGGTTCACGTTGAGGCTCACCGTCAGCTTGCCCACGGCGCCGACGGTGCCCAGGCCGCCGCCGGGCTCGTAGCCGCCGCCCAGGTGCGGGCCGTCGTTGCCGCCCACGCCGCCGGCGCCGCCCACCAGGATGGCCGTCACCGAGGTCACGCCGGTCAGCACGGTGTAGTCGGTGAAGCTGCCATAGGTGTTGCTGATGCCACTGGTCAGCGTCACGTCGCTCAGCAGGCTGACGTTGCCGTTGAGCGTCATGTCGGTCAGCGCGCGCAGGTCGGCGCCCAACGAGATGCCGCCAGGCGCGGTCAGCACCAGCCTGCCGATGTCGATGGGGGCGTTGACGGTGATGGCGTGGTCGGCCAGCAGCGTCAGCGTGTTGTTGCCGCCGGCCGTGATGGCGGCGTTGACGCTGATGTTGCCGGCCCCGGCTCCGATGGAGCCCTGGGCCGGCGTGTCGGCGCTGGTCGTGATCGTGACGTTGCTGCCGGCCAGCGCGGTGGCGATGGTGGCGGCCTCGGTGCTGCCTATGCTGTAGTCGAAGGGGTCGATCAGCCACAGGCCGGCGCTGCCCAGCGGCGCGGCGGTGCTGACCGCGGTGGCGGCGCCCAGGTCCAGCCGGTGGCCGGAGGTCTCGATGCGGCCGCCGTTGCCGCCCTGCGGGCCGCCGTGCGCCTGCAACGTGCCCAGCGCGCGGGTCAGGCCGTCGGCGGTGGCCAGGTCGCTCCACAGCACCACCTCCCCGCCATCGCCGCGCTGCGTGGCGTTGGCGCTGACGAGGGCGCCCTCGGCCAGCGTCACGCGTTGCGCCTGCTGCAGCCCGCCGCTGCCCTGCCAACCGCCGCCCACCAGCACCTGGCCGCCGCCGCTGGCGCCGTTGGCGCGGGTCTGCGAGCCGGCGTCCAGCGCAATGGACGCGGCCTCCAGCACGATGCGGCCGCCGCGTTCGCTCAGGCTGTCGGCGCTGATGCGGCCGCCCTGCTGGATCAGGCCACCGGCCTGCAGCGCGATGCCGCCGGGCGCCTGCAACTCGCCCAGGTTGACGATGCTGCCGCGGGCCGCGTCCGGCGCGAAGGCGTCGGCACCGGCCATGAACTCGGCCGTGCCCATGCTGCGCGTGGTGGCCACCAGCGCGCCCACGTTGACGCTGGCGCCGGGCGCGAAGTAGATGCCCGAGGGGTTGCTGAGGAAGACGCGGCCGTTGGCCGTGAGCCGGCCGAAGATCTGGCTGGGGTTGGGGTCCAGCACGCGGTTCAGCGTGACGCTGCCGGCATCGGGCTGGAGGAACTGCACCTGGGCCTGGGCGCCGATGTTGAAGCGTTGCCAGTCGATGGCCGCGCGGGCGCTGCCTTGCTGGATGGTCATCAGCGCGCCGTTGCTGCTGATGCTGGCCTGGCCGGCCACCACCTGGCCGCCGGTGGGCAGCGTGGTCGGGGCGGGCGCGGTCTGGGCGTGCGCCACCTGGGCCAGCAGCACCAGCAGCGCGGCGCTCAGTCGGTTCAGCGGAAAGCGGGGCAGGGTGTGCATGACGGTGGGCTTCAGAGGGGCAGGCCGGCCTGCAGCCACAGGCGGTTGCGGGTGAGGCTGCCGTCCTGGTCGGTGCCGGTCGAGGTCGGGTTGGGGTTGGCGCCGATGCGGCGGGCCCAGGTGGCGCGCAGGCTCAGCGCACGCGGGCCGCTCCAGGCCAGCGACAGGCCGGCGCCCTTCAGGCGGTAGCGGTTGGGGCCGCTGCCTGTGATGGGGCCGCGCACCAGGGCCTGGACCTGGCCCCAGTCGTAGAAGCCGCCCAGCACGAAGTTGGCCGGCAGCTGGGCGCGCAGTTCCAGGTTGGCCAGCTGACCCCTGCTGCCGCCGCCTTCGCTGGCCGGGTAGGCGCGCACGCCGCCGGGGCCGCCCAGGTAGAAGCGCTCGGAGCTGTCCAGGTTCTTGCCCGCCCACTGGGCCGCGAAGCTGCCTATGGCGCTGAGCCAGCGCGTCAGCGCCTGCTGGCGGTTGAGGGCGAGGCTGGCCTTGTCGAAGCGGCCCTGCACCGCCGGGCCGGCCGCGTCGGCGGCCTGGTTGGGGGAGCCATCCAGGTCGATGCGACCGCGGCTGAGCTGCAGGCTGGCCGCGCTGGCGCCGCCGCCGCCCCAGTCGTCCAGCTGGTTGGCGTTCAGCGTGAGGCTGATGCTGTGGCTGCGATAGCGGCTGGTGGTGCTGCCGCTGGCCTGGTTGTCGAAGCGGTCGCGGCGGGCGCTCATGCGCAGCTCCAGGTTGCGGCCGCGGCTGCGCAGCAGCGGGTAGGCGGCGTCCAGACCGAGCGTGCCGGCCGTGCCCCGGCCGCCCAGTGCGGCCAGCTCGTCGCCCAGCAGCCGGTAGCGCAGGCCCGAGGCGGAGACGCCCATGCGCAGGCCCGACAGGCCCACCGGCAGGCTGGCGCCCAGCCGCAGGTAGTCGTTGCCGCGGCTGTGCAGCGCCTGGGCCGTCCAGGCGTCACCCAGCGCCAGTGGGCCGTCCAGCCGCAGCGTGGCGCTGGCGCGGGCCTGGCCGGTGCTGCGCGAGCCGCCGTTGTCCAGCACCAGGTCGCCGCCGAAGACCGCGCGGTCGTCGAGCTTGAGCAGCACCAGCGTCTCGCCCTCGGTGCTGCCGGCGGCCAGTGCCGCCTGGGCGCTGACGCCTGGCAGGTCGCTGACCAGCAGCACGGCCCGCTCGACCGCGGGCAGCGACAGCGGCTGTCCCTGGGGCTGCGCGGCCAGCAGCAGGCTTTCGGCGTGCGCGGGGGCGATGCGTTGCGGACTGCCCTGCACGCGCACGCCGCCCAGCCGGGCTTCGAGCACGCGGATGCGGATGACGCCCTCGGTGACGTCCTGCGGCGGCAGGTCGCAATGGGCCAGCCAGCCGGCCTCGGCATAGGCCGCGCAGACCGATGCCGCGGCCTGACGCAGCTCGGCCAGGCTCAGCTCGCGCCCGACCCAGGGTGCCAGCCGCGGCTGCAGCTGGGCGTCGGTGAAGCGGTTGTTGGCCTCGATGGCAAAGCGCTGCACGCGCACCCGCGCGGCGCCGCCGGCCGGGCGGGCCGGCGCCGCACTGGCGTCGCGCAGGGGGCTGTCGGTTCGCGCGGCCGGAGGCTCGCCGCGCGGCGCGGTCTGTCTGAGCAGGCTGCCGGCGTCGGGCGGCGTCTGGGCCAGCGCCGCGGCGGGCAGGAGCAGCGCGCACAGCGGTGCCAGCACAAGAGAAATCCGTTGCATGCGCATTTATCGCTGTAAACGGACGCCATTCCGGGGCGCCTGCGGGATATTCCGGGGGGCAGGTGTGAACTGTGCGGCGCCGCGCTCAGGCCTTGCGCGGCGTGCCCGCGCCGTGGGCCTGCAGCCAGGCGAAGAACTCGCCGTACCAGAGCCGGCTGTTGCGGGGTTTCAGGATCCAGTGGTTCTCGTCGGGGAACCACACCAGTCGGGCCGGCACACCCTGCGACTTCAGCGTGTTGTAGTAGGCCAGGCCTTGCGCGTCGGGCACGCGGTAGTCCAGCGCGCCGTGGATGACCAGCGTGGGCGTGGCGAAGTGGGCCGCGAACGCATGCGGGCTCTGGGCGGCGATGCGGGCCGGGTCGTCCCAGTAGTTGGCGCCCAGCTCCTTGCGGTGCCAGTCGTAGGCGTCGTCGGCGTACATGGCCTGCCAGTCGTAGCAGCCGGCATGGCAGACGTAGGCCTGGTAACGGCCGGGCTTCACATGGCCGTTCATCCAGGCCACCATGTAGCCGCCGTAGCTGCCACCGGTGGCGAACACGCGTTTGCCGTCCACCCAGCGCTTGGCCAGCAGCCAGTCGGTGCCGGCCTCGATGTCCTGCAGCTCGAACTCGCCCCAGTGGCCGGTGATGCTGTCCAGGAACTCATGTCCGAAGCTGGACGAGCCGTGGTAGTTCACGCAGGCAACGACATAGCCTTGCGCCGCGAACACCTGGTGGTTCCAGCGCCAGTGCCAGCTGTCGCCGAAGGCGGTGTGCGGGCCGCCGTGGATGACGTGCATGACCGGCCATTTCTTCTTGGCGTCGAAGCCGGGCGGGTAGACCAGCCACATCTGCACGGCGTCGCCGCGCGCGCCGGTGATCGTGACCTCCTCGTGGCGGCCGAAGCCGTGCGCGGCCAGCCGCGCGTCGTTCAGCGATTCGATGCGCCGCTGGGCGTCGCCGTCCAGCACCGACAGCCGCGGCGGGAACTGCACGCTGTCGTGGTTGACGACGGTGAAGCCGCCGGCCTGCGCGAAGCTGCCCACATGGCCGCCTTCGAAGACGCGTTCCGCCGTCCGGTCGCCCAGCGCGAAGCGCCACAGGTGGCGGCGCCCGCGCTCCTCGGCCGCGAACAGCACGGCCTGGTCGTCCTCGGCCCAGACGAGCGGCGCGCTGACCTCATGGTCCCAGCCCTCGCTGAACACGGCCCAGCGGCCCTGCTGGTCCAGCACGGCCAGTTGGTCGGGCTGGTTGTGGCCCCGCGCCTGGTGGCTGGCGAGGAAGGCGAGGTGGGCGCCGGCGTGGCTGTAGCGCGGCGCGTCGAAATGCCAGTCGGCGTCCTGCAGCAGCAGTTGCGCGCGGCGCGTCTTCACGTCGATCTCGGCCAGCGCATAGCGGTTGTCCAGCCGCTTGTCGGCCTCGGGGTCGAAGACGAAGGCGATGCGCCGGCCGTCGGGAGAGACGTCGAAGCAGTCTGCATCCGGCTCGGCGCGGCTCAGCTCCAGGTCGCTGCCCTCGAACAGGTCGCGGGCCTTGCCGCTGTCCACGTCCATCACGTGCAGATGCGGCACGCGTCCCATGGGAATGTGGTGGTCCCAGAAACGGTACAGCGCCTCGTCGGTGACGTAGGCGCTCTCCTGGCGGGCCTTGAACTCGCGCAACGCCTCGGCCTGCGCGGCGGCCTTGCGCTCGGGCCAGACCCAGGACACGAAGGCGATGCGGCGGCCGTCGGGGAACCACTTGAAGGCCTCCACGCCGGTGGGCACCTGGCCCACGCGGCGGGCCTCGCCGCCGTCCGGCGCGATGACGTAGAGCTGGGGCTCTTCGTCCTTGCTGCCGGCCTGCTCGCGCTTGGCCGTGAACGCGATCAGGTCGCCGCGCGGGCTCCACTGCGGGTTGCCGTCCTTGTCGCCGGCCTCGGTCAGCCGCCGCGGCGCGCCGCCCAGCGTGGAGAACAGCCACAGGCTGGCCTGGGCCTTGTTGGTCTCCATCGAGTGCCGCGTGATGGCGGCCACGGCTTGGGCGCCGTCGGGGCTGAGGCTGGGCGCGGCTATGCGGTCCAGGGCCCAGAGTGCATCGACATCGAAGGGCCTGGAGGTCTTGCTCATGTTCTTGGTCTTGCCAGTTGCCAGTTCAGATGTGCCTTGACCTCGGGCCATTCGCCCAGGGTCAGGCTGTACATGACGGTGTCGCGCACCGTCCCGTCGCGGCGCAGCGCGTGGTGGCGGATCACGCCATCGCGCTTGGCGCCCAGGCGCTCGATGGCGCGCTGCGAGGCGTGATTGAAGTTGTCCGTGCGCCAGCCCACCAGCCGGGCGCCCAGCGTCTCGAAGGCATGCGTCAGCAGCAGCAGCTTGGCCGTGGTGTTGACCGCGCTGCGCTGCACGCGGCGGGCGTACCAGGTGTAGCCGATCTCCACGCGTTCGACGGCCGGCACGATGTCGTGATAGCTGGTCGAGCCCAGCACCTCGCCGGTGTGTGCGTCCAGCACGGCGAACGGCAGGCGGTGGCCGGCAGCCTGGCCGGCCAGCGCGGTCTCGACGTAGGCGGCGGTCTCGTCCGGCGCCGGAACGCTGGTGAAGCGCAGGCTCCACAGCTCGCCGTCGGCGGCCGCGGCCTGCAGGCCCGGCACGTGCTCGGGTGTCAGCGGCACCAGGCGCACAGGCCCGGCCGCCAGCGTGACAGGCAGGACCGGCTTCAAGGCCGGTCTTTCAGCATCAGCTTGCGCGCCGCCCAGCGGCCCACGCCGCAGCCCACCACGATCAGCACCAGGGCGCCCATCTGCTGCGCATTCCAGTCGTCGCTGGCAATGAAGTCGACGCCCAGCAGGCGGCCCAGCCACCAGCCGCCCAGCGCCCCACCGACGAAGCCGATGGCATCGGCCAGCCCTTCGCGCACGGCGCGGTCGAAATCTTGTGACATCAGCGGTTGTTCTTCTGCATGAACACGAGTTTCTCGAACAGGGTCAGGTCCTGCTCGTTCTTCAGCAGCGCGCCGACCAGCGGCGGGATGCTGACCTTGTCGTCCCGGGCCTGCAGCGCGTCCACCGGCACGTCCTCGGCCACCAGCAGCTTCAGCCAGTCGATCAGCTCCGAGGTGCTGGGCTTCTTCTTCAGGCCGGGCAGGTTGCGCACGTCGTAGAAGTTCTTCAGCGCGGCGGCCAGCAGGTCTTTCTTGAGCGTCGGGAAGTGCACGTCGACGATCTTCTTCATCGTCTCGGCATCGGGGAACTTGATGTAGTGGAAGAAGCAGCGGCGCAGGAAGGCGTCCGGCAGCTCCTTCTCGTTGTTGGAGGTGATGAAGACCAGCGGCCGGTGCTTCGCCTTGACGAGCTGGCGCGTCTCGTAGACGTAGAACTCCATGCGGTCGATCTCGCGCAGCAGGTCGTTCGGGAACTCGATGTCGGCCTTGTCGATCTCGTCGATCAGCAACACGACCGGCCGGTCGGCCTCGAAGGCCTGCCACAGCACGCCCTTGACGATGTAGTTCTCGATGTTGCGGACGCGCTCGCTGCCTTCGATGCCAGCCAGTTGCGAATCGCGCAGCCGGCTGACCGCGTCGTACTCGTACAGGCCCTGCTGCGCCTTGGTCGTGCTCTTGATGTGCCACTGCAGCAGCGGCATGTCCAGGGCGCTGGCGACCTCCTCGGCCAGCATGGTCTTGCCGGTGCCGGGCTCGCCCTTGATCAGCAGGGGGCGCTGCAAGGTGGCCGCCGCGTTGACCGCAAGCATCAGGTCGGCCGTGGCGACGTACTGGTCGGAACCTTGAAACTTCATGGGGAAAACCGGGGCTGGAAGGGTGCCGGGCCAGTATAGGCGGCCCCCTATAATCGCCGCCGCTTTAGAACACGAACCCCTGGGGACCATGAAAAAACTGCTGCAGATCTCGCTCGCCCTGGCTGTTGCCGCCGGCGCTTCCGGCGCCCTGGCCCAGGACGTGAAGGCGGGCGAGAAGAAGATTGCCATGTGCATCGGCTGCCACGGCATTGCCGGCTACCAAGCCAGCTTCCCCGAGATCCACAAGGTGCCGATGATCGCGGGCCAGAACGCCAAGTACATCGTCGCGGCGCTGCAGGGCTACGCCAAGGGCGACCGCAAGCACCCGACGATGCGCGGCATCGCGGCCTCGCTGAGCGAGCAGGACATGGCCGACATCGCCGCCTTCTACGAGCAGCAGGCCAAGCTGCCGGCCGCACCGGACACCGTGCCCGCGGCGCCGGCCAAGGTGGCCGAACTGCTGACCAAGGGCGCCTGCGTGTCCTGCCACGGCGCCAACTTCAGCAAGCCCATCGACCCGA
>CAMLKW010000148.1 GCA_946480605.1 uncultured Roseateles sp. | reverse complement strand
AGGTCTTCGACCTGATGGAGAAGTTCGCGGGCTACGGCTTCAACAAGTCGCACGCCGCCGCCTACGCCTTGCTGTCGTACCACACGGCCTGGCTGAAGGCTCATTTCACGGCCGAGTTCTACGCCGCGAACATGACCATAGAAATGGACGACACCGACAAGCTCAAGGTGTTGCTCAACGACGCCAAGATCTTCGGCATCGACTTCCAGCCGCCCTGCGTCAACAAGGGTCAGTACCGCTTCGAGCCGCTGTCCAACCGCTTGGTGAACTATGGCCTGGGTGCTGTCAAGGGCACGGGCCGTGGCGCCATCGAGGCCATCATCGCCGCGCGCGAGGCCGGCGGGCCTTTCCTGAGCTTCTACGACTTCTGCCTGCGCGTGGACCGCAAGGCCGTCAACAAGCGCGTGGTGGAGGCGCTCGTCAAGGCCGGTGCGTTCGACGCGATCAACCCCGAGCGCTCCAAGCTGCTGGCCAGCGTCGCCCGCGGCTACACGCATGCCGAGACGACCGAGGCCAACGCCGACCAGGGCGGCCTGTTCGACTTCGGCGACTCGCACGCGTCCAGCACCGCCGAGCCCGACCTCGTCGACGCACCGCCCTGGAGCATCAAGGAGCGCCTGTCGCTGGAGAAGACGGCCATCGGCTTCTACCTGTCGGGCCATTTGTTCGACCAGAGCGGTGCCGAGGTGCGCCGCATCGTCAAGCGCCAGATCGCCGATCTGGTGGACAGTCGCGAGCCGACGACCGTGGCCGGCATCGTCAGCGGCATGCGCGTCATCAACGGCCAGCGTGGCCGCGTCGCCATCTTCAAGATCGACGACAAGAGCGATGCCATCGAGGCCGTGGCCAACGAGGAGCTGCTGAACGCCAACAAGGAGTTGCTGGCCGAGGACGAGCTCATCATCGCCACCGGCAAGGTGCAGAACGACCGCTTCTCCGGCGGCCTGCGCATGAACGTGCAGGCGGTGTGGAGCCTGCCGGCGGCGCGGGCGCGCTTCGGCCGCCACCTGCTGCTGGCCAACGCGGGCGCGGCCGGCCTCGTCCACGAGCTGGTGCAGCGCTTCCCGCCGCGCGAGGTCTCGACCGAGGAGGGTGGCACCCGCCGGCAAGGCCTGCCGGTGCGCGTCGCCATGAAGGCCGAACCCGAAGCCGGCCGCGTGGGCGCCAGCTGGCTGGTCGAACTGGGCGAGGCCAGCCGCTTCTGGCCCGCCGACGAGGCGCTCGCCAAATTCGGCACGGCGGCTGAGGTCATTTACGAAGCTTGACATCGCTCACCTTCGGCGATGATTTCGCCGATGCTGCACGCCGTGCCCCAGCCCCTGCCCAAGTCGGTCCAGGGGCTACTCCGCCCGCAGCCGGTCACGGGCCTGATCCTGACCGGCGGCGGCGCACGCGCGGCCTACCAGGTGGGCGTGCTGGCGGCCATCGCGCAGCTGCGCCGCGATGCCGGCGCGACGCAGGCCAACCCGTTTCCCATCATCAGCGGCACATCGGCCGGCGCCATCAATGCGTCCACGCTGGCCTGCCATGCCGATGACTTCGACGCCGCCGTCGACGGCCTGGTGCACCTGTGGCAGGGCCTGCACGTCGAGAACATCTACCGCGCCGACGCCTTCGAGGCCGTGAAGAGCGGTGCGCGCTGGCTGAGCATGCTGAGCCTGGGCTGGGCCATCGCGCGCTGGACGCGCAGCCGCCCGCGCAGCCTGCTGGACAACACGCCGCTGCGCGAGTTGCTGAGCCGCTACCTCGACATGGGCCGCATCGAGACCATGCTGGATGGCGGCCACCTGCGTGCGCTGGCGCTGACCGGCTCCAGCTACACCTCGGGCCAGCACGTCACCTTCTTCCAGACCCACCACCACATCGTGCCCTGGCTGCGCGAGCAGCGCATGGCCGTTCAGGCGCGGCTGACGCTGGCCCACCTGATGGCTTCGTCGGCCATTCCCTTCATCTTCCCGGCCGAGCCCTTGGAGCTGGAAGGCATTCCGGAATGGTTTGGCGACGGTTCCATGCGCCAGAGCGCGCCCATCTCACCGGCCGTGCACCTGGGCGCCGAGCGCGTGCTGGTCATCGGCGCCGGCCGCATGAAGGAGCCGGAGGGCCGGCGCGCCGGCGCCGACGAGGCCCACCCCAGCATGGCGCAGATCGCCGGCCACGCGCTGTCCAACATCTTCCTGGATGCGCTGGCGGTGGACGTGGAACGGCTGCGCCGCATCAACCGCACGCTGGCGCTGCTGCCGCGCGAGACCAGGGCCGCGACGGCGCTGCGGCCCATCGAGCTGCTGGTCATCGCCCCCAGCCGGCGCCTGGATGACCTGGCCGGTGAGCACCAGGCCAGTCTGCCCAAGTCCGTGCGCGCCATGCTGCGGGCCTTTGGCGTCAGCGGCAAGGGGCAGAGCACCAGCGGCTCGGCGCTGATCAGCTACCTGTTGTTCGAGCCCAGCTTCGTCAACGAGCTGATCAACCTGGGGCTGAGCGATACGCTGGCCAAGCGGGCCGAGGTGCAGCGCTTCTTCGGCTGGCCCACGCGGGCACCGCAGATCGACCCGGCGTCGCTGCGGCGCAGCCGCTCCGCCGGCTTTGCGGCGGCGAGTGCGGCGCCATGAGCCGGCTGGCCCGCCTGCTGTGGCTGGCCGCCTGTGTCATGGCCGCGCCCGCGCAGGCGGCGGACATCGGCTTCTGGGACACGCCGCGCCATGGCGGCAACAGCTTCAACGGCAAGCCGCCCGACGCGGCCTGGTTCCGTGCGCTGCGCGCCACCGGCGCCACCTGGACGCGGCTGACCTTCTCCAAGTGGAAGGGCGAGGGCCGCGATTTCCTGATCGGCAGCGCGGATGACTACCGCGGCATGCCCGCGGCAGATCTGGCGCAACTGCGCACCGTCCTCGATGCGGCGCAGGCCGCGGACGTGAAGGTGGTGTTGGTCCCCTTGTCGCTGCCCGGCAACCGCTGGGTGCAGCACAACGGCGACCAGCCCGACGACCGGCTATGGCGCGACCGCCGCTACTGGGACCAGTCCGCCGCCTTCTGGCGCGACCTGGCCGCGGCCGTGAAGCACCATCCGGCGCTGGCCGGCTACAACCTGCTCAACGAGCCGACGCCCGAGAAGGGCCTGGGGCTGGACGAGCAGGCGGCGCCCGAGGTGCGCCGGGCCTGGTACGAGAAGCACAAGGGCACGACGCACGACCTGCCGGCCTTCTACGAGCACGTCATTGCCGCCATCCGCACCGTGGATGCGGGCACGCCTGTCATGCTGGACGGTGGCTGGTTCGCCCACGCCTGGAGCTTCAGCTACTGGACGCCGCTGAAGGACGACAAGCTGCTCTACGCCTTTCACATGTACGAGCCCTGGAAGCTCACCAGTGCGCCGCAGATCAAGCGCCGGCCGCAGCTGCGCTATCCCGGGGAGAAGGTCAGCTGGGGCGGCAAGACACGCAGCTTCGACAAGGCCGCCCTGCAGGAATTCCTGGCCGTGCCGTTCGACTGGGCCCGGGCGCACGGGGTGCCCGCGAATCGCATGGTGGCCGGCGAGTTCGGCTGCGTGCGCGTGTGGGTCGACTGCGGCACCTATCTGGCCGACGTGATGGACACGCTGAACGGCCATGGTGCGCACTGGGCCTTCTACAGCTTCCGCGAGGACGTGTGGGAAGGCATGGACTACGAGATCCCGCCGGCCTTCCCGGCGGGGCAGGTGTACCACCTGCGCGAGCAGCACAGGGGCGCGGCGGTGCCGCTGGACGGCCCGCTGATGGGCGTCATCAGGAGCCGGATGGGCCGGTAGCGGCCGCGGGGGCCAGACCGGCGCCCAGGCAGTGCTTCAGCGACGCATCCAGCTCGCGCCGCACGATGCCGCGCAGGTCTTCGATCTTGCGCTCCAGGCTGAGCGCCTGCCAGGGATGGGTGCCGGGCGATTTGCGGTCGGCGAGGTAGGTCTGGCTGTCCGTCGAGCGGCGCTGGCACAGCAGCTTCATGGAGGGGATCTCCACCACCAGGGTCCGGAAATAGGCGTACAGCCCCAGAAAGCCGATGGCCTGGTCGCCGGTGTCGATGCGGCGCACGGGCGTCTCGTTGTCCACGTAGAAGCCCAGGCCCTCCAACCGGCCATGGCCCATGGTGAGGTCGGCCAGCTTCAGTTCGGCCGGGGCCGACAGCGGCTCCACCAGCACCAGCATGCCCACCTTGGCGCGCTCCAGCGCGCCAGCCAGCACCGGCTCCACGATCAGCCGCTCGCCGTCGACGCGCCAGGGCTGGGTCTGCACATCGGGCCGCACCGGCATTTCGACCGGCTTCACGCCCGGCAGTGCCGTGCCCAGCGCCTGGGCGGTCGTCAGCACGGCGTCGTGCTGGAACACCTCGGGCCCGATCCGCATCGACTGCTGCACGTTTCGGTTCAGGTGCGAGCCCACCTGGACATCCTGCTGCACGATGGCGATGCGGTCGCCGACGCCGATCAGGATGCCGGCGCGCAGCGGCGTCGGGTCGGGCTTGGCCAGGGCGGCGGCCGGCAGCAGGGCGGTCAGTGCGAGCAGGGTGCGGAGCATGGGGCAGGCGCGCGGCGCAAGGGGCGGGGTGCGCAGTATCGATGCGTTAGCCGCGGCGGACTGGCTCTGCGCGTGGTGAAAATTCAGCGCCCGCCACCCTCAGCCCCGCGGCGGACAGCTTGCGCGCCGTCGCGGCCTTCACCCCAGGCACCCGTCGCATCAGGTCGGCCCAGTCCTTGAACGGCCGCCCGTCCAGCAGCCGCTGCACCAGCGCCGGCCCGAGTCCGGGCAGCGACTCCAGCGCCGCCCGGGTGGCGGTGTTGACCTCGACGTCCGCCGCCTGCGCCCGCACCGGCAGCGCGGCCCACAGCAGCAGGCCGCGTCGTTGCATCAGACCTCGCCGGCCTGGGCCCGCACCATGGCCGCGTAGGCGCCGTCGCGTGCGATCAGCTCGGCATGCGTGCCGGTCTCCACCAGCCGGCCGGCGCCCAGCACGTGGATGGCGTCGGCGTCGCGGATGGTGGACAGCCGGTGGGCGATGACGATCAGCGTCTTGCGTCCGCGCCAGGTGCCGAGGGCCTGCTGCACGGCGCGCTCGCTCTCGGTGTCCAACGCCGAGGTGGCCTCGTCGAAGATCCAGATGGGTGCGTCCTTGTACAGCGCGCGGGCGATGGCCAGGCGCTGGCGCTGGCCGCCGGACAGCTTGCTGCCGTTGGCACCCACGACGGTCTCGATGCCTTCGGGCAGCGTCTGCACGAAGTCCCACAGGTGGGCGGCGCGCAGCACCTGCTCCAGCCTGGCGTCGTCGCGCGGCTGGGCGTAGGCGATGTTGGCGGCGACGGAGTCGTCGAACAGCACGATGTCCTGCGACACGACCGCAAACTGGCGGCGCAGGCTCAGCCGCGTCAGCGCGTCGATGTCGGCGCCGTCCAGCCGGATGTGGCCCGAGTCCGGCCGGCCGAAGCCCAGCAGCAGGTGGATGATGGAACTCTTGCCGGCGCCCGAGGCGCCCACCAGCGCGGTGGTTCTGCCGGCCGCGAAGCGCAGGCTCAGGCCGTCCAGCGCGGGCTGCCCCGCGCCGGGGTAGGTCAGGCGCACGTCGTCCATTTCGATGTCGCCATGGGCCGGGCCGGGTAACTCCCGCGTGCCGGTGTCGACCTCCTTGGGCGCGTCCATCAGCTCGAAACAGCCCTTGGCGATGACGCTGGCGCGCGTCAGCGGCGAGGCCAGGTCCGACAGGTGGCGCAGCTTGGACAGCAGCAGCAGCAACGCGGCCACGTACTTGACGAAGTCCTGCACGCCCGTGCCTTCGCTGCGGGCCTGCCACAGCGCCAGGCAGACGATCAGCGACAGGCCCACGCTGGCCACCAGTTGCGAGATCGGCTGCGCCAGCGCGCTGGCGGCGGCGGTCTTGAGGTTGTAGCGCCGCACCTCCTGCGCCGCGTCCGTGAAGCGCCCGCGCTCGTAGTCCGCCGCGCCGAACTGGCGCACGACGCGCCAGGCGCGCGTGATGTCGTCCACCTTGTTGACCAGCACCAGCTGCGAGTCGTAGGAGCGCGAGGACATCTGCCGGATGCGCCGGTTGACCTGCTTCATCACCACCGCCATCACCGGCGTCACGATGAGGGCCATCAGCGTGAGCTGCCAGTTCAGGTAGAACAGGTAGACGACGAAGCCGATGGCGGCCAGGCCGTCGCGCAGCAGCGCGATGCCCACGTCGCCGGTCAGCTGCAGGATCTGTTGCGGGTCGTTGACGACCTTGGTGACCGCCGTGCCGGGCTGCATGCGGGTGTAGACCTGGGCATCCAGGCGCAGCAGCGCGTTGACCAGCGCGGTGCGGAAGTCCAGCACGCTGCGGGTCTGCGTCCAGTGGAACAGGTACTGCCCGGCGAAGCTCGAAATGCCGCGCACGATGTACAGCCCGATCAGCACCACGGGCACCATCCACAGCGGGTAGGCGTCCTTGGTGAAGCCCTCGGCGTCGAAGGCGTAGCTGATCAGCTGGGGCAGCAGCCATTCGGTGCCGGCCAGGCACAGATAGGCCAGGATGGTGCACAGCGCCCCCCAGCGGTAGGGGTAGACATACTGACCCAGTCGGCGGGCGATGGAGGCGTTGGCGTCGGCAGACATGGGACGCGATTGTCGTCCGTGTTTCAATGGCGGCCCTTCATGCGCATCGCCCATCTCCTCTTCACCAAGCGCTTCGCCGGCAGCGAGCGCTATGCCATCGAACTGGCCAATGCGCAGAGCGGCCAGCACGAGGTCTGCTTCGTGCTGGCGAACGCCGCCGCCGAGGACCGCCCCGACGCCTGGGCGCGGCGGCTGGACCCCCGCGTGCAGCAACACCGCCTGGCCTGCCCGCGCCTGCTGCCCGCCATGCGCGTGGCGCGCTGGGCGCGCGACTGGCGGCCCGACGTCTGCCACGCCCACCTCAGCTTCGCCTGCAAGGCGCTGGCCGGCGTGGCCGCGCCGGCGGTGCGCGTCGCGACGCTGCACATCGCCTACAAGCCGCGCCAGCATGGCCACCTGGACGGCCTCATCGCGATCACGCCGCAGCAGCTGGCGCAGGTGCCGGCCGGTTTTGGCGGCCGCGTGGCGCAGATCAACAACTGGAGCCAGCCGACACCGGCCGAGCCCGGCGCGCGCGAGCGCCTGCGCGCGGCCTGGGGCGTGGCGCCCGAGGACTGGCTGGTGGGCACGCTGGGCCGCGGCGAGCACAGCAAGGGCTGGGACCTGCTGGTGCAGGCCTTCGAGCGCGCGGCGCTGCCCGGCGCGCGGCTGGTGCTGGTGGGGCAGGGGCCGGACTGGCAGGCGGTGCGCTCGCAGGCCGGCGAGCGGGTGCTCATGCCCGGCTTCACGAACGAACCGGCCAACTGCCTGGCGGCCTTCGACCTGTTCGTCAGCGCGGCGCGCAGCGAGCCCTTCGGGCTGGTCTTCCTGGAGGCCATGCATGCCGGCCTGCCCATCCTGGCCACGGCCACCGAGGGCGCGACCCATCTGCAGGCCGGCTTCGAGCCGCTGCTGCCCTGCGGCGACGTGGCCGCGCTGGCCCAGGCGCTGACGCGCCTGCATGCGCGGCGGCCGGCGCGCCGGGCACATGCGCTGGCGCCTTATTCGCTGCCGGCCCGCGTGGCCGAGATCGAAGCCTTCTACCGCGCCTGCGGCGCGCGCTGAAGATTCAGCCACCACTGCAGGCCGCGCAGCCAGCGGCCTCGGCGCACATAGGCGGCCAGCAACTGCTGCCGCGTCAGCGGTGAGCTGCGCTCGAAGCGCGCGGCATCTGCGGCCAGGCCGAGCAGCGCATTGCCGCCCAGTTGCCGCCGGCGGCGCCGGGCGCGCAGCAGCGTGCGGGCGCAGAAGTGGGCGATCTCGAAGCGGGTGTCGTCATCCAGCGGCGGAAGCTCGGCGGCCAGGCCGTCCAGCGCGGCGGTCCAATCGTCCAGCCGCTGCGAGCACAGTGCCGACATCAGGCTGCCGCTGCGCTGGCGGTAAGCCACCCAGACCTCGGCGACATGCAGGTGCTGCGGCGTGTGCAGCACCAGCCGCGGGTACAGCGCCAGGTCTTCGTAGACGCGGCCGGCGGCGAAGCGCAGGCCCGCCGGCCAGCAGGCGCGGCGCACGACCTTGCTCCACGGGTGGAACTGGCCGTGCACGAACAGGCCGCGCAGCCGCAGGTTCACGTCGTCCGTGACGATGCCGGCAGGCCCGTCGAAGCTGGCGATGTGCTGGTGGCGCGGCTTGATGGATGCCGTGGACGGGCCATCGTCGAAGACGCGGAAGTCGCAGGTGACGAGGTCCGGTCGGTGCCGGGCGATCAAGGCCTTGAGCCGCGGGATGACGCCCGGCTCGATGAGGTCGTCGGGGTCGATGAACCACAGGTAGTCGCCGCGCGCCTCGTCCAGCAGGCGGTTGCGTGCGACGCTGACGCCGCGGTTCTCGGGCTGGCGGATCACGCGGGCCTGGGGCAGCAATTGCTCCACCAGGGCTGCGCTGCCGTCGGGCGAGGCGTCGTCGACGAAAACCAGTTCCACGCCGTCGTCGAGCTGGGGCTGCAGCGAGGCGATGCAGGCGCGCAGCCAGGGCTCCACCCGGTACATCGGGAACAGCAGGCTGAGCCAGGGTGTCGGGCTCACAGCTTGCCGTCGAGCAGGTGGCGCAGGGCGCTGAAGGGCGACACCAGGCCGCGCCGCCAGTTGCGTTCGACCACGGCGCGGTCGCCGCCGCGCAGCTTCAGCACGGCGGGCATCACGCGCGGGCAGGGCACCAGGGCCAGGCGGGCGTAGAGGTGGCGCTTGCGCCAGCCCACGCCGGCATGCCAGGCCAGCGGGCCGTCCTCGGCTCGCAGCAGCAGCAGGCGGGCCGACTGCGGCTCGCGGTCCAGCAGCTCGCTGGCGGCCACGTGCATCAGCAGGTAGCGCTGGAAGTCTTCTGGCAGGCCTTGCACCACGCGCGCGTGGCGGCCGTCGGCCTGCAGGCGCTGCAGCAGGCGGTCGGCGCCTTCGTCCAGCGCGCGGTCGAAGGCGGTCGCCAGCGCCGTCGCGAAGCGGCCACCGGGCACGGATGCCATCAACCAGTTCTCGATGACGGGCAGGTCGGGGCGGGTGGTGTAGCGGTCGATGTAGAAGCCGACGTAGTCCGCGTGGGCGCGCCTGCGGCTCTCGTGCAGCCAGCCCAGGTCGCGGCTCAGCAGCATGGAGGCGTCCATCCACACGCCGCCGTGCCGCGCCAGCAGCTGGATGCGCAGCCAGTCGGCCTGGCGGTAGGGGGGCAGTTCGTCGAAGTCGGCGCGCAGCGCGGGCAGCCAGTCGGCCACCGTGTTGCGGTCCAGCAGGCGCAGCTGATGGTCGGGCGCGAAACGGCGCCAGTTGTCGAGGCAGGCCTGGATGAAGGCCGGTGCCGGTGCGGTCTGCCAGTAGGCCCAAATGATCTTGGGGATCTCGTCGGCACAGGCAGTGGCCTTGTCGCCGACCATGACGGCGCGGGTCTGCGTGGGCACCCTGGCGCGCAGCAAGGTGACCAGCTCACGCAGCAGCAGGCCGGCAAGGAGGGCCATCACGGCCAGGACGACGAGGTTCATTCGCGCCAGTGGTCCGCGATCCAGCGCGCCGGCCGCGCATGGCGCCAGTTGCCGTTGCTGCGTCCGGCCAGCGCGTCGGGTGGGTTCATGACGCCATGGAAGATCAGGATGCGCGCGCCATCCGGGACGAAGGGGTCGCGCCAGTAGCTCGTCGGCCAGGCCGGGATGCAGTGGTATTTGTAGCTGGCGCACCAGGCGGCGTCCCAGTACTGCAGCTGGCCCTGCCGATGCAGCACGGCCGACAGGAAGGCCTGCTCGTTGCGGAACTCGGCCTTGGCCTTGGCCTGGTCGGTGACGAACTCGGTCAGCACGTCCTGGTGGGCGCCCAGCTGCCAGCGGTAGACCGACGAGTTGCCGGTGATGCGCCAGGGCCGCTTCCAGTCATGGATGACGAGGAACTCGCCCGGCACCTCGAAGAAGGGCGTGATGTCGTCGACGATGACGACGTCCAGGTCCAGGAACAGTGCGGTGCCCCTGAGGCCGTAGTCGTTGACGAGCACCGGGCTGAAGGTGGTCAGCTTCTTCCAGCCGCGCTCGGGTTCGCCGTTGGGCAAGGTCAGCTCGGGGATGGGGAAGCACTTCACCTCGGCACGGATACCTTCGGTGCGGTCCGTCAGGCAGACGAAGTTGAAATCGCCCTGCAGGTGCCGACGCACCATGGCGTACAGGCGGTTGACGTATTCGGGGCCGTACTTGGTGCCCCATTTCATGCAGATGATGTGGCGCACGGTCAGAGCTCTTCCACGTGACGGGGTGGGTAGGTGTCCCAGTTCAGGCACCCCGGACACTGCCAGAAATAGTGTGCCGCCTCGAAGCCGCAGGCTGCGCAGCGGTAGCGCAGCAGCGGCTTGGTGGCGGTCTCCAAGGCCTTGACCATGGGGCCTGCTTCTTCAGCGGGGAGCGCGGCGATATTGAGTTTCAGCAGCTCGGTGGCGGCGGACAGCGCGGGCTGCTCGCGCAGGTGTGCGGCCAGTCGCTCGCGCTGCGGCTCGGGTTGCAGCGAGGCCAGTGCGCGCAGCAGATGCATGCTGGGCGCGCGCTGGTACTGCTCGGTCAGCAGCGCGACGGCGCGCTCGGGCCGGCCTAGCGCCTTGGCCGCGGCGGCGCAGTCGGCGGCCACGAGGTTGAAGGCCGGCGGGTTGGCCGACAGCAGCCGGGTGAACGCGGCCAGCGCGGCCTCCGGCTGGCCGGCCTTCAGCAGCAACTGGCCTTGCAGCACGTAGGCACGGGCCGCTTCGGGGGCGCGGCGCTGGGCCTGCTCCAGCAGCGCGGGCGCCAGGTCCGCATGGCCTTGCGCCTGGGCCACCAGAGCCTGCTCGCACAGGTAGTGCGCGATGCGGCCGGAGAAGGAGCCAGTGCCCGCGGCTTCCAGCTCGGCGGCCACGTCGGCGGCCTTGGCCCAGTCGCGCGAGCGCTCGTACAGCGACAGCAGCGCCAGGCGTGCCTCGCGCTCGAAGGCCGTGCCGCGCAGCTCCGCATAGGCGGCCTCGGCGCGGTCGAACAGGCCGGCCTTGAAGAAGTCTTGTGCCAGCTCGTGCTGGGCGCGGTCACGGTCGGTCTGCGCCAGGTCGCCGCGGCGCAGCAGGTGCTCATGCACGCGCACGGCACGCTCGGTCTCGCCGCGGCGGCGGAACAGGCTGCCCAGCGCAAAGTGCAGCTCGGAGGTGTCGGGATCGTTTTGGACGGCCTCGATGAAGGCATCGATGGCCTTGTCCTGTTGCTCGTTCAGCAGCAGGTTCAGGCCCTTGAAATAGGCCTTGGGCGATTCACGCT
>CAMLKW010000147.1 GCA_946480605.1 uncultured Roseateles sp. | reverse complement strand
GCCTGGCCGCGCCCGCGTTCAGTGCGGCGCGGCCAGGCGAGGGGCGTCATCTCAACGCTTGATATTGGCCATGATCTGGTCGAACGTGCCGCCATCGGCAAAGTGCGTCTTGCTGACCTTGGCCCAGCCGCCCAGCGTCTGCTCCACGGTGAACAGCTTGATGTTGGCGAAGCGCTGCTGATGCTTCTTGAACACGGCCGGGTCGCGCGGGCGGAAGTTGTTCTTGGCAATGATTTCCTGCGCCTCCGGGCTCCAGTGGAAGTCCAGGTAGGCCTTGGCCAGCGCGCTCGTGCCCTTCTTGGCGGCGACCTTGTCCACCAGCGCGACCGGCGCCTCGGTCTCGATGGAGATGCTGGGGTTGACCTGCTGGAAGTTGCCCTTGCCGAACTCGTTCTCGATCAGCTCGACCTCGGCCTCGAAGGTGACCAGCACGTCGCCGATGCCGCGTTGCGTGAAGGTCGTCGTGGCGCCGCGGCCACCACCGTCCAGCACCGGCACGTTGGTCAGGATCTTGGTGGCCAGGTCGCGTGCCTGAGCTTCGGTGCCGCCACCCGCCAGCACGCTACCCCAGATGGCCAGGAAGCTGTAGCGGCCGTTGCCCGTCACCTTGGGGTTGGGGATGATGACCTGCACGCCGGGGCGGGCCAGGTCGGCCCAGTCCTTGATGCCCTTGGGGTTGCCCTTGCGCACCAGGAAGGTCATCGTGGACGAGTAGGGCGCCGCGTTGTTGGGGAAGCGGCTGCGCCAGTCGGCCGGGGTCAGGCCGCTGGAGGCGAGCTGGTCCACGTCGGTGGCCTGGTTCATCGTCACCAGGTCGGCTTCCAGGCCGCCGATGACGGCGCCGATCTGCTTGCTGGAGCCGCCATGGCTCTGGTTGACCGTCACGGTCACGCCCTTGGCCTTCTGTGCGGCGACGAAGGCCGGGTTGATCTGCTTGTACAGCTCGCGGGCCACGTCGTAGGAGACGTTCAGCAGCGTCGGGTCGGCGGCCATCGCCGGCAGGGCGGCGGAGGCGGCGAACAGCGCCAGGGTGGCGCGGCGGGTGAGCTTGGAAATGGACATGTCGTCTGGCCGTCGTTGGAACGAAGCCGCGAGGGTGCCCCAAGTCGCTTATTCGCGGAACGACAGTTTGCTTATTTCCTTATTCGATATGCACCAAAGCGTGGCACGGGCCTTGCTGCCGGCATGAGCATGCCGTTTGCCCTGACCGACCCGCCCGCGGCCTCCGAGGAGGCCAACCGCCGCCTGACCCTGCTGCTGGAGAGCACCGGCGAGGGGATCTTCGGCATCGACATGGCCGGGAAATGCACCTTCGTGAACCGCGCCGCCTGCGATCAGCTGGGTTGGCGCACCGAAGAGGTGCTGGGGCGCAACATGCACGAGCTGATCCACCACTCGCGCGAGACGGGCGCGCACTACCCGGAGTGCGACTGCCCCATCTTCAATGCCTTCCGCCGCGGCGACCCCTGCCGCATCGATGACGAGGTGCTGTGGCGGGCCGACGGCAGCGCCTTCCCGGCCGAGTACTCCAGCTATCCCGTCATCGAGGACGGCATCGTGCAGGGGGCGGTGGTCACCTTCGTGGACATCTCCGCGCGCCGCCGGGCCGAGGCCTTGCTGCGCGCCAGCCATGACGAGCTGGAGCAGCGCGTGGCCGGGCGCACGGCCGAGCTGCGCGAGCTGGCCCACCACCTGGAGGCCGTGCGCGAGACCGAGCGCAAGCGCATCGCCCGCGAGATCCACGACGAGCTGGGCTCGCTGCTGGTGGCGCTGAAGATGGACATCGACTGGCTGAACCGCCGCGTGGGCGACCCGGCGCTGCGCGAGCCCATGGTGGGCAAATGCCAGCGCATGGGCGGGCTGGTGGACACGGCGGTGGATGCCGTGGGTCGCATCATCACCGACCTGCGCCCCAGCATCCTGGACCACCAGGGCCTGTGGGCCGCGCTGGAGTGGCAGGCGCAGGAGTTCCAGCTGGCCGGCAGCGACGAGCGCGAGGTGGACTTCAAGATGCACGTCGCGGCCGACGTGGCGCCGCCCGAGGGCGGGCTGGCCATCGCCGTGTTCCGCATCTTCCAGGAGGTGTTGTCCAACGTGGCCCGGCATGCGCGGGCGCGGCATGTGGCCATACGCATCGACGTGGACGCGCCGCCCTCGCCGGTGCTCTACCTGCAGGTGCGCGACGACGGCGTCGGCGCGGCGCCCGAGGCGCTGAACGATGCGCGCAGCTACGGCGTGCTGGGCATGCGCGAGCGGGCGGCGCATTTCGGCGGACGCATCGGCATCGAAAGCGCGGCCGGGCGCGGAACCACGGTGCGGCTGGTGATGCCGCTGGAGGCGGAATGATCCGGGTGCTGATCTGCGACGACCACCTGATCGTTCGCCAGGGCATCAAGCAGGTGCTGGCCGAGGCCGAGGACCTGCGCGTCGTCGGCGAGGCGGCCAACGGCCCCGAGGCCATCCAGCAGGTGAGGGCGGGTGGGATCGACGTGGTGCTGCTGGACATCGCCATGCCGCAGCGCGACGGGTTGGACATCCTGAAGGCGCTGAAGTCGGAGTTCCCCAAGCTGCCGGTGCTGATGCTGTCCACCTACCCGGACCGGCAATACGCCGTGCGCAGCCTCAAGCTGGGCGCCGCCGGCTACCTGAACAAGAGCGCGGACAGCGAGCAGATGATCGACGCCGTGCGCAGCGTGGCCCGCGGCAGGCTGTTCATCACGCCCAGCGTGGCCGAGCAGCTGGCGGGCGCCGTGGGCGCGGGGGGCCGCAAGGCCGACGACGAGCAGCCGCTGCAGGAGCGGCTGTCGCACCGCGAGCACCAGGTCTTCCAGCTGCTGGCCGCCGGCCGCAGCGTGGGCGAGATCGCCGAGCAGCTGGTGTTGTCGCCCAACACCGTGTCCACCTACCGCACGCGCGTGCTGGAGAAGATCGGCGTGCGCAACGACGTGGAGCTGGCGCTGTTCGCGGTGCGCATGGAGCAGGTGGGCGGCGCCGGCTAGGGCCAGAGCGCGCGCAGCCAGCGCGGGCGCCAGGCGAGGACCAGGGCCACCAGCGGCGCCGTGGCGATCAGCAGCGTCAGCCACACCAGCGCGGCCATGGAGGGGCGGTCGGTCAGCAGGCACAGCGCGGCGCTGGCGGCCAGGCCGGCGCATCCCGCCAGCCGCAGCAACCGGCGCGTGCGCGAGGAGGGCGCTTCGGAACCCCGCGCCTGCTGCCAGTGCACGTCCATCGCCAGTGCCAGCCAGGCGAAGCCGGCGAAGCTGGCCACCGCGGCGCCGCAGTGCAGCACCCAACCCGCCTCAGGCATGGCTGACCTCCGCGGCAGTGGCGCGCGGCGGCGGCACGCGGCGCTCGCGCCGGGCCAGCACGCGTGCCGCCTTGAGGGCCAGCGCGGCGGCGGCCAGCAGGCTCAGGTCCATGCCCGCCACGGGCCAGTAGGTGGTGGTGAACAGCGTTCGCAGCAGATGGTCGCCCGTCGTCAGCCAGTTCAGCAGCACGGCGGCCACGGCCAGGGCCGCCAGCGCCCGGCATTGCTCCCGCCACGCCGGGTTGATGCGACCGAGCGCTACCGGGCCGCTGCGCCACGCGGCATGGATGAAGCAGAGCACCCAGGCGCCCCAGAACACGCGCTGCTCCCAGTCGCCCTTGCCCACGAGGTCGGCCGGCAGCAGGCGGTTGGCCGCCAGCATCGCCAGCGTCGCGACCACCATGCCGGTGACCGCGGACACGGCCAGCGCATCGGCGATGCGGCTGCCCGCACTGCCTGCCCTGGCGTGCTGCGCCTTGCGCTTCTCGACGAAGAAGATGAAGCCGGTGGCGATGCACACGCAGCCCAGCAGGCCGCCTACCACGTACAGCCAGCGCAGCAGCCAGTGCCGGAAGTGCTGCAGGTGCAGGCCGGTCAGGAACTCGTTGACGCGCATGACGGCCGAGGGCGGCGGGTCCTCGCGGATCACGCGGCCGCTGTGCGCCTCGAAGTGCACGCCCTGGCCCACCAGTGCCACCTGGTCGTTGCCGGCGCGGAAGATGCTGACGTAGCCGTTGCGGTCGCCCAGGTGGTTGAGATAGAGGAAGCCCACGTCGCCCGGCATGTCGCGCGCGGCCCAGCGGCGCCGGGCCTCCGCCACCATCGCGTCCACCGAGGCCAGCGGCGCCTTCACGCCCGCGGGCTGGTGGGCCAGGCCGGTGCGCGCCGCCTCCAGCACCTCGTGCTGGTCGTGCAGCGGCTTGAGCAGGCTGTGGCCGACGGGGAAGTAGATGCCCGCGAAGACGATCAGCCCGGTCAGCGCGAAGAAGAAGTGGAAGGGCAGCCCGGCCACGCCGGTCAGGTTGTGCAGGTCGAGGCTGCTGCGCTGGGTGGTCTTCCACGGCCGGAAGGTGAAGAACTCGCGGAAGATCCGGCGGTGCATGACCACGCCGCTGACCAGCGCGGCCAGCATCGCCAGCGCCGCCAGCCCGACGACCCAGGTGCCCAGGTTCTTCCACTGCAGGTTCAGGCTGTAGTGCATGGGGTAGAAGAAGTCGCTGCCGATCTTGAACTGCGATTCGGGAAGCACCGCGCCGCTGCGCGGGTCGATGGTGGCCCAGCCGTGCGCGTGGGGGTGCTCGTCCGATGCGTCTTTCAGCTTGTTGGGCAGGGCGAACTCGCCGCCGATGCGCAGCACCGGATCGCGGTGCGTGCGGTAGTAGTACAGCGCCTGCATGGGCAGCGTGTCCGCGGGCGGCAGCGGGCCGATCACGCGCTCCTGCGTGGCCTTGTAGTCGTCGGGGTGCGGCCCCAGGCGTTCGAACAGTGGCTTGAGCAGCGTGTCGAACGACGGCGCCGGCTGCGCCGGGAAGCGCGTGTCGGGCAGTGCCCAGCGGTCGATCTCGCGGTCGAACACCGACAGCGCGCCGAAGAAGAAGCACGCCATCAGCACGTAGCCCAGCACCAGGCCGAACCAGGTGTGCACCCAGGCCATGGAGTGGCGAAAGCTCTGCAGCATCGTCGGACCTTTCAAAGCAGGCTGCGTTGCAGCAGCCAGGCGCCCAGCGTCATCGCCGCGCCGCCGCCGGCCAGCACCGCCCAGATGAGCGGCAGGCTGCGGCCCGCGAAGGACCACAGGAAGGCGACCAGGAAGACGATGAAGGCCGGCAGCAGCGCCGCGTGCTCGGCCTCGTGGAAGTCCATGCCGGCACCGACCAGCGCCGCCGTGCCCAGGGCGACGGCCCCCCAGGTGAAGGCGTAGGCGCCCGGCAGCGCCGCGGCGATGCGCAGCGCGATGGACAGCCGCGAAGGAGGGCGCAGGGTGCGGGCCATGCTCAGAAGTGCAGCGTCGCGCTCAGGTTCAGCGAGCGCGGGTCGCCGGCCTTGATGTAGTTGCTGTACTGGTAGACCCAGTACTTCTTGCCGAGCAGGTTGTGGACTTGCGCCTGCCACGTCATGACCCGGCCAGCCACCACGGTGTCGTAGGACGCCCCCAGGCTGGCCAGCACGTGGCCATCGACATCGATGCTGTTGTCCACGCGCAGCGGGGTCCTGCCGGTGTACTTGGCGCCCAGGCGCAGCTGCAGCCCCTGCACGGCCGGCACGCGCCAGGCCAGCTGCGCCGTCGTCACGAGGCGCGGCGAGCCCGCCACGCGCTTGCCCACCAGGGCGGTCTCGCCCGACGCGTACTCGGCATCGAGCAGCATCAGGTTGCCGCCCAGGCTCCAGGCGCTGTCCAGCCGCGCGGTGGCGCCCAGCTCCAGCCCCTGGAAGACGGACTCGCCCTCCTGGACCTTGGTCAGGCAGTCGGCGCCGCAGCTGCGGTCGTACTCCGTGGCCTTGGTGACCCGGAACAGCGCGGCGGTGAAGGACCAGTCGGCGCCGTCCTTCTTGACGCCCAGCTCCCACTGCCGGCTCTTCAGCGGGTTCAGCATCGCGCCGGCGTTGGTGTAGATGGGCAGCCGGGGCACGTTGGCGCCCTGCTGCAGCGACTCCACGTAGCTGGCATAGGCCGTGGTGTCGCTGGCGAGCTTGTACATGGCGGCCACCGTGGGCGTCACGACGCCGTTCTCGCGGTACGGCGTGGTGGCGGCGCCCGTGCCGTCCCAGTTCAGCTTCTCGTACTGGATCCAGCGCAGCCCGGCCAGCACCGACCAGCGGTCGTTCAGCTCGATGCGGTCGCTGGCGAACACGGCCTTGTGTGTCAGCTCCGTCAGCCGGTACAGGCCCAGGCTGTCGAAGCTGCCGATGCTGTCGTAGCGGTTGGTGTTCTGGACGCCGAGCCTGCCGGTGCCGACGCTGGGGATCCACACGGCGTTGCGCGAGTCGTCGTTGCGCTGCTGCTGCCACGACACCCCGGCGACGATGTGGTGCGTCACGCCCGCGGCCTGCACGCTGCCCTGCAGCATGGCGTCCCAGTAGCTGTACTGGTAGCGCTCGCCGTAGTCGGCGCGGGCGTCGGCGTAGTCGCCGGCGGCGTTCTGCAGGTAGAGGATGGATTCGTTGCGGCGCGTCTTCGAGTAGCTCTGGCTGAAGCTGGTCTGCGCCTGCCAGTCGTCGCCGAGGCGGTACTTCAGTCGCGTGGCGAGGAAGCCGAACTGGTTGTCCACGAAGTTGCCGGGCCCCACCAGCTTGCGGTCGTTGCGGATGGGGTCGGGCAGACGGTCCACCAGGGCCCGCGTCTGCATGCCCGGCTCGGTTTCCTCGGTCAGGCGGTCCTGGTAGATGGTCTGGAAGTCCCAGCTCAGGCGGTCCGTCAGCTGGGCATCCAGCGCCAGCAGCACGGAGCTGCGCTTCAGCGAGCCGTCGTTGGTGGTGCTGCCCTGCTCGTGCGTGGCATCGAGCCGGTAGCCCAGGCCGCCTTCAAGCCGCCCGCCGAGGTCGGCGTTGGCGCGCACGATGCTGCTGCCCGCGTAGCCCAGGCCGATGCTGCGCGTCGGCGTGGCGGTGGGCTTCTTGGTCACGTAGTTCAGCATGCCGCCCGGTGCGCCGAAGCCGTACATGAAGCCGGTGGCGCCCTTCAGCAGCTCCACCTGCTCCATGTGCTCGTAGGGCAGGGTGACGGTGTAGCCCAGGTAGGGCTTGCCGTCGATGCGGTAGGAGTTCTGCCAGTCCAGGTCCATGCCGCGCACCGTCAGGTAGGTGCTCCAGGCGGTGTAGGCGCCGCTGTTGTCGGAGACCGAGGCGTCCTGCACGAACAGGTCGCCCAGCTTCTGCGGGGCCAGTTCCTGGATCTGGCCGTTCGTCACCACGGCGCTGGAGAACGGCGTGTCCTTCTGCGCCACGTCGCCCAGCGCGCCGGCCCGGACCGCGGTGCCGAGGTTGCGCGTGATGTCGGCGTCGACTGCAGCCTTGGTCCGCACCACCGGCAGCGCTGCGGCGCCGCCGGCCTCCGAAGCCGCGGCGGGCGCCGCCACGAGCACATAGCCCGCTGCCGTGCGCCCCGCCTGGTAGCCGCTGCCTTCCAGCAGGCGCCGGAAGCCTTCGTCCGCCGTCACCGCGCCTTTCAGCCCCGGCGTGCTCAGCCCCTTCAGCCGGTCGGCGTCCACGGCGATCGTCACGCCGGCCTGCAGCGCAAAGCGGTTCAGCGCGGCGGCCAGCGGGCCGGCGGGCACGTCAGCCTGGACGACGGCCGCGCCGCTGGCGGCCTGCGCGTGCGCGGCGGGCGTGAACATCCAGCCGGCGGCCAGCGCGGCATAGGCCAGGTGGACGGCAAGGGCCGTGGGGCGCAGCGGCGCTGCGAGCGCACGCCGTGGGGGCCGGGAGGTGAGGGTCATGAAGGGTTTCCAGTCAATGAACGGCTGAGGGGACCGGCGCGCGGGCACGCGACGGTCTGTCAGACGAGAACCGGAACTGGCTGGGGTTGCCGAGGTGGGTGCTGCGGCGCCCACCATCCAGCCGCATCGGGCGGCTGGCATCAGGTCGCTTGGCGGCCCGATTTCGTCGTCTTCACAGGCATTGACGAACGAGAACCCGGAAGTGGAACCCGTCGGCCGAAAAATCCTGCATTGCCGGCCGCCGCTCAGCGCGGCAAGTCCACCATCACCACCCAGCGCGTGGCGGTGCGCACGCGCAGCTGCGGGAAGCTGTCGACCAGCAGCTGCAGCGCGCGGTCGGTGTCGTCCAGCGGCAGCACGGCGGACACGCGGATGCCGTCGAGCTGCTCGCGCTGGTAGCGGATGAGGCCGGGGCGGTGGCGGGACAGCTCGTCCAGCACCTCGGGCAGCGGCCGGTCCTGCACCAGCAGGCGGCGGTGCACGAAGGCGTCCTCCACCATGCCGGCGTTGATGTCGTCTAGCCGCTCGACGCCTTGCGCCGACAGGCGGGCCTGCCCGCCGGCGGCCAGCCGCACCTCGGCCGTCGCGGGCTGGCCGGCCGTGAGCGCCGTGCTGGACTCCAGCATGAGCACCCGGGTCGAGTCGGCGTCACGCCGCACGATGAAGCGGGTGCCCAGCGCGCGGACGCGGCCGTGGGCCGTCTCCACGACGAAGGGGCGCGAGGCGTCCTTGGCCACGTCCACGTGGATCTCGCCGCCGAGCAGCTCCAGCCGGCGCAGGTCCGGTGTCATCTCGACGTTGACCGCGCTGCCCGTGCCCAGCGCCAGGCGCGTGCCGTCGGCCAGCACCTGCGTGCGCCGCTCGCCGGTGCCGGTGCGCAGGTCGGCCAGCATCTCGGCGGGCGGGAAGGCGCGCAGCGCCAGCACGCCGGGGACGAGCAGCGCGAACGCCAGCACCAGCGGCGCGCCGAGCCGCCGCAGCCGCCCGGCCTTGGCGGGTGCGTCCAGCGCCGCGTGAAGCGCAGCGCGCGCGGCGGACCCGTGGGCCGGGCCGCCGCGCAGCGCACGGGTCTGGTCGATGAAGCGCTCCATGCCGGCCGCCGCCGCCGCATGCCGCGGGTCGGCGCGCTTCCAGGCCTCGAAGCCGGCCCGCGCCGCGTCGCGCTCGCGGGCGTCATCGGCCGACAGCTGCACCAGCCAGTCGGCCGCCGCCTGCGCGATGCGGTCGTCGTCGAGCGCGAGGGCGGGCGGCATCAGCGGCAGCGCAGCAGCACCTGGGCCAGGTACTTCTGCACCATCTTGGTCGACACGCCCAGCTCGGCCGCCGTGGTGGCCAGCGTCTCGCCGTCCAGGTAGTGGCGCACGAAGGCGGTCCGTGCCTTGGGCGAGACGCCTTCGAGCACCGCGCTCAGCTGCTCCAGCGCCTGCAGCGCCATCAGCGTCTGCTCTGGCGAGGGGTAGCCCTCGTCGCCCTGGGCCAGCGCGGCCAGCTCGGCCAGGTAGGCCTGTTCGAGGCGCCGCCGCCGTTCCTCATCGACGATCAGCCGTGTGGCGGTGGTGGTGAGCCACGCGCGTGGCTGCTCCACGCCGCACAGCGCGTCGCGCGCGGCCAGCACGCGCAGGAAGGTGTTCTGCGCCACGTCCGCCGCGCGGTGCGGGCAACCCAGCTTGCGGCGCAGCCAGCCGTACAGCCAGCCATGGTGGTCGCTGTAGAGGGCATGGACATCGTTCTGCAGTGCAAGCTCGGCGGCGGACACAGGTGTTCCTCAAGACGGCCGCGCGTCGTGCGGCTTTGGGTCTAAATGAGAATTACTCTCATTGTAGGGGCCTCACTCGATCGCCACGAACGCCAGTTGCCCCGACGTGCAGTGGCGTCGCTCACCCGTGTTGGGTGATTCGGCCCACATCTCCACCTGCACCCGTACCGAGCGGCGGCCCACGCCCACCACGGTGGCGGTCACCTCGACGACATCGCCCACATGGGCCGGCGCGCGGAAGTCCAGCTTCTCGCTGCCGGCCATGACGATGGTGCGGCGCACCTGCCGTGTCGCCGCGACGAAGCCGGCCTTGGCCATCCACTCCATCGCCGGCCCGCCATGCAGCAGACCGCGGTGGTTGGCGTGGCCGGGAAAGACGATCTCGGCGACCAGGGCGGACGCCAGAGGCGTGGCGGCAGGCGGTTCAGTCGAAGGCGTGACGGCGGCGCCTTCGCCCTCGTCGGCCTGACGCACCATGACGAACTCGCCGCTGAGGCAATCGGTGCGCGTGCCGCTCAGCAGGTCCTCGGCCACCAGGCGCGTGCCCACCGTGACGGAGCGCCGCCCGCGCTGCAGCACCGTGGCGCTGCACTCCACCAGATGCCCGGCCGGTGCCGGCGCGGCAAAGTTCAACTGGCCGACGGACGCGGTGACGACGGACCCGCGCAGCGCCTTGCTGCCCACGATGAAGGCCATGCGGTCCAGCATGGCCAGCGCCGCGCCGCCGAACAGCGTGCCGTGATGGTTGGACTGGTCGGGCCAGACCATGTCGACGACGACCATGGCGGCCGGAGCTTCGGGGGTGACGAGGTGGTTCAAGCGCTTTCTCCGCAAAAGAGTCGGAGAGGCTCGGCAAGACCAGGCACCATGGCGGCGGCACTCCGGGCGGTGTGAGGCCCCGAGCAACACGCGCCATGCGGTGGCGGTTCTTGCTCGGAGACACCCCGCCCCAAGACATAAACATGCGCCCCCCGGCAGGTCTCCTGGCTCTCGGGTCGCCGCCTTGCGCACGCCTTCCCGGCACCAGGCCAGTGGCAATGCAGCGCAAAGCTCGCCGATCACAGTTGCGGGGGCAGCCACAGCGCGAGCCGCCCAGTGGCGGCCCTTCTGTCGTTCCCTTTTCATCCCTGCCTTGGCAGAGAACCGCGGGGCGGGCGGATTATGGCGGGGTGGGTGTTGCGCTACGCAACTCGTAGGTTGGGGTGAAGGTACTGAACCCCCAACGACGCTACCAGCTGGTTCGTGTTGGGGTTCGCTTTGCTCACCCCAACCTACCGGGCTGCCCAGGCTAACCACCGCCGCAGATTCCAGTAATCGACTGCCTACATGACAGGGGAGCTTACGGTGTGACCTGTGACGCCGCCGCCAGCGCCCACTGAACTTGATGATGCCAGCGCTGCTTGCCCCACGGCGATGCTGTCGCGTCCCAGGAAATCCCTCGTAGTTCCACCCCTACAAAAACTCGCCGCCCCGCACGATTCCGCGACGGCGTGCCGGTTCCTAGAGTCGCTCCCATCCTGTGATGGAGCGACGCGATGACCCACGATCCCTACGACGCCGACCGGCCCCTGCTGATGCGCTGTGCCTGTGGCCAGCATGCGAGCCCCGCCGACCACGTCGCCGCCGAGCTGCGCGCCCGCAGCGAGACGGCGGAGTTCGAGGCTGAATCAGCCAGCTTCATCGAAGCGTCGCTCGTGAAGGCGCTGTTCCCGCAGGACGCGCTGCGCCGCCGCTTCCTGAAGGCCGTGGGCCGCAACACCGCGATGGCCGCCATCTCCAGCGTGCTGCCCGTCGCCTCGCTGCAGGCGATGGCGCAGGGAACGACCGGACCGCTGGAGAAGAAGGACCTGAAGATCGGCTTCATCCCCATCACCTGCGCCACGCCGCTGATCATGGCGCACCCG
>CAMLKW010000146.1 GCA_946480605.1 uncultured Roseateles sp. | reverse complement strand
GCTTGCTTCCGGGCTCTATATGGCGTCCTCGCAAACCTGGGCCTTGTATCCCATTCACAAGTCCGTGGGCGTTCTGATTCTCGGTGTGGCGCTGTGGCGAACGGTTCGCCGGCTGAAACTGGGGTGGCCGCAGCCGGTGGGACAATATTCGAATATCGAGCATCTGCTGTCGAAGGCAACCCATTGGACCTTGCTCGGCGCCACGCTGGCGATGCCTGTTTCCGGCATGCTTTATTCCACGCTCAGCGGCCACGGTTTCGGCATATTCGGCTGGGTGCTCGTGCACGGCAACCACAACTCGGCAAATCCCGCAGAAGTGCTTCCGTACTCGATGCAAGGAGCGGAGATTGCCCAGGCGACTCACAGTTCGCTGGGTTATCTGCTGATCGGCGTGATCGCACTGCACGTGCTGGGTGCGCTGAAGCACCACCTGATCGACAGGGATGAAACCCTGAGGCGGATGCTGGGCTTGCGCCGCAAGCCCAGCACGAGCGGCACACGGGCAGCCGGCCTTAGAACTCCGCGTTCAAGCTGACCGCGAAGGTGCGGCCCGGCGCGGTGGACAGCTCGATCTGCTGGCGGTCGCGCGCGTTGGCGGGCTGCAGGCTGCGCGTGCCGGCGTAGCTCCAGTAGCGCTTGTCGGCAAGGTTCAGCACCGCGGCGTTCAGGCGCAGGTTCTTGCCGAGGCGCCAGTAGCTGCCCAAATCGAAGCGGGCAAAACCTGGCACGCGGTAGAGCACGACGGTGGAATCAGGCAGCTGGGCGCCGGGGTTGTTGGTGAAGGACTGGCGCGCCGTGGCGGTGGCCTGCTTGCCGCGCACGAGGGTGCCGGTCAGGTGCAGGCCCCAGGCGCGCTGCGCCGCATCAAAACCCAGGGCGGCAACGGCCTTGGCGGGCTGCACGGTGTCGAGGTCCACGTCCTTGTCGCCCGCGTAGTGGGACTTGGACGTGCCCTTGCTGTAGCCCAGCGCCCAGGTGCTGTACAACCCCTTGACGGCCGGCGCCCAGGTGCCGTGGTCCAGCCGCAGGCTCAGCTCGCCGCCGTAGATGGTGGCCTCGTCGCGGTTCTCGGCCTGGTACAGGATGCTCAGGCTGGGCTGGATGTTGACGAACTTCTCCGGGTTGTTGGCGCGCGTGAAGCGGGTGTAGGAGATGAAGTCGTCGTACTGCGTGTAGAACAGCGAGCCGGCGAAGGTGACGCCCGGCGTGGGCGCGCCCTTCAGGCCGATGTCGAAGGCGTTGCTGGTCTCTTCCTTCAGGTCGCGGTTGCCCAGCAGCGCATAGCTGCCGCCGCCGCTGTTCCAGTAGCCGAAGATCTCGCTGTTGGAGGGCGCACGGCCGCTGCGCTTCCATTGCGCATACGCGGTCAGGCTGGGCTGCACTTCGACCAGCAGCGCCAGGCTGGGGCTGGCGATGGTGGTCGCCGGCGCCTTGCCGTACATCGCCTCCAGCTCGGCCTGGGTGATGCGCGGGTTGTTGAAGCTGCCGGTGTTGCGAATGCTGGGGTCCACGCGGTCCACGCGCAGGCCCGGCACGACGGACAGGCGCTTGCCGGCGAGCTGGAAGTCCATCGTGTCTTCGGCAAAGACGCCGGTGCGCACGGTCAGCGTGTCGGGGAAGGGCTGGCCGACCGCGCCCAGGCCGGTCTCGCTGGTCGTGAACGGGTGTTCGTTCTCCGTGCGCGAGTGGTTCAGACCGAACTTGAGGCCGTGGTTGGCGATGCGCTTCTCGGCCAGCGTGGAGAAGCCGATCTGCTGCGTGGTGTTGCGCGAGGCCTCGCGGACCTTGGCGTTGGTGACCAGCGTGACGGTGTGGGTCACGTCGTCCATGTCGGTGCTCTGCACGTAGACCCGCGTGCTGAGCTTGTCGACCAGGCCGTCGGCACCGGGTGTCCAGGTGTGGGCCAGCGAGACGGTGTCGCGCTGGGTGCGCGCGTCCTGCACCGACCTGCCGGTGATGGCGGTGGCGTTGGTGTCCCAGGCGTCGAAGGACGAGTCGCTGCGCTTGCGGTAAAGGTCGGCGGCCAGCTCCAGCCGGTGGGCCGGGGTCACGCGCAGCACGCCCTTCAGCAGCAGCGCGTCGGAGTGCCAGTCCTCCGGGTAGGTGGGCACGGTGGTGCTGTTGTTCTCGGTCTGCTGGCCGTCGCGGCGCGTGTAGCTCAGCAGCAGGCCCAGATCGCCGCTCTGCGCGGCCAGCGTGGCGCCCTTGCTCCAGGTGCGGTTGGCCTCGCTGTAGCCGAGCTTGGCGCCGGCGAAGAAAGGCTTGCCGGCGTTGACGAAGTCTTCCGGCGACTTGCTGCGAAAGCTCACCGCACCGCCGATGCCGCCCGCCGAGCGCTGCGAGCTGGTGGTGCCGGACTGGATGTCCACCGACGCGTACAGGTCGGGGTCGATGAAGTCGCGGCCCATGCCGAAGGTGCCGTCCTCGGAGCGCGCGGTCAGCGGCGCGCGGCTGATGGCGTCGGGCATCTCGATGCCGTCCACGTCCAGGCCCACGCGGTTGCCCTCGACGCCGCGGATGTTGTAGTTGGTGGTGCCGCCGCGGTCGTAGCGGCTGGCGCCACGGGTCGAGCCCGTCACCGTGCCGGGCGCTTCCACGAGCGGCTGGTAGCGGATGAGATCGGCGATGCCGGTGCCGCCGTTGCGCTCGATGTCGTCCTGCGTCAGCACCGTGCGCGTGCCGGCCTCGGCGCGCTCGGTGGCGGCCTTCACGCGGACGACCGGCAACGCGTCGGCCGGGCGCAGCACCCAGACACCGACGCCGCGCTGCTGCGCGTCCAGGTCGGTGCCGGCCAGCAGGCGTGCAAAGCCCTCGCTCACGTCATAGCGGCCCTGCAGCCCCGGGCTGCGCAGGCCGGTGACCAGGGCGGCGTCCAGTTGCAGCGTCACGCCGGCCGCGACGGCGAAGCGGGTCAGTGCCTCGCCGAGCGGGCCGGCTGGCACGCTGTAGGCGACGGCGGCGGTCTGGGCCTGGGCGGGCGTCAGCCCGGCGGCGGCGCCGGCCAGCGCCAGGGCCAGCAAGGCCTGCGCGAGCGGGGTGGATCGAGGCGCGCGGGCGAGCGCGCGGATGCGCTTGTTCTTGTTCATGCGAAACCTTTGGGAGTGGCCTGTTGGCTGGCTTCGCAAGGTTCGCGATGGCTGGCTGGGAGGAAATCGTTTGGGCAGTGCGAAGCCGCGGCACCCATAGTGCGCTGCGATCCGTTCTGCGTGTGGGCGGCCGCACCCTCGGGCGGCCGCCGCGGCTAACGGGGACTCAGGGCGACACGAAGCCCGTCTTGCCAGCCTTGCGCTCGTCCTCGGCGAGCTTCACGTCCACCTCGTCGACGCTGCCGTCCTCGTTGCGGTCGTGCAGCTTGAACATGCGCAGGCCGGTGGCCTGGAACTCTTCCAGGCTGATGCTGCCGTTCTTGTCGGCGTCCAACACGCCGAAGCGCACCTTGGCCTGGCGCATCTGGCGCTGCAGCTCTTCCTTGCGTTTCTCGGGGTCGGCGGTCTTGCTGATGCGCGCCATCAGCCGGCCCTCGAACTCGCCCAGGTACTCGGCTTCGCTGAGCTGGCCGTCGGCGTTGAAGTCGATGCGCACGAACTCGACCTGGCGGCCCAGCCTGAACTCGGCCAGCGAGACCTTGCCGTCGCCGTTGATGTCCTGCTCGGTCATGAACGTGGTGGAGGAATGCGAGGCGGCCAGGGCCGGCAGCGCGGCCAGGCCCAGCAGGGTTGCGACAAGGTGGTGCTTCATGGTGCAGGGCTTCATGGCTGGGGCTGGACTTCGATCGTGAGCGTGGCGGTGTTGCTGAGCCACAGCGCGGGGTTGTCGGGCGACGCGCGGCGCACGCGCACCTGCAGCAGGTACAGGCCCGCGGTCCTGGGCTTGAAGCTGACCTCGCCGGCGGCGTTGGTGCTGAAGTCCTGCTCGGCCTGCTTCTGGCGGGCGTAGTTCTGGCCGTCGGCAATGACGATCAGCGTCTCGCCGACCAGCGGCTTGCGGTTCTCGCGCACGCGCACGGTGACGGTCTCGCCGGCGTAGAGGTCGTAGGGCTTGGTGACCGGATGGATCTCGACGCCCTCGGTGTCGAAGTCCAGCGACGCGCTGGGCTTGCCGCGGGTCACGTAGACGTCGGCGCGGGTGAGGCTCTGCACCTCGATGGGCTGGTCGCCGGGCTGCACGTCGTCCTTGCGCTCGGCGAAGTGCACCTTGCCGCCACGCAGCACGCCCTTGGCCAGGCGGCCCTTGCGCACACCGGACGACACCAGGTAGGTGCCGCTGCCGGCGGCCAGCGGCACCTCCAGGTAGCTGGCGTCCTTCAGCACGGCGGCCGGCGCCAGCGGCAGCTTCTTGCCATCGGGGCCGATCAGGTGGAAGGCATCGGACTTCATCGCCACGTCGGGGCGCAGGTCGCCCTCGGCAAACGAGGCCTCCACCGTCACATGCTTGCGCTGCTCCTCGGTGTTGAAGGCGTTGGGCTTGAGGTAGGGCGAATGGGCCTGGGCGCCAGCGCTGAGCAGCAGCGGGGTCAGCCAGAAGGCGAGTCTTGGGGGCCGTAGGAGGGACATGGGTGGAGGTTGGCTAGGTTCATCGGGGCGTGATGTGGCGGCTGGCTGGCATCGGCGCTGCACTATAGATGAGAATTACTTTTATTTGCGAATCATTCTCATAAAGGCAGGGAAATACGCGCTCGGTCGCCCGCGGACGCTGGTGGACCTTGCGATTCGTGGCGCTTGTCACGGTCTAGCCCGAATGACCCCACGGGACTGAACGGTCATTCAGATTTCACTTGCCTTCGGTCGATCCAAAAATAGAATGAACGATCATTCAGTTCTAAAACAGAGGCCTCCCATGCCCAAGCTCCCGTCCCGCTCCTCCCTCGGCATGCCGGCATTCACGCTGCTGACCGTGGCGGTCGCCGTCCTGGCGGCGTTCACGCTGAGCGCCTGCAGTCCGGCCCAGTCCCAGTCCGGCGCCCAGCCGGGCGCCGCACCGGCCGCCAAGGTCGGCGTCGTCACGCTGCAGCCGCAGCGCGTGGAACTCACCGCCGAGCTGGCCGGACGCACCGTCGCCTTCCAGAACGCCGAGGTGCGCCCGCAGGTGACCGGCATCGTCAAGACGCGCGCCTTCACCGAGGGCAGCGATGTGAAGTCGGGCCAGCTGCTCTACCAGATCGACCCCGCCAGCTACCAGGCCGCGCTGGACAGCGCCAAGGCGGCCCTGGCCAAGGCCGAGGCCAATGCCACCACCGCCAAGCTGAAGGCCGCCCGCTATGACGAGCTGGCCGGCATCGATGCCGTCAGCAAGCAGCTGCGCGACGACACCCAGGCCGCGCTGAAGCAGGCCCAGGCCGACGTGGCCGCCGCCACCGCCGCCGTGCGCGCCGCGCAGATCGACCTGGACCGCACCCGCGTGACCGCGCCCATCGCCGGCCGCATCGGCCGCTCGGCGGTGACGCCCGGTGCGCTGGTCACGGCCAACCAGGCCGCCGCCATGGCCACGCTGCAGCAGCTGGACCCGATCTACGTGGACGTCACGCAAACCAGCGCCGAGCTGCTGCGCCTGCAGCGCGACCTGGCCGAAGGCCGGCTGCAGCGTGACGCCGCCGGCCAGGCCCGCGTGAAGCTGGTGCTGGAGGACGGCAGCACCTACGCGCAGGAAGGCAAGCTGCAGTTCAGCGAGCTGCAGGTGGACCCGGCCAGCGGCAGCGTCACGCTGCGCGCCCAATTCCCCAACTCCAAGCGCCAGCTGCTGCCGGGCATGTATGTGCGCGCCCAGGTGCAGAGCGGCGTGCAGGCCGAGGCGCTGCTGGCGCCGCAGGCCGCCGTGTCGCGTGACGCCAAGGGCAACGCGACGGCCATGGTGGTCGACAAGGACGGCCGCGCCGAGGCGCGTCAGCTGCAGACCGGCCCGGTCATCCGCGGCCAGTGGCTGGTGACGGCAGGCCTGAAGGCCGGCGACCACCTCATCGTGGACGGCCTGCAGCGCCTGCGCCCGGGTGCGCCGGTGCAGGCCGTGGCGCCTGCGGCTGCCGCCATCGCCGCGTCGGCCACGCTGGCGCGCTGAACGGGAGCCCACCACCATGTCCCGCTTCTTCATCGACCGCCCCATCTTCGCGTGGGTGCTGGCCATCGTCGTCATGCTGGCCGGCGCGCTCTCCATCGAGACGCTGCCGGTCTCGCAATACCCCAGCATCGCGCCGCCGCAGGTCTCCATCAACGCCAGCTACCCCGGCGCCTCCGCCAAGACGCTAGAAGACACCGTCACCCAGGTCATCGAGCAAAAGCTCAAGGGCATAGACGGCCTGACCTATATGTCGTCCACGTCGGACTCGCAGGGCAATGCCAGCATCACGCTGACCTTCGCCGCCGGCACCAACCCCGACACCGCCCAGGTGCAGGTGCAGAACAAGTTGGCCGCCGCCACGCCGCTGCTGCCGCAGGAAGTGCAGCGCCAGGGCGTGCAGGTGGTCAAGTCCACCATCAACTTCCTGATGGTGGTGGGCTTCGTGTCCGAGGACGGCAAGCAGTCCCAGGTGGACCTGTCGGACTACGTCTCCACCCAGGTGCTGGACCCGCTGAGCCGCGTGGAAGGCGTGGGTGAGGTGCAGCTGTTCGGCGCCCAGTACGCGATGCGCATCTGGCTGAACCCCAACCAGCTCAACCAGCACGGCCTGACCCCGGCCGACGTGACGGCCGCCATCCAGGCGCAGAACGCGCAAGTCTCCGCCGGCCAGCTGGGCGCCGCGCCCGCCAACGTGGGCCAGCAACTCAACGCCACGGTCACGGCGCAGAGCCGGCTGCAGACGCCGGAGCAGTTCCGCAACATCGTGCTGAAGACGGCCGCCGACGGCGCCACCGTGCACCTGCGCGACGTGGCCCGCGTGGAGCTGGGCGCCGAGAGCTACGCCACGCTGTCGCGCTACAACGGCAAGCCCGCCGCGGGCCTGGCCGTCAAGCTGGCCACCGGCGCCAACGCCTTGTCCACCGCCAAGGCCGTGGAGGCGGAACTGAAGCGCATGGAACCCTTCATGCCCGCCGGCGTGAAGGCCGTCATCCCCTACGACAGCACGCCCTTCGTCGAGGTGTCCATCCACGAGGTGGTGAAGACGCTGATCGAGGCCGTGATCCTCGTGTTCCTCGTGATGTATCTGTTCCTGCAGAACTTCCGCGCGACGCTGATCCCGACGATCGCCGTGCCGGTGGTGCTGCTGGGCACTTTCGGCGTCATGGCCGCGGCGGGCTTCTCGATCAACACGCTGACGATGTTCGGCCTGGTGCTGGCCATCGGCCTGCTGGTGGACGACGCCATCGTCGTGGTCGAGAACGTCGAGCGCGTGATGACCGAGGAGGGCCTGTCGCCCAAGGAGGCGACGCGCAAGTCCATGGGCCAGATCACCGGCGCGCTGGTGGGTATCGCGCTGGTGCTGTCGGCCGTGTTCGTGCCCATGGCCTTCTTCGGTGGATCGACCGGCGTCATCTACCGCCAGTTCTCGATCACCATCGTGTCGGCCATGGTGCTGTCGGTGTTCGTCGCGCTGGTGCTGACGCCGGCGCTGTGCGCCACGCTGCTCAAGCCCGGCCACGGCCCCGCCACGCGCGGCTTCTTCGGCGCCTTCAACCGCCGCTTTGACAGCGCCACCAACGGCTACCAAGGCGTGGTCGCCCGCATGATCCGCCGCTGGGGCCGCCACCTGGTGGTCTACGGCGCGCTGGTGCTGGGCATGGCCTGGCTGTTCCTGCGCCTGCCCACGTCCTTCCTGCCGGAGGAAGACCAGGGCATCCTGTTCTCGCAGATCCAGCTGCCCGCCGGCGCCACGCAGGCCCGCACGCTGGACGTGGTGCAGCGCGTCGAGAACCACTTCCTGACGAACGAGAAGGACAACGTCGAATCCGTGTTCGCCGTCACCGGCTTCAGCTTCGCCGGCCGCGGCGAGAACATGGCCATCGGCTTCGTGAAGCTGAAGGACTGGAGCCTGCGCAAGGCCGCCGCGCAAAAGGTGCAGGCCATCGCCGGCCGCGCGATGGGCGCGTTCATGCAGTACCGCGACGCCTCGGTCTTCGCCTTCGCGCCGCCGGCGGTGCTGGAGCTGGGCAATGCCAGCGGCTTCGACATCTACCTGCAGGACCAGGGCGGCGTGGGCCGCGAGGCGCTGGTGGCCGCACGCAACCAGTTCCTGGGCATGGCGGCCAAGGACCCGACGCTGGTGGCCGTGCGCCCCAACGGCCTGGAAGACGCGCCCCAGCTTCGCCTGGACGTGGACACGGCCAAGGCAGGTGCGCTCGGCATCTCGGTGGCCGACATCAATGCGCTGCTGTCCACCGCCTGGGGTGGCAGCTACGTCAACGACTTCATCGACCGCGGCCGCGTGAAGAAGGTCTACCTGCAGGCCGACGCCGCCTACCGCATGCAGCCCGAGGACCTGAACAACTGGCGCGTGCGCAACGCGTCGGGCCAGATGGTGCCGTTCTCGGCCTTCGGCACGGCGCACTGGGAGCTGGGCTCGCCCCGCCTGGAGCGCTACAACGGCCTGCCCGCGCTGGAAGTGCTGGGCCAGCCGGCACCGGGCCAGAGCTCGGGCGCGGCGATGAAGTCGGTGGAGGCCATCGTGGCCCAGCTGCCGCCCGGCATCGGCGTCAGCTGGACCGGCCTGTCCTACCAGGAACGCCTGACCGGCGACCAGGCGCCCATGCTGTACGCGATCTCGCTGCTGGTGGTCTTCCTGTGCCTGGCCGCGCTGTACGAGAGCTGGAGCATCCCGTTCTCGGTGATGCTGGTGGTGCCGCTGGGCGTCATCGGCGCGCTGCTGGCGGCGTCGATGCGTGGCCTGTCCAACGACGTGTATTTCCAGGTCGGCCTGCTGACCACCATCGGCCTGTCGGCGAAGAACGCGATCCTGATCGTGGAGTTCGCCAAGGAGCAGATGGAGCACGGCAAGGACGCGATCACCGCCACGCTGGAAGCCGTGCGCCTGCGCCTGCGCCCCATCCTGATGACCTCGCTGGCCTTTGCCCTGGGCGTGCTGCCGCTGGCCATCGCCACCGGCGCCGGCTCCGGCAGCCAGAACGCCATCGGCACCGGCGTGCTGGGCGGCATGCTGAGCGCGACGGTGCTGGGCATCTTCTTCGTGCCGGTGTTCTTCATCGCCGTGCAGCGCTGGTTCCCGAAGAAGACATCCCCGGCGCCCGCCCCCGTGGCCGCGCCTCAAGCCCTGGAGGGCCTGTGACATGACCAAGTTCCTGACCATCCTCGCCGCGAGCCTGACGCTCGCCGGCTGCGCCAGCCTGGCGCCCACCTACGAGCGCCCCGCTGCCCCCGTCGCCGCGCAATGGCCCGTCCCACAAACAACCACGGCTGACGCCAAGGCCGCCGACCTCGGCTGGCGCGAGTTCTTCACCGATGCCAGGCTGCAGACGCTGATCGAGCAAGCCCTGGCCAACAACCGCGACCTGCGCGTGGCGGTGCTGAACGTGACCCGCGCCCAGGCGCAGTACGGCGTGCAGCAGGCCGACCGTCTGCCCACGGTGGCCGCAGGCGCCGGGCAGACGGCCAACCGCGCCCCTGGCGGCACCATCACGCGCCAGTACACGGCCACGCTGGGCGTCAGCGCCTGGGAGCTGGACCTGTTCGGCCGGGTCAGGAGCCTGAACGACGCGGCACTGCAGCAGTACCTTGCCACAGACGACGCGCGCCGCAGCGCGCAGATCAGCCTCGTCGCCCAGGTGGCCGGCGGCTGGCTGACGCTGGCGGCCGACCAGGAGCGGCTGGCTCTCGCCGAGCAGACGCTGCAGGCCCGGCAGGACAGCCTGCGTCTGACGCAGCGGCTGCAGGGCGCGGGTGTGTCGTCCACGCTGGATCTGCGCCAGGCCGAGATCGCCGCCGAGCAGGCGCAGAGCGACCTGGCCAGCCTGACCGCGCAGGTCGCGCAGGACCGCAACGCGCTGGAGCTGCTGGTGGGCCAGCCGCTGACCGCCGCGCAGTGGCCCGCCGCCGGCACCGATGCCCCCGTCACGCAGCTCGCCGAGCTGTCGGCCGGCCTGCCCAGCGATGTGCTGCTGACCCGCCCCGACGTGCAGCAGGCCGAGCGCACGCTGCAGGCCGCCAACGCCAACATCGGCGCGGCGCGCGCGGCCTTCTTCCCGCGCATCAGCCTGACCGCCAGCGCCGGCACGGCCAGCGGCGAGCTGGACGGGCTGTTCCGCTCGGGCTCCGGCATCTGGAGCTTCGTGCCGCAGGTATCGCTGCCGATCTTCGACGCCGGCCGCAACAACGCCAACCTGAAGATCGCCCAGGTGGACCGCGACATCGCCGTGGCGCAGTACGAGAAGAGCATCCAGGCCGCCTTCCGCGATGTGGCCGATGCGCTCGCCGCACGCGCCACGCTGGGGCAACAGGTCGCGTCGCAGCAGCGCCTGGTGGGCCAGACGCGGGACGCGCTGCGGCTGGCCGAGGCCCGCTTCCGGCAGGGCCTGGACGACCGCCTCGCGACGCTGGATGCGCAGCGCTCGCTCTACGCCGCCGAGCAGGGGCTGATCAACGCGCGGCTGGCGCAGCAGGTCAACCGCGTGACGCTGTACAAGGCCTTGGGTGGCGGATCCACCACCGGCACAGCAGCGCCACAATCCGCGTCGTGACTGCCTCCATCCACCCCTCCGACCGCACGCTGGCGCGCCGCCAGCAGGTGCTGGACGCCGCGGCCGAATGCTTTCGCCGCCGCGGCTTCCACGCCGCCAGCATGGCCGAGATCGCCAAGACGGCGGGCATGAGCCCGGGCCACATCTACAACCTGTTCGAGAACAAGGACGACATCATCGCGGCCATCGTCGAGCGGGACTGCGAGGAGGTGCTGGCGCGCATTGCCGAGTTCCAGCAGGAAGGCGACCTGCTGCAGAAGATGCTGGCCGGCACCGAGCAGGCCATCGACGAGCACAGCCAGGTGGCCAAGTCGGCGCTGCAACTGGAAGTGCTGGCCGAGGCCGGCCGCAACCCCAAGCTGGCCGCCGTCGTGCGGCAGAGCCAGGCGCTGGTCAACGAACAGGCCCAGGCACTGGTGCGCCAGGGCTTGGGCGAACACGCGGCGGCGCTGACGCCGCAGGAGATCCAGGGCCGTGCGCTGCTGCTGGGCGCGCTGTTCAACGGGCTGATGGTGCTGAGCGTGCGCGACCCCGCGCTGGGCCAGCAGACGCCGGCCATCGCGCCCGTCATGCGGCGCGTGCTGCAGGTGCTGCTGGCGCCGTAGACAATGGCGGGCATGAGCATCCGCCCTCCGCACCAGTACGAAGATTTCATGCGCCATGTGTTCGAGCATGGCGTGCAGAAAAGCGACCGCACCGGCACCGGCACGCGCAGCGTGTTCGGTCACCAGATGCGCTTCGACTTAGGCCAAGGCTTCCCGCTGGTGACCACCAAGAAGGTGCACCTGAAGTCCATCATCCTGGAGCTGCTGTGGTTCCTGCGCGGCG
>CAMLKW010000145.1 GCA_946480605.1 uncultured Roseateles sp. | reverse complement strand
GGGTGCGGTTCTCCGCCTTCATCAGCGACATGCAGAACTGGTTGAGCCAGTAGCCTTTGCGGGACATGTCGGTGTCGAAGAGCGTGGTGCCGGGGATGTCGAGATAGGGTTTGTCGATGCTCATGGCGGAGATGCGGGTCAGGGCTTGCCTGGGCGCGATTCTGGAAAACCGGCGCCGATCCGGATACGGCTGGTGGCGCCTAGCTGTTATGCAAAAAGCGGTGGGCTCAAACGCCGGGGCCGCCGCGTGCAACGGTGTCGGCGAAGCGCGTGTCGCCCCCATCGGCTCGCCGGCTGGTCGCCAGCACAGCCACGAGCGTGGTGGCGCCCAGCGCCGCCAGCGCCAGCACGGCGAGGTAGACGGCCAGCACCTGGCCGAAGCTGGCGCTGTGGTTCCAGGAGCGGGCGATGCCCAGGAAGCTGGCGTAGAGCCAGGAGACCGACGACATGACGCCGCACAGCGTGAGGCCCAGGCGCTGGCGCCAGGGCAGCGCGAGAAGGGGCAGGCTGCCGGCCAGCAGCGGGAAGGCGAAGCGGTGCAGCACGACGCCGTTGACGGTCAGGCAGGCCACCGTCACCAGCTTCATCCACAGCTTTTCGTTGAGCAGTGCGTTGGGGTCCAGCGAGGCGGCCCAGGCGACCAGGGCCAGGCCCGTTGCCCACAGCGCCAGCAGCGTCGCGGTCATCGTGCGCTGCGTGGCATGCAGCGCCCGGCGCATCTCGCCATTGAGTGGCAGGTGGGCGGTGCGCAGGAAGCGCAGATCGAAGTCAAGCATCCTGCCCACGGCGACGGCCATCGCGATGAGGTGGATGAACACGAGCAGGTTTTTGAGCAGCATGTCGCAATGCCTGAAGAGGTGGCAATGCGGGTGGGTGCCGTGAATCTGAAAAATGGTTTGCCTGGGTAACTAAAGTTGTGAGCGCCTGTTGCTGGCCTGCCCGCGCACGACTGTCAGCGCTGGGCGAGCCGCGCGGTGCCGGCCCTGGCTAGCGCCAGCATCTGCTCGGCCGTCCACGCGCGCCCTTCGGTGCCGGTCAGCAGTTTGGCGATGGCCGGCCCGTCCAGCGCCGGCTGGGCGGACAGCATCAGCGCGACGACGCCGCTGACCTGGGCCGCTGCCATGGACGAGCCGCTGGCGAAGTCGTAGCGGCCGCCGGGCTGCAGTGTCAGCACATCGCGGCCGGGCGCCTGCAGCGCGGGGCTGTCGGCCGGCATGGGCTGGCCGGTGGCGGCCACCGCAATGACGCCCGGCACGCCCGCCGGGAAGCCGCGGCGCAGGCCATCGGCCGGCAGCGCGGCGACGACGCTGCGGCCCTGGCGCAGCAACTGCTGCAGCAACTGGGTCAGCAGCGGGTCGTCGGGGCCTCCCAGGCTCAGGTTGATGACGCGGGCGTCGCTGGCCAGCACGGCCACCAGGGCCTTGGCCAGCGTGAAGCTGTTGCAGCGTGCCCGGCCGTTCGCGGCGCCGTACCAGCAGGCGCGGTACAGGCTGATGCGCGCGTCCGGCGCGATGCCGACGATCCCCTGGCCGTTGTTGCCGGCGGCGGCGATCAGGCCCAGCACCTCGGTGCCATGGCGCTCGGCCAGCGCCGCCGCCGGGCGATCGTCGACGAGGTTGTGCAAGGCGATGGCGCGGCCGTTCAGGTCGGGATGGTCGGTCTGCGCGCCGCTGTCGATCACCGCCACGTGCACGCCGCGGCCGGTGCTCTGGTGGTGGGCCTGCGGCACGGCCAGCGCGAGGAAACCCTGCTGTAGCGGCAGGTAGGGGTCGTCGTAGCGCACGCCGGGCGCGTCGCTGCCGAGCAGCTCGAAGTCCTGTAGCGGCTGCGCGAGCTGCACCTGCGCGTCCTGCGCCAGTGCGGCCAGCACCGCGTCGCGCGAGGCGCCGGGCGCGATCTCGAACACCACGCATTGCACGCCCAGCGCCGGGATGGGCCAGGCCGCCGCCTCGCGCAGCTGGTGGCGGTGGGCCACGTCGGACAGCGCGCGTGCCGCCTGCTCGCCCTGGGTGTAGCGCGGCGTGCCGCCGTAGCTGGACAGGCTGGTGCCGGCGCGGGACGGCAGCCGCTGCAGCGGGTTGGCCACGGCCACCACGACGAAGCGGTCGCTGCGGGCCTGCATGTCGGCGTCGGGGCGGGCGGGGGCCGCGGCCGGCGGCGCGCTCGCGCAGCCGGCCAGGGCCAGCAGCAGCGCGACGAGGGCCCCCCTCATGGCGTCGCCTGCAACGGTTCCACCAGCAGCAGCTCGGGGCGGGCGCGCAGGCGGGCCAGCAGCGCCGGCAGGTCGGCATGCGCGGCCACTGGCGTCAGCGCATAGGCGCCGGCCTGGTTGGGCCCGCTGCTGACTTGCAGGCCCTCCGCCAGCAGCAGCGCCTGCCATGCGGCCAGGCTGAGCTGCGGCGCGGGTACCACGCGCAGCCGGCCGGCGTCCGCCGGCGCGGCCTGGCTGAGCGTGCGGTAGGCCGCGTCGTCGGGCTGCCAGGCGCGCGGCGCCAGCACGGCCAGTGCCACGGCCTGCAGCGCCACGCAGGCGGCGAGTGCGAGGCTCAGGCGTTGCGGGCGCTCGCGCGCCGGTTTCGGCTGCGCGTCCAGCGCCTCCAGCTCGATGCGCTGCAGCAGCCGCTCCAGGCCTTGCTCGGCGCTCGGCGACGGGTTCGCGGGCAATTGCAGTGCGGCCTGCAGCCGCTGCTGGCGGGTCATCTCGTCGCGGCAGGGCGCGCAGCTGGCCAGGTGCCGGGCCACCTCGGCCTGCTGGCCGGCATCGGCCTGGCCGTTCAGCACCCAGGGCATCAGGGCCTGGATGCGGGCATGGCCGGCGTCGCCGTGGTCAGTGGGGGCACTCATGGCAGGTTCTCCTTCGGCGGCGGGGCTTCGCCGGCCAGTTCGGGCAGCAGGTTGCGCAGCTTCAGCCGTGCCTGGAAGAGCCGGGACTTCAGCGTGCCCACCGGCGCCTGCGTGATGGCGGCGGCCTCCTCCAGCGAGTGGCCGCCGGCATACACCAGCTCGACGATGACGCGCTGCTCCCAGCTCAGCCGGCTCAGCCCCTTGTCCAGCCAGTCGCGCAGTTCGCGCTGTTCGGCCGGCTCGTCGGCGGCTGCGGTGGCGGGCAGGCTGTCGTCGTCCAGGCTGTCCAGGTCGGCGGGGCCGTCCCGGCGCAGCGCCTTCAGGCCGCAGCGGTAGGCGATGCCGATGATCCAGGTCGACACGCGCGAGTCGCCGCGGAAGCCGCCGGCCTTCTGCCAGACGATCCAGAAGCTGTCGTTGACGATCTCGTCCATCAGCTCCGTGCGGCGAGTGAGGCGGCCGAGGAACTGGCACAGGCGCGGGTGGTAGGCGCGGTACAGCGTGGCCAGCGCGGCGCGGTCGCCGCCGGCCACGGCGCGCAGCAGTTGTTGGTCGACCTCGTCGGGTCGCGGTGTGAAGCTCATGGCATCGGGGTCAAGTCCTGGCCGTGTGTGCCGCGCTCGGCGCGCGCGGTTGCAGTCCCGTCAAAACATTCGCGTCAGCGCGAGGGACAGGTGGCCCGGCGTGCTGCCGGGCATCAGGCGGCGCGCCTGCGCGCTGGACCCGAGCAGGTTGGCCTCGGCCCGCCAGTCGCCCGCCTGCCAGGCCAGGCCCAGGCTGCCGTAGGCGTAGCTGCCGCGGTTGCGCACGCGCGCCAGGCCCAGCGCCGCCTGGACCGACCATCGCGGTGCCAGCGACCAGCGGCCGCCCGCGTCCAGTGCCCATTGCAGCGCGGGGGTGTCGGGGGCCGGGTGCAGGTAGTGGAAGCCGGTCGCGCCCACCATGAAGCGGTCGCGCCAGCGCAGCTCCAGCGCCGCCTCCCAACGGTCGAAGCCGCGACCCGCCGGGCCACCGCCTGGGTAGCCGTAGTACTGCAATGCGACCTGGCGCTGCCAGTCGTCGGCGAGCGGCCGGTCGTGGGCGGCGCGTAGCACCACGCGAGAACTGCGCAGGCCGGTGCTCGGCACGCCCAGCGCGCCACCGGCCGACCAGCCGGTGGCGTCGTACAGCGACACTGCCGCCTGGGCGATCGGGCGCCGCAGGCCGACGAAGGCGCCGCGTTCCGTCAGCTCGCTGCTGACGGCCAGCTCGCCGCTGAGGCTGCGCGTCTGCGCGGCGGCGGTTCCGGCGCACACCGCAAGCAGCAGTGCCGAAGCGGGCTTCAAAGCGCCCGCAGCGCGTCGGCCTTGTGCACCAGCCAGTCGTCGAAGCTCTGCGGCTTGCGGCCGGTCAGCGCCTCGAAGTCGCCCGTCACCTGGGCCACGCGGCCGGCGGCGGTGTTGGTGTCGAACGAGGCGAACACCTCGGCGAGCTGCGGCGGCAGGCCAGCGCCCTTGAGGCCGTCGACGATGGCGGCCAGCGGCACCTGCACCACGCTCAGGCCGCGGCCGGTGGCGGCGCTGATGCGGCGTGCCATGTCGGCCTTGGTCAGCGCCTCGGGGCCGGACAGCGTCAGCACGCGCTGGCCGGCGAAACCGTCAACCAGCGCGGTGGCGGCGGCCAGCGCCAGGTCATCGCGGGCGATGTCGGCGCTGGGCTGGCCTTGGTCGGCGGTGTACCACTGGCCGTCGGCCAGCGCATGCGGCAGGCTGCCCAGCAGGTTCTCGAAGTACCAGTGGTTGCGCAGCACCGTCCAGCCGGCCAGGCCGGCGGCGGCCAGCGCCTGCTCGGTGCCCAGGTGCTCGGGCGCCAGCAGCAGCGGCGAGTCCTCGGGGCCGGGCATGGAGGTGTAGACGACGTGCTGCACGCCGGCCGCGCGCGCCGCCGCGATGGCGGCCTGGTGCTGGGCCAGGCGGCGGCCGACGGCGTCGGTGCTGATCAGCAGCAGGCGGCTGGCGCCCTGTAGCGCGGCGGGCAGGGTGGCGGGGGCGTCCAGGTCGAAGGCGCGCACCTGCACGCCTTGCTCGGCCCAGGCGGCCAGCGTGGCGGGCTGGCGCGTCAGTGCCAGGACCTGGCTGGCGGGATGGCCCAGCGTGCGGACGAGGTGGTGCAGGACGCGTTGGCCGAGTGCGCCGGAGGCGCCGGAAAGGGCAAGCATGGGCGTGTGATGAGGGTGGTGGAAAAGCCGGCACTCTAGTAGCGTACAGTCGTTTTCGTAAGTACGTACCTCAAGGTGAGTATGAAAGTCTCCTCTCAGCCCGACAGCGGCGCCGCCGCGCATTCGCGCGGCGCGCTGTTCGCCGCGCGCTGCCCGTCGCGGCAGCTGTTCCAGCATGTGACCAGCCTGTGGGCGGTGCTGATCCTCGTCACGCTGCGCGACGAGGGGAGGCTGCGCTTCAGCGACCTGCGGCGGCGGGCCGAGGGCGTCAGCGAGAAGATGCTGGCGCAGACGCTGCAGACGCTGGCCCGCGACGGACTCATCGAGCGCCATGCCCGGCCGGTGGTACCGCCGCACGTCGAGTACACGCTGACGCCGCTGGGGCAGGACATTGCCGCCCACGTGCATGCGCTGGTGGACTGCGTGGAGGGCAACCTGATGCGCTCGCTGCAGGCCCAAAGCCCGGCAGCCTCCTAGATTTCCATCGCTGGCCGGAACACCTCTGCCGCCTCACTGCGGCCCAGCCGGGCGCGCAGCCGCTCGTAGGCGGCGGCATCGACGACGCCCGCGAGCAGCGGCGTCCACAGGAACAGCCGCGCGAAGCAGCGCAGGCGTTGCAGGGGGCTGTGGTCGGACGGCTGCTCCAGCTCGGCCTGCAGCGTGGCCAGCGACTCGCGCAGCGCGGCCATGCGCAGCCCGCCGTCGCGCGGTGTGTCGATCAACAGGCTGTCGGCGCCCTGCAGCCGGCGGGCCGGCCAGGCCGCGCCGCCGGGCAGCTCGGGCCGGCCTTGGCGGGCGAAGCTGGTCCACGCCGAGCCCATCGCATCGCAGAGCGCGCGGCGGCCGGGGCGGTTGAAGGGCGTGTTGACCTGGAAGATGTCGAACTCGCCGGCCAGGTCGCGGAAGACGAAGGCCTGCTCGATCGCATGGGCCGCGCCGAGCAGCAGGTCGGGGCGGATGAAGGGGATGGCCGGCGCCTCGTCCCAGTCGAAGCGGTAGGTCCAGAGGTCGGCATGGCCGCCGGCCAGCATCGCGTCGGCCGGGCGGTCGATGTGGTGCGCGCGCCAGGCGCGCGACATCATGCCGGACTCGTAGCGGTAGGCGGCGCGGTCCTTCAGCACCGGCAGCTTGCCGGCTATCAACCGGCAGTGCTCGGGCTTGCCGGCCAGGAAGGTGCGGAACTCGTCGCGGTTGCTGCCCAGCAAGACCGGCACGCGGTTCCAGTCGCCCTGGCTGAACACCTCCGGCAGCGGCGCCAGCGGCAGCACGACGCCGTCGCGGATGGGGCGCGGCGTCAGATAGATGCCTTCGCTGCCGGGCGCATGCACGGCCAGCAGTTCGGCCGGGCTGAGGCTGCGCAGCCAGGCGGCCAGGTCAGCGGGCGCCGCCGCCAGCCCGGCGCGGGCCAGCAGCCGGCGCACCACCTCCTCGCTGCCGCAGCGGCGGCTGTCCAGCGGCGAGTCCAGGCCGCTCACAGCCTCCTCGCGGCTGAAGCTCTCGCACACCGGGCTCTGCGCGATGGCGCGGTGGAACAGGCCTGCGGCGAGCGGGCTGGCCAGCAGCATCAGCACCTGCTGGCCGCCGGCCGATTCGCCGAAGATCGTCACGCAGCCCGGGTCGCCGCCGAAGGCCGCGATGTGGCTCTGCACCCAGCGCAGCGCGGCGATCAGGTCCAGCAGCGCGAAGTTGCCTGAGCGGTCCTCGTCGCTCAGGTCCGGCGCCTGCTGCAGCGCCGGGTGGGCGAACCAGCCCAGCACGCCCAGGCGGTAGTTCACCGTGACGACGATGACGCGGTCCTGCGCGGCCAGGTTGCGGGCCACGTCGAAGGTGGCGGCCGTGCCGACGGCGTTGCCGCCGCCGTGTATCCACACCATGACCGGCAGCGGCCCCTCCACATCGACGGGGGCGAACACGTTCAGCCACAGGCAGTCCTCGTCGCCGACGACCTGGCCGTGCTGGCTGGCGGGCAGCGCGGCGATGCGGCCGGCGAACTGCGGCGCGATGGCGCCGTGGCTCAGCGCCTGCAGCTCGCCCTCACGGCGCAGCGCCGGCTGCGGCGCGCGCCAGCGCAGCGGGCCCAGCGGCGGCGCGGCGTAGCGCAGGCCGCGCCAGGCATGCACTTCGCCGCCGGCGCTGGCGGGTTCGCGCGAGCCGATGACGGCGCCCGTGGGCGTGTCGCGGCGGCTGAACGGGGCGGGGAGTCGGGGGGGGGGCATCGGGCGGTCTCCGTTCATGGTTCGGGTCAACGGCGGGCCACGCCGTCGCGGCCGCGCACGCCCAGTTCGGCGAAGTCCGAGCCGTGGCGCTGTTCCGGCGTGAGGTTCAAGTCAAAGCCGCCCAGCGGCCGGCGGCCCCAGGCCTGCAGCGCGCGCACCAGGTCGGCGGGCGTGTCGGCGCTGCGGCCGCGCCGCAAGGCCTCGATGCAGAGCAGGGCGTGCAGATAGCCGCCCAGGCCCTCGAAGGTGACGGCGTCCGGCGAGCCGAAGCGCTCGGCGTCGCGGCCGAAGTCGCGCACCAGCGGCAGCTGCGAGGCCTCGGGGTTGGGCAGCACGGTCGTGAAGCCCAGGCCGTGGCCGCGCAGCATGCGCATCTGCTCGGTGAGGCCGGTGCTGGGCGCCGTCATCAGCATCGCCGGCAGGCCCACGACGGTGGTGGGCGCGGTCTGGCTCAGCGCTTCCAGGCTGTCGGGGCCCAGACTCAGCACGGCGGCGCCGGCCGCGTCGGAGGCCTGCGCCAGCGCAGCCGCCGGCCGCGCGGGGTCGATCTGCAGCCGCAGCACGGTGATGCCGGCGGCCTGCAGCGCGCGGGCCAGCGCGGCCTCGCGCACCGGCTCGTGGCCGTCGGCCAGCAGTGCCACCTGGGCCACCGACAGCACGCGCAACTGGCCGGCGAGCAGCTGGGCCTCGCGGGCATCGTCGGGGCGCAGCGTGAACACATGGCGCCATGCCGGCGCGCGCAGCCGCGCGTCGCCAGAGAACGGGCCCACCAGCGGCAGGCCGGCCTGGGCACTGGCCTGCGCGGCGGCATGGCAGGCCTGTTCGCCAACGCAGTTCAGCACCGCGAGCGCGCCCTGTTCGCGCAGGCGGCGCACGTTGTCCGCCAGCCGCCGGGCGTCGCCGCCGTCGTCCAGCGTCAGCAGCTCCACGCGTCGGCCCAGCACGCCGCCGCCGGCGTTGGCCCGCTCCACGGCGAGCAGCGCGCCGGCCCGCACGCGGTTGGCGGTGGTGAAGCCCGTGCCGGTCATGGGCAGGGACTGGCCCAGCACCACCGGGGCGCCTGCCGGCTGGCCCAGCGCGGGCAGGGCGGCCAGCAGCGGGGCGACCAGCGCGGCGCGGCGCCTCAGCACTTGGGCGCCCCCGTCGAGTCGAGCTGGAAGCGCCCCACGCCGCGCAGCAGCGTGCTGGCGCTGCCCTGCAGCGCGGCGGCCGAGGCGCTGAGCTGCTCGGCCAGCGCGGCGTCGTGCTGGGTCTGGTGGTCGAGCTGGCTGACGCTGTGGTTGACCTCCTGCAGCTGGTCCCGCTGCAGCCGCGCGGCCTGGGCCGACTGCTGCACGACCTGCCAGACCTGCTCGGCGGCCAGGTGCAGCGCATCGACCACCGCGCCAGCCGCCTGCACCGACTGCTCACCGGCGCCGACGCCTTGCCGCGTGTCGGCGCTCAACCGGCCGATCTCGGCGGCGGCCTGGGCCGAGCGGGCCGCCAACTGGCGCACCTCGCCGGCCACGACCGCGAAGCCCCGCCCGGCGTCGCCGGCACGCGCCGCCTCGATGGCCGCGTTCAACGCCAGGATGTTGGTCTGGAAGGCGATGGCCTCGATGCTGCGCACGATCTCGGTCGTGCGGCCGGCGGCGGTGGCGATCTCGCCCATGCGCCCGGCCAGCTCGGTCATGGCCGTGCGGCCCTGCGCCACCAGGCTGCGCGACTGTTCGGCGCCGCTGTTGGCGCTGGCGGCGGCGCGGTCGGCCTGCTCGGCCAGGCCGACCAGCCCGTGCACGGTGGCAGCGGCCTGCTGAAGCCGCGCGGCGCCGGCCTCGGTGCGTTGCGACAGCGACTGGCTGCCGGCCGCGATATCGCGGCTGGCGGCGTCGACGAGGTCGGCCGACTGGCGCAGGTCCGAGACGGTCTCGCGCAGCGCGCGCTGCAGGTCGGCTATTGACCTGAGCAGGCGGCCGAACTCGTCGCCGCGCTGCGTCGCCACGGCGGCCTGCAGGTCGCCCTGCGCGATGCGCTCGGCCAGGCGCACGGCCTGCTGCAGCGGGCGCATGACGCTGCGGTACAGCGCCCAGGCCAGTGTGGCGCCGAGCGCCAGCGCCAGGCCGGCCAGCGCCAGCAGCTGCAGGCGCATGGCGCGTTGCTGTCCTTGCTGCGTGGCGTTCTCGCGCGCATTGGCGTCGCGGATGGCGGCGACGATGCCGCGCACCGCGTCGGCCCAGCCGTTCTGCGCGCCCTCGGCCGGCAGCATGGCCGACAGCGCCGCATCGACGCCGCGACCCTGCTCGGCTGCCTGCAGCGCCGACTCGACCAGCGGCTGCGCCTGGGTACGCAGCGCGCGGGCCTGAGCCAGTGCGTCGCGCAGCGGCGCGATGGACTCATCCCCTTCCGCGAGCGCGGCATCGAGGGCCTGCTCCGCAGCCAACAGTTCGGCCTGCGCCGCGCCGAGCTGCTTGCGCCCGGCCTCGAAGTCCTCCGCCTCGGTGTAGGCCAGGAAGCTGCGCTCCAGCACCTGCTGGCGCAGCAGCGCCGCATGCAGCGCGTGGGCCAGGTCGTTGCGCGGGTTGTTGACGGTGACGATGTGGGCCAGCTGCTCGCCCAGCCTGGCGCCCTGCCACAGCGCCAGCAGCGCGATGCCCAGCATCAGCGACAGCAGCAGTCCCACGCCGACGGCCAGCTGCCGGCGCAGGCTCCAGTGCAGGCCGCGTGTCATGCCGCCTGCCCCGCAGGCTGGGCCTGCGCCTGCGCCGCGCGGGCCGGCTTCAGCAGCCAGCGCGCCAGCGCCGGCAGCAGCACCAGGGCGCCGACCATGTTCCACAGGAACATGAAGGCCAGCAGGATGCCCATGTCGGCCTGGAACTTGATGGGGCTGAAGAACCAGGTGGACACGGCCAGCGCCAGCGTCAGACCGGTCAGCAGCACCACGCGGCCGGTGAAGCGCAGCGCGGCGCGGTAGGCCTGGTCGACGCTGTCGCCCGCCCGCAGCCGCTGCAGCATGACGGCCAGCACGTAGAGCGCGTAGTCCACGCCTATGCCCACGCCCAGTGCGATGACGGGCAGCGTGGCGACCTTGACGCCCATGCCCAGCAGCACCATCAGTGCCTCGCACAGCATGGAAGTCAGCACCAGCGGCAGCACGGCCACGACGGTGGCGCGCCAGCTGCGGAAGGTCAGCCAGCACAGCAGCACGACGGCGCCGTAGACCCAGTACAGCATCTCGCGCATGGCCTGCTTGACGACGCTGTTGGTGGCGGCCTCGATGCCGGCCGAGCCAGCCGCGAGCAGGAAGCGCACCTCGCCACCCGCCGGCTGCGCGGCGATGAAGGACTCGGCCTCGCCCAGCACGCGCTCCAGCGTGCTGGCCTTGTGGTCGCGCAGGAAGACCTGCAGCGTCAGGAAGGAGCAGGCCTTGTTGAGCAGTTCGCGCGGCGCGATGGTCTGCACGCCGCCCAGCGCCTGGTCATTGGCGATCAGCTCGTACCACTTGAAGTTGCCTTCGTTGAAACCCACCATGCCCAGCTTGGCCAGGCCGGCCAGCGACTGCGTGCCCTCCACGCCGGGCAGCTGCTGCAGTCGCCAGGCCAGCGCGTCGACCTGGCTCAGCGTGTCGTAGCGGGTGCACTGGTCGTCCGGCGTGGTGGCCATGACGGTCAGGATGTCGGTGCTGGCGGCGTAGCGCTGCACCAGGTAGGCGTTGTCGCGGTTGTAGCGGGAGTCGGCGCGCAGCTCGGGCGCGCCCGCATCCAGGTCGCCGACCTGCAGCCGCATGGACAGCGCCACCGAGCCCACCAGCAGTGTTGCGGCTATGGACAGCGCCAGCGCGGCCGGCCTGGCCTGCGTGAACGACGCCAGCCAGGCCCAGCCGCCGCCGAGCTGCTCGCTCTGCTCCTGCTTGAGGCTGCGCTGCGCGGCCTTGGGGCTGACGCCCAGGTAAGACAGCAGCACCGGCAGCAGCACGAGGTTGGTGAAGATCAGCACGGCCACGCCGATGCTGGCGTTGGCGGCCAGGTCCTGGATGACGCGGATGTCGATCAGTGCCAGCACGGCAAAGCCCACGGCGTCGCACAGCAGCGCGGTGAGGCCGGCCACGAACAGGCGGCGGAAGGTGTAGCGCGCCGCCACCACGCGGTGGGTGCCGCGGCCCACGTCCTGCAGGATGCCGTTCATCTTCTGCGCGCCGTGGCTCATGCCGATGG
>CAMLKW010000144.1 GCA_946480605.1 uncultured Roseateles sp. | reverse complement strand
TTGTCCAGCACCGAGGTGGCGCTCTGGCCCGACGAGGTCGTGTGGTTGTAGACCATGTCCATGCCCACGCGCAGGCCGGCCGCGTTCAGTGCCTGCACCATGCGGCGGAACTCGACGACGCGAGCCAGCGGGTCATTGGCGTTGCTGGCGTAGCTGCCGTCGGGCGTCGTGAAGTGGTGCGGGTCGTAGCCCCAGTTGAAGCAGTCGGTGCCGGCGGTCGCTGCGACGGCGGCCTGCTGGGACTCGCCGTCCGGCGCGCCGCTGGCTGCGCCGACGTTTGGCGTGGTGCAGCCCTTCTCGTTGACGCTGGCGATGTCGAACACCGGCAGCAGGTGCACGTCGGTCAGGCCCGCGGCCGCCAGCGCCGCCAGGTGCTTCATGCCGTTGGACTGGGTCTGCGTGAAGGCCAGGTACTTGCCGCGCTGGGCGGCGGGCACGCTGGCGTCGCCAATGGAGAAGTCGCGCACATGCAGCTCGTAGATGCTCAGGTCCGATGGCGCAGCCACGGTGGCGGGCGGGGCACTCTGGTCCCAGCCGCCCGGCTTGGTGGCCTGGGCCTGCAGGTCCATGACGACGCTCTGCTGGCCGCCCAGCGTCAGGCCCAGCGAGTAGGGGTCGGTGACGAGGTTCCTCACCAGCCCCGTGCCCTTGACGAAGACCTGCACCTGGTAGCGGTAGGTCGCTCCTTGGAGATGGCCGGGCTTGCTGAGGCTCCACACGCCGGTGGCGGCGTCGCGGGCCATGGGCTCGGTGGTGGTGCGCGTGAGCCCGGAGTTGCCCAGCGCCGTGGTCAGCGCCAGCGACACGTTCTGCGCCGTGGGTGCCCAGAGCTTGAAGCTGGTGCTGCCGTTCTTCGCGACGGCGCCCAGGTCGGGCACGTCGTTCGCTGCGGCGTAGAGGTCGTCCAGCGCGCCCGCGATCTGCGCGGTGGTGGCGTTCTGCACCTTGCCGGCGGCGTCTTCCTGCACCAGCACCAGTTGCTGCTGGTGCAGCGTCGGCAGGCGGGGCAGGTCGGCGGCGCGAACACTGAACACGGCGCCGCTGGCGACGTACTTGAAGCGCAGCGCCTCGGCGGGTGGCACGCTGCCGGTGAACGGGTCCAGCGTGATGTGGCCGTCGGCGCCCGTCACGGGGGCGCCCAGTCCCACGCTGATCTGGCCGGTGGCCGAGTGGTACAGGCGCACCGTGCCGCTGGTGGCCATGCGCGGCCACTTCACCAGCGACTTGTTCAGCCACACGGCGCGTGCGTCGGTGCTGGAGACCTGGCGCAGGTCGGGCGGTGCGGTGTAGACCGTGGCGTCGCGCTCGACCAGCCAGATGTGGCCCACCTGGCCGCTCACCGTCAGCGCTGCGTACTCGACGCGGATGTTGTTGTCGCGGCCGTCCTTGTCGTTCTCGTGGGGCGGCATGCCGTGGATGATGAATTCCAGACCCTTGCGGCTCTCGTCGCCCTGTGGGTTAAGAACGGGGATGTCGAACACCACCTCGCCGTCGCCGCTGGCGTAGCCGGGCATGGCGCTCAAGGCCACCGGCTGGCCCCAGTCGTCGATGTGGACGCCGGCCGGCAGCGCCGCAGCGTTGAGGCCGCTGCCGTTCCACAGGTGCAGGCCCCAGGCGCTGTAGCCGCCGTCGAAGCGCTTGTAGTGCACGCGCACGGTCTTGATGTCCGGCACCGGCAGCAGCAGCGGGTTGCTCGTGTAGCTGGTGCCGTCGCCCTGGATGCGCCAGATTTCGTTGGCGCCGGACTGCAGCGTGTAGCTCTGGTCGGCACCGCCGTTGTCCTTGTTGTCGCCGTTGTGCAGCAGGAAGCCGACCGTGCCGGAGCCCGCGGCCAGCGGCACGTCGTAGTACACGCCGAAGTCGTCGCTGCCCGCGGCATTCCAGCCGGCGTTCCAGTTCGGGCTTTGCGCGGCGCCCCAGGTGTGGATCTGCCAGCCGGCGTGGTTGCCGTCGCCGCGGCGGTAGTGCACGCGCAGCGAGGTGGCCGGCGCGGCGGGCGTGGCGGCCGCGGCGATGCGGGCGCGCGGTGCCTGGGCGGTGCCGGGGATGGCGGCCAGCAGCTCGACGCCGTCGACCGCTGCCGACACGCCGGCGCTGCTCGGTGGCGCCGATGTCGGCGCTTCGCTGCCGCCCCCGCAGGCCGTCAGCAGCCCGCACATGCCCAGCGCCAAGGCGCCCACCCATTGCCGCGCCTGCCGCGCGAGCCCGCCTGCCCATGCCCTCATGTCCAGCACTCCTTTGAAGTGCGCGGATGCTATTGAAGTAAAACTACATATTGAAGATGGTGAAATCCCGAGGTGGGTCTGGTGATCTCGTGGAATTTTGTGAGATATCTGGCGTGATTTTGAGTATGTATGTAGTTTTGCTCCCTTATGTGCTTGGTCGAAAGTTGAAGAGGGCAGGCGATCAGATCTGACGGCCAAGTGCAAGATGACTCAAGACAGGGCAGGGTCGCGGGGCTAAGCTTGTGTCAGGAGACCGCATCAAAAGCAGAGCAGGAGACTGCCATGATCAAGATCTGCGCCATCGTTGCCGGGCTGGGGCTCGCGTTCCTGGCCGGTTGTGCCGTCGAGCCGTTGAAGCCGCCCGATGCCGAGTTGTTCCTTGATGCAGCCTTCAAGCCGCCCGCCTTCCGCATCGATCCGCAGGAGGCGCTGAAGCTCAGCCCCGAGATGAGGCGTTTTGCCGAGACCGAAATGGCCAGCGAGATTCGCCTGAAGGGCGTGCGCGACGGTCTCATCGATGCGCTCTACACCAAGGGCCGCCTCAAGTTGGACTACGACAGCGAGATCACCCGGACCGCCGCCGAGGCCTTCGATGCCAAGCGCGGCAACTGCATGTCGCTGGTGCTGATGACCGCGGCCTTTGCGCGCCACCTGAACCTGGCGGTGCGCTTCAACAGCGTCTATCTGGAAGAGGCCTGGACGCGGGCCAACGGCATCTTCTTCGTCGCGGGGCACGTGAACATCAGCCTGGCGCGTCCGCTGGCCAGCGCTTCGCGCATGACCGTCTTCGGTGACGCCGAACTGCTGACCATCGACTTCCTGCCACCCGAGCAGATCCGGCGCAACCGCAGCCGCGTCGTCGACGAATCCACCATCCTCGCGATGTTCCTGAACAACCGCGCGGCCGAGGCCTTGTCCATGGGCGAGGTGGATGATGCCTATTGGTGGTCCAAGGCCGCCATCCAGCTGGATTCGCGCTGGCTGGCCTCCTACAACACCTTGGCGGTGCTGTACCGGCGCAAGGGCTTGTACGGCGCCGCCGAGGCCACGCTGCGCCATGTGCTGGAGCGCGAGCCGGGCAATGTGCAGGCGGTGTCCAACCTTGTGCTGGTGCTGACCGACGTGGGTCGTAGCGCCGAGGCCCAGGTCTACGCCAACCAGTTGGCCCAGTTGCAGCCTGTGCCGCCCTACAAGTTCTTCGATGAAGGCGTGGCGGCGATGAAGGCCGGCGAGTTTGCCTCGGCCCGCCAGCTGTTCCGCAAGGAGGTGGCGCGCGCTGCCTACGTGCCGGAGTTCCACTTCTGGCTGGCGCTGGCCAACTATGGCTTGGGCGACCTGAGCGCCGCGCGTGGCGAAATCGCCAAGGCCCTGGAGAACAGCGCGACGACGCGTGACCGTGAGATGTACGGCGCCAAGCTGGCCTGGCTCAACGAGCAGCAGCGTGAACTGCGCGAGCAGCGCCGGCAGCCGCTGCGCGGGCCGGGAACCTAGAGCGGGGCCAGGCCGTGCCTTGCGCGCGCCCGCGCGCAGGCGTCGTCGCCGATGCCCATGGGCGCGCGCTCACCGAACTCGCGGCAGGGCGAGGGGCGCCACTCATGGATGCCACAGCTGGCCTGGTGCCCCACCTTGCCGCTGAGCGCCGCGCAGCGCGGTTGCGCATGGTCGGTACCGCGCATGCGCACCAGTCGGCCGCTCAGCGCCACGGCCAGTCCGTCGGGCACGCGCCCGCCCTCGCTTTCCAGTTCGCTGCGGTCGAAGTCGACGCGGAAGCTCGCGCAGCAGGCGCCACAGCTCAGGCAGGGGTTGTCACTCATCCGTGCAGTGTAGGCAGCGGTGAGACTCAGGGACTCCTCCGCTTTGCCTGCCCTCCAGCCATGCGCGCCACCCTGATTTCCGCCCTGTTGACTGTTGCCTGCACCGCTCAGGCGGCGGATCTCAGCGTCACCGTGCTGGACCGCAACGGCAAGCCGCTGGCCGACGCTGTGGTGCTGGTCGACAGCAGCGTGCAGGGGGCGCGGCCCGCGCCGGTGCTGGAGGCCAGCGTGACGCAGGAGAAGCTGCGTTTCGTGCCGGCGGTGACGGTGGTGGGGCTCGGCGCCAAAGTCAGCTTCAGCAACCTGGACAGCTGGGACCACCACGTCATCCTTGGCGTCATGGGGGCTGGTGGCGTCTACGTGGACCCGGGTCAGAACACGCAGTTCCGCCTCGCCGGCCGGGTCGCCGGCAAGGCGCCGGCCAGCGACAGCAAGGTGTTGGGACAGCCCGGCGCCTATCTGCTGGGCTGCCACATCCACGGCTCCATGCGCGGCCATGTGTACGTGGCCGACACGCCCTGGGCCCGGCTGGGCGGCGAGGACGGTCGCGCGCTGCTGCAGGGTCTGCCCGAAGGGCCGGCGCGCGTGCGCGTGTGGCACCCCGATCAGCTGGTCGAAGGCGCGCCCACACCCGTGCAGTTGGCCGCCGCCGGCAATGCCGTGACGGTGCGCACGCAGATCGTGGCGGCGCGCAAGAGGCGGCCCGCGGCCGCGGGCGATTCCTACATCGGCCTGTGACCAGGCTCAGCCGGCGGCGGGCTCCCGCACCACCGTGACCGTGCAGGCCGATTCGGCCACCACATAGCCCGACACGCTGCCCAGGTAGCGCCGCAGCGTGGATGCGCCGCGCGCGCCCATGACGATGTGGTCCACGCCGTTGCGGTGCGCGAAGTCCACCAGCGCCTCGGCGACGTCGGGCGCCTCCAGCACGTGGAAGGTCAGTCGGCCATCCTCCAGCTTCAAGGCCTTGCGGATGGGCAGGGCCCAGTGCTTCAGCGCGATGAGCTGCTTCACGTGCAGGCTCTGGCCGTGCTGGTCGGTCAGCTCGTCCAGCCCGATGCGGTTGGTGCGCATCACGGCCACGCAGGCCAGCCGGGCGCCGGCCTCGGTCTGCACGATGCGGCGCACGGTCTCGCAGAGCTGGTCGCGCAGCTCGGGCGTGCCGCGGTCCACCTCGACAGCGGCCATCACGATGGGGCTGCGCGACAGCTGCTGGCCCGGCTGCACGCGCGGCTCGGGCTCGCTGCCCAGCGCGAAGAACCAGCGCTTCAGGCGCATCATGGTGCCGCTGGTCTGCAGCTTCTCGGCGCGCGCGGTCAGCGCCACGCCGGCCGGTTCGCGCAGGTCCAGCGCCAGTTGCGCGGCGCTCTGGTAACGGCGCTCGGGCTTGACCTCCAGGCAGTGCAGGATGACCTCCTGCAGCCAGGGGGGCAGCTCGGACCGGATGGCGCGCGGCGGCACGGGCTCGACGAACAGCCGCCGGCGCAGGCCGCGCACCGAGTCCGGCTGGCCGAACGGACGCTCACCGGTGGCCAGGTGGTAGAGCATGACGCCCAGCGCGAACAGGTCGCTGCGCGGGTCGTTGCGCACGAACTGCACCTGCTCGGGACTCATGTAGGGCCCGGTGCCCATGGGCAGCGTGAACTCCTCTTCCAGCAGGTCCGGCAGCTGTTCGTGGCGTGACAGGCCGAAGTCCACCAGCACGGCGGTGCCATCCGGGCGGAACATGATGTTGCTGGGCTTCACGTCCAGGTGCACCACGTGCTGGCGGTGCAGGGCGGCCAGCGCGGTGGCCACGCGGGCGCCTATGTCGGCCACCTCCTCGGGGGGCAAGGGCGCGTCGTCCAGCCGTGGGCGCAGCGTGTCGCCGGGGATGCGCTCCATGACGATGAAGGCCTGCCGCGTCCAGTCGCCGCGTGCGATGAAGCGCGGCACGTGCGGTCCGCTCAGTTGCGGCATCAGCATCTGCTCGACCTCGAAGCCCACGATGGTGGCCGGGTCCTCGCCGCCCTTGATGCGCGGCACCTTCATGATCAGCTCGATGCCGTCGTCCATGCCGCCTTCGCCGACATCGACGCGGCTGACCCGCCACAGGTTGGCCATGCCGCCCTGGTGCAACCGCTCCTCCAGCCGGAAGCCGTCCAGCACCTGGCCGGCTTCCAGCGGCGCTGGCAGGGCTTCGGGCGCAGCGGTGCTCATTCGCCCAGGCTGAGCCGGCGCGTCAGCCGCTCGACGATGGGGGGGGGCAGGTCCGTCGCGCGCAGCGCGTCGCAGGCCGCGTCGACGTCATAGGCGACGCGCTGGAAGGTGATGCGCGCGTCGTCCAGTTCCGACCTGGGCGGGTCGAACAAGGCATAGCAGGCGGCCGGGTTGCCGTCGCGCGGCTGGCCGCAGGAGCCGGGGATGGCCAACCACTGGCGGTGGCCCGGCAGCGGCATGGGCACGCCGGCCACGGGGCGGAAGTCGCCCGCCTTGCCGGTGCCGGACAGGTGGAACAGCATGGGCTCGTGCATGTGGCCGCAGACCTGCAGCCGCGCCGGATGGGCATGCATGCTGCGCACCGCCTCGGCGCGGCCCAGCACGTACTCCCAGCTGCGCGGATCGTAGGCGTTGGCGTGCACGAACAGGCAGTGCCCCGGCTCGCCCGTGGCCTGCATGGGCAGCCGCTTCAGGAAGCGCAGTTGGTCCTCGTTCAGCTGCGCGCGCGTCCAGTCGACGACCGCGCGGGCATCCGGGTGCATGCCGGGCATGCTGCCCTGGGCCACGGCCTCGTCGTGGTTGCCCTGCACGGCGATGGCGCCGTCGGTCGCCAGCGCCATGACCTGGTCCAGCACCCAGGCCGGGTCGGCACCGTAGCCGACGAAATCACCCAGCAGCGCATAGCGCGTGGCGCCTTGGGTGCGCGCATCGGCCAGCACGGCCTCGAAGGCCTGCCGGTTGGCGTGAAGGTCGGTGATGAAGGCCCAGCGCATGGGTGACAGCTTGCCACGAAGCACTGACGCCGGCCCAACAACGCGGGCCGGCTTCAGGTTCGCGAGGCCTTTCTCAGCCGATGCGGCCCAGCAGCAGGTACTCCATGAGCGCCTTCTGCACGTGCATGCGGTTCTCGGCCTCGTCCCAGACCACCGACTGCGGGCCGTCGATGACGTCGGCCGCCACCTCCTCGCCGCGGTGCGCCGGCAGGCAGTGCATGAACAGCGCATCTGGCTTGGCGCGGGCCATCATGTCGCGGTCCACGCACCAGTCGGCGAAGGCGGCCTTGCGGGCCTCGTTCTCGGCCTCGTAGCCCATGCTGGTCCAGACGTCGGTCGTGACCAGGTCTGCGTCGATGCAAGCCTCGCGCGGGTCCTTAAAGACCTTGTAGCAGCTCGCGTCCTTCACGCCGGCCACGGCGGGGTCGATTTCATAGCCGCTGGGCGTGCTGACGTGCACCTTGAAGCCCAGGATCTCCGCCGCCTGCAGCCAGGTGTTGGCCATGTTGTTGCCGTCGCCGACCCAGGCCACCACGCGCCCTTTGAGGCAGTCCATGTCGATCGCGCCGCGGCGGTCCATGCCGCGCTGCTCGATGAAGGTGAACAGGTCCGCCAGGATCTGGCAGGGGTGGTACTCGTTGGTCAGGCCGTTGATCACCGGCACCCGCGAGTGCGCCGCGAAGCGCTCCAGCTTGGTCTGCTCGTAGGTGCGGATCATCACGATGTCGACCATGCGGCTGATCACGCGGGCGCTGTCCTCGATCGGCTCGGCGCGGCCCAGCTGGCTGTCGCCGGTGGTCAGGTGCACCACCGAGCCGCCCATCTGGTACATGCCGGCCTCGAAGCTGACGCGGGTGCGCGTGCTGGCCTTCTCGAAGATCATGGCCAGCGTGCGGTCCTGCAGCGGCTGGTATTTCTCGTAGTTCTTGAAGCGGCGCTTGATGATGGCGGCGCGGTCGAACAGGTGGGCGTATTCCTCGGCCCGCAGGTCCTTGAACTGGAGGTAGTGGCGCATCAGCGTGTCCCCCGGCTTCATGGCTTGGGCTCGGCCAGCAAGGCCTTGACCAGTGGCACCAGCAGCGCGGCGATCTGACGCGCCTCGTCGTGCGTGAGGATCAGCGGCGGCAGCAGGCGCACGACGCGGTCGGCCGTCACGCTGAGCAGCAGGCCGGCTTCCAGCGCGCGGGTCAGCAGCACGCCGGCGGGGCGGTCCAGCTCGATGCCCAGCATCAGGCCCTGGCCGCGGATCTCGACCACGCCCGACTCGCCGGCCAGACCTTCGGCGAGGCTGTCGCGCAGCGTGGCGCCCACGGCCTCGGCGTTGGCCAGCAGGCGGTCTTCCTGCATGATCTTCAGCGTCTCGACGCCGGCACGCATGGCCAGCGGGTTGCCGCCGAAGGTCGTGCCGTGGTTGCCGGCCTTCAGCACGTCGGCCGCGCGCGGGCCGCAGACGACGGCACCGATGGGCACGCCCGAGCCCAGGCCCTTGGCCAGCGGCATGACGTCGGGCCGGATACCGGCCCACTGGTGGGCAAACCATTTGCCGGTGCGGCCGACGCCGCACTGCACCTCGTCAAGCATCAGCAGCAGGTCGCGCTCGTCGCACAGCCGGCGCAATGCCTGCAGGAACTCGATGCGGGCGGGGTTGACGCCGCCTTCGCCCTGGATGGTCTCCAGGAAGATGGCCGTGACGTTGGGGTGCGCGGCCAGCGCTGCTTCCACGGCGGGGATGTCGTTCAGCGGTGCGCGCACGAAGCCCGGCACTAGCGGGCCGAAGCCGGCCTGGATCTTGGGGTTGGCCGTGGCCGACAGCGTCGCGATGGAGCGACCGTGGAAGGCGCCCTCGAACACCAGGATCTCGGGCGAGGTGTTGCCGCGGTCGTGGCCGAACTTGCGGGCGATCTTCAGCGCCGCCTCGTTGGCCTCCAGCCCGCTGTTGCAGAAGAAGACGTTGGCGAGTCCCGAAATCTCGCAGAGCTTGTCGGCCAGTTGCTCTTGCAGCGGAATCCGGTAGTAGTTGCTCGTATGGATGAGCTTGGCCACCTGGTCCTGCAGCGCCGGCACCAGCCGCGGGTGGTTGTGGCCCAGCGTGTTGACCGCGATGCCACCGAGCGCGTCCAGCAATCGTCGGCCTTGCGTGTCCCAGACCCAGCAGCCTTGGCCGTGCGAAAGCGCGACGGGCAGGCGGCCGTAGGTCGGCATCACATGGGCGTCGGACGGCAGGGGGGCAGCGTTCATCGGGTCTCCGTGGGGATTGAGGAAAAATACGGGATCTGGATTCTAGGGGTCGTGCCGTGACGATGTTGCGGCGCAGCAGATTGCGCCGCCTCAGGGCACAATAGCGGTCTTTGGCAGCGGTGCTCCGCTGTATAGCGAAGTCCTCCCGTCCATGACCGTTGCCCCCCCGCCGCGCGAAGTCTTCATCCAAGGTGTCACTCTGGATGGACGCACCTTCCGCCCGAGCGATTGGGCCGAGCGCCTGGCCGGTGCGATGTCTTGTTTCCGCCCCGGCGGCGCGCGGCTGGGGCCGGGGGCCCACATCGGCTATTCACCTTACTGCGTGCCCACGGTGATCAACGGCGTGAAGTGCGTCATCGTCAACGAGGAACTGCGCCGGCTGGAGCCCATGGCCTGGGACTTCGTCATGAACTTTGCGCGTGACAACAACCTGCAGGTCGCCGACGCCTGTCTGCTTCCCGACGAAAAACCGTCCCGTTGATCGGTCGGTGTCCTCCGCCCTAGAGTGATTCCCAGGCCCTTGGCGGGGGATCGACCGTTATCCTCGTCAGCTACTTTTCGTATCTGTTCGATGAGCCTCAGCGCCGTTCCCGCCGCCCCTTCACCTCAGCCTGCCTCGGGACTGGTTGCGGCGCCGTCTGCGGCAGATGGCGTCTGGCTGTTGCTGCGAGGGCTGTCGCGCGAGAGCGGCCATTGGGGGGTCTTCCCCGAACACCTGTTGAACGAACTGCGGGCGCTGCAGCCCGGTGCGCGTCTGCTGCTGATGGACCTGCCAGGTACGGGCGCGCTGCGCCGTCAGGCCAGTCCCACCCAGGTCTCGGCCATCGTGGATGCCTGTCGTGCCGAGTTGCATCGCTGCGGCGTGGCCGGCGCTGTCTCGGTGGTGGGCATGTCGCTGGGGGCGGCGGTATTGACCGACTGGGCCAACCGTCATCCGGGTGAGATCGAGGCCGGGGTGCTCATCAACCCCAGTCTGCGTCCGTTCAGCGAACTGTTCCGCAAGCCGCGGCCGCTGAACTATCTGGGGTTGGCGCTGTTGTCGCTGAGCCGTTTCAGCGCCCGCATGCGCGAGGAGCGCGTGCTGCAACTGACGACCCGACTGACGCCCTCTCAGGCGGTCATCGAACGCTGGGTCGAGTTGCAGCGCCAGCACCCGCTGGGTGTGCGCAACACGGCGCGCCAGTTGCTGGCCAGCTTGCGCTACCGCGCCAGCCGCACACGGCCGGCCGCGCCCATGCTGCTGCTGTGCAGCAAGGCTGACACGCTGGTCGACTGGCGCTGCTCGCAGGCCATCAGTCGTGCCTGGGGGGCGCCGTTGCGGCTGCATACCAAGGCTGGCCATGACCTGCCACTGGATGATCCGCAATGGGTCGCTCGTGCTGTGGCCGACTGGCTGCGCGATCGCAGCGTGCAAGGCGTCGAGCGCGGCGAGTGGCACTAGCCGCTTTCGTCGGGCGCGGCAGAAATGCAAAAGGCCCGCTTTCGCGGGCCTTTTGCTTGCACCAGAGCTGGATGGGTTATCAGGCGGCGAGCGCCTTGATCTTGGCGGACAGGCGGCTCTTGTGGCGAGCAGCCTTGTTCTTGTGGAAGATGCCCTTGTCGGCGACGGAGTCGATGACGGCTTGGGCGGTCTTGAACAGGTCGGCGGCCTTGGACTTGTCGCCCGCGACCACTGCCTTTTGCACGTTCTTGATGACCGTGCGGAATTTGGAGCGCAGCGCGGTGTTCGCGGCGTTGAGCTTGACGTCCTGGCGGGCGCGCTTGCGGCCCGATGCCAGGCGAACCGTCTTCTTCTTGGCTTTGGAGCTGGTTGCCATGCTGTTTGTATACCCAGTTGGTGCAAAGACAGCGAGTATAGCCCGAAAACAGGGTTGAGGCCAAGGGCTGCCCGGTGTCTCTGCGGCGACGTCATTGGCCACACAGATAATCCGCCGCCATGAATCTGCTGCGCGCTGCGTCAACCATATCTCTTCTGACCCTGGCATCGCGCATCACCGGCCTCGTCCGGGAAACCATGGTGGCCGGCCTGTTCGGCGCCACGGCGATGACGGACGCCTTCCTGGTGGCCTTCCGCATTCCCAACCTGCTGCGCCGGCTGTTCGCCGAGGGCGCCTTCTCGCAGGCCTTCGTGCCCATCCTGGCCGCGACGCGGGCGACCGAGGGCGAGGCGGCGACGCAGCGGCTGATCGATGCCGTCGCCACGGTGCTGCTGTGGGTGCTGGTAGCCACCAGTGTTGCGGGCGTGCTG
>CAMLKW010000143.1 GCA_946480605.1 uncultured Roseateles sp. | reverse complement strand
ATGCCCGGCGAGTAGTCGAACCACTGCTGCTGGCAGGCCGTGCGGTCGGCGGCGGCCAACGCGGTACAGCCGGCAAAGGTCGTCACGGCCGCCGCGTTGTCGTTAAGGCTGGTGATGGTCTTCTCGGGCGAGAAGTCCCAGTCACGCAGGAAACGCCACGAGGTGTTGCGCACGAAGTCGCCGCGCGTGTGGATGTTGTCGTAGACCAGGTTGGCCATGACGCCCAGCTTGCCGTCGAAGAACTTGTCGGCCAGCAGCAGCGAGCCGCGCGGCTGCACGCCGCCACGCAGGCTGCCCTGCTCGGCCGACAGCGAGCCGGCGATGGTGCGCTTGGTGAAGTCCAGCGGCTTGCGCGTGTTGATGCGCACCGTGCCGCCCACGCCGCCTTCGGTGATGTCAGCCGTGGAGCCCTTGACCACGTCGATGGAGGCAATCAGCTCGGAGGCCAGCTCGCGCAGCTCGGCGCCGCGGCCGGCACCGCCGTTGGTGCCCAGCACCGACATGCCGTTGATCTCGACGCGGTTCAGGTCGGGCTCGACGCCGCGGATGGCGACCTGCGAGCCTTCGCCGAACTCACGGCTCAGTTGCACACCGGTGACACGCGACAGCGCTTCGCCGACGTTCTTGTCCGGGAACTGGTCGATGTCTTCCGCAACGATGCTGTCCTGCACCGTGGAGGCATTCTTCTTGCGGTCAATGGCGCTCTGGATGGAGCGGCGGATGCCGGTCACGACGACGGTGTCGAGCTGGTTAGTCTCGGCCTTGGCGGCCGAGGCGGCGGCGGCCGGCGCGGCGGCGGTTTGGGCCTGGGCCTGACCGGCCAGTGCAGCCGAGATGGCCAGTGCCAGCGGCGTCCAGCGCGGTGCGCGCAGGGTGTGGGTGTTCAGCATATGTCTGCCTCCAGAAATACTTGCGAGATGATTGCTTTGCAGCAATCTTCATATTGCCCTGCGGGCAGTCTAGGGGCCTGGTTTGGGCCTGTGTTTGGCGCCGGCCAAAGAATCAAGGACGTGATTGCTTGACGCCAGGCAAACCCTGAACGCGCAGCAATCGATCACCTTGGTGAGCGAAATCGTCGCATCTATGCTGCAGTGCGACATGAGAGCGGCGCGCGGATATCAGATTTCGAATCCCTCCAAACGATATTGGATATTCGCAACCCGCATATTCCGTGGATATTCAACGCCCGCGGTGTTTCAGGGTTTGCGGTCCAGCCAGGACTGCGGCACCGGCACCACGACGATATTCATCTCGCGCCCGTCCGCCGCCAACATGGCGGACTGGATCTGGATCTTCTTGCCGTCCGGGCTGAAGGTCGGATGGGGGTGGTCGCGCGCCGTCGTCTTGTGGCCGGCGCTGAGCAGCATCATTTCGCGCGTCTTGCGGTCGATCAGGTAGATGTCGCGGTTGAAGTCGTCGCCCACCGCGAAGCGGCCGTCCGGCGAGCCGTGCACGTGCCACAGTCCGCTGCCCTTGTGGGTCTGGCCGGCGATGGTCATCTCCCGCGTGCGCAGGTTCACGACGGCCAGGCCCGTCGGCTTCTCGCGCGTGCCGGAGTTGCCCCAGGACGCGTCCTGGCCCGGGTTGGCGCCGCCCACATCGGTGCCGGGTGCGCGGGTCGGGTCCTCCACGCCGGGGATGGCGCGGTGGCCCATGATGGCCAGCGCCACCTCGTCCTTGCCGATGATGGCCTCGTGCGTGACCCACTCGTAGGGCGCCTCGGGGTACATCGGGCGCAGGCCGGTGCCATCGCCCTTGACGGTCCAGGTGCGCTGGGGCGACTTGCCGCCGGTCTCCCAGCTAAACACCAGCTCGCCGGCTTGCCACAGGTTGGACTGGATGTGGCCGATCTGGAAGGGCACGGACACGACGTGCTGGAACTCGCCCGTCTTCACGTTGACCTTGCCGATGGCGTGCGGGCCGGCACCCATGCCGCGCGGGCCGAAGGGCGGCTCGATCTTGGTGCCGGCGGGCAGCTTCGCGCCGGCATAGGCCTTGCCCTGGATGCGGAAGTAGAACCACTGGTTGTCGGCGTCCAGCGCGTTGTCGCCATAGGCCTCCAGCTCGGCGGGCAGCGTCGCGATGACGCGCTGGTAGCTGGTGGCCGACTTCATCTTGCCGACCTTGCTGTCGGCGAACACACGGTCCAGGTCCACCTCGACGGCCTCGCGAGCCTTGTCCGGGCCGGCGGCCGGCTTGCGCAGGAAATACAGCTTGTTGCCGCCCGATTGCGACAGGTTGAGCATGCCCTCGTAGCCGCCCTCGGTGACCTGCACCAGGTCGCCGCTGGCCTCGTTGACGGCGATGGCCTCGCCCTTGACACGGTTGGAGCGGAACACCAGCCACTGGCCATCGGCCGTCCACTGCGGATGGCTGGGGTAGATCTTGGAATCGCCGCGCGGCTGCGTGGTCAGGAAGGTCAGCGGCGTGCCGGTGACGGGGTCGTTGACGACCCGCTTCTCGGACGGGAAGCGCTGGCCGATCTGGGCCCAGGCGGGTGCCAGGGCGATCAGCAGGCTCAGCAGCAGGGAAGTCTTGCGCAACGACATGGGCGTCTCCGTTTTTGTGTGGCCGGACTCTAGGCCTCGCTCTGTTGCGCGATGTTGCTGGGCATGAATCGCTCAAGAACTTGCGCCATCGCCGTCAGCCAAGCTTGGGCACCTGCTCCTAGCATCGGCACCATGACTGCCCAACCCATCCGCCGCGCGCTCGCGGCCCTGCTGTTCACGCTGCCGCTGGCCACTGCCCACGCGCAGGAGTTCACTGCCAGCACCGACCCGGCGCGCGCCCAGGTCACGCTGCCCGAACCCGCCAAGCCGGCGCTGCCGTCGCTGATCCTCATCGGCGACTCGACGGTGCGCAATGGCCGCGACGACGGCCAGGGCAAGGGGCCCGAAGGCCAGTGGGGCTGGGGCAACCCCATTGCCGCCTACTTCGACCTGAACAAGATCAACGTCGTCAACCGCGCCGTGGGCGGGCTGTCCAGCCGCACCTACCGCAGCAGCGGCCATTGGGAGCGCACCAAGCCCTTCATCAAGAAGGGCGACTGGGTCGTCATGCAGTTCGGCCACAACGATGCCAGCCCGGTCAACGACAACAGCCGCGCCCGCGGCGTGCTGCGCGGCACCGGGCCCGAGAAGGAAGACATCAACAACCTGCTGACCGGCAAGCCCGAGACGGTCTACACCTATGGCGCCTATCTGCGCGGCTATGTCGCCGAGATCCGCGCACTGGGCGCCACGCCCGTCATCGCGTCGCCGGTCATCCGCAAGCGCTGGGAGGCCGACGGCGTGACCGTGACGCGCGCCGGCGGCAACTTCGCCGGCTGGGCCGCCGAGGTCGCCCGGCAGGAGAACGTGGCCTTCATCGACCTCAACGAGTGGGGCGCCAAGCGCTACGAGGCGCTGGGCAAGGCCGTGGTGGCCACGCTGTTCCCGCCCGACCCCGAGACCGTGCACACCAACTGGCTGGGTGCGGCGGTCAACGCGCAACTGGTCGTCGCCGGGCTGATCCAGAACAAGGTGCTGCCGGAGGACGTCTACAGGCAGCGCTTCCTGCCGGACGGCTCGGACGACCGGCCGGTGGTGGATGCCCGCAAGGTCAAGGTCGAGGCGCCGCGCGACCCCAAGCTGCCCAGCATCGTGCTGATCGGCGACTCCACCGTGCGCAGCGGCGGCCAGAACGGCGCCTTCGGCTGGGGCGAGCGCCTGGCGCCCTTCTTCGACACGCAGCGCGTCAACGTCGTCAACAACGCCATCGGCGGGCGCAGCAGCCGCACCTTCTTCACCGAAGGCCGCTGGGCCTCGGTGCTGGAGCAGCTGAAGGCCGGCGACTGGCTGCTGATCCAGTTCGGCCACAACGACGGCGCCCGCATCGGCGACCCCGCCGGCAAGAACCGCGGCTCGGTGCCCGGCACCGGCGACGACACGCAGGAAGACACCCGCCCCGACGGCAGCAAGGAGACGGTGCAGAGCTTCGGCTGGTATCTGAAGCGCTACATCACCGATGCGAAGGCCAAGGGCGCGAACGTCGTCGTGCTGTCACCCATCCCGCACAAAGACCGCTGGAAGCCCGAGCAGCCGCGCGACTTCGAGAACTACGCGGCCTGGGGCGAGCAGGTCGCCAAGGCCAACGGCGCCCAGTTCATCGACCTGACGCTGCGCGTTGCCGAGGCCTACCGCGCCGTCGGCGCGGAGCGCGTGGAGGGCTTCTTCTCGGATGCCCGCACGCACACCAACGACGCCGGCGCGGTGTTCAACGCCACCCAGCTTGTCGAGAGCCTCAAGCGCCTGCCCGGCCAGCCCTTTAAGGGCTGGCTGCGTGAGCCTGGTTTGTAATTTTTCAGATCTTGTTGCCAGCCCCGAAAAAACTCGCTTAGAATGGCGGGCTCAGGCGCTTTAGCTCAGCCGGTTAGAGCGACGGAATCATAATCCGCAGGTCCGGGGTTCGAATCCCTGAAGCGCCACCAAACATGAAAGCCCCGCAGGTCACTGGCCGGCGGGGCTTTTCTGCTTTGCAGGCCAGCCGGGTTCAGAACCCCGCTTCGCGCCAGAAAACGCTCAGCGCCTGGCGGGCGAAGCGCTGCAGCAGCGGCTCGGGCCGCGCGTCCATGACCACCCAGCCACGCCAGCTCTGCGAGGCATGGTCCCGCCCGCCCGCCGTCTCCAGCACGACGCGGAACACCGCCGCCTCCGGCACCAGACCCGCGCCCTGCTCGCGCACCAGCACCTGGCCGCCCAGGTGGCTGGCCAGCAGGCGCTCGTTCAGTGTGCGCGTGGCGTCGCGCTCGATGGCCTTCACGCGCAGCCGCAGCGCCGGGCCATACACCGCATCGACGACGAACAGCCCGCGGTCGCCGACGGCGATGCGCCGCACGTCCTTCTCGTCGACGTAGGTGACCACCTGGCGCGCGCCGGTGCCGACCAGCCGGCCCATCACCTCGTCCCGCGCCACCCAGTCACCGGGGCGCAGGTCGGGGTCGGCATCGACGAAGCGGCCCGCGAACGGTGCCACCGGCGCGTAGCGCTGCGCGTCGGCGGTCACGGTCTGCGCCTCGGCGCGGCGGCTGCGCAGCTGTTCGGCAGCCAGCCGCCAGTCGCGTCGCTGCTCGGCGTCGAAGGCCGAGGCGGATATCTGCCCCTGCACGCCGGCCACGCGAGCCGCCGTCTGCTGCGTGCGCAGCCGCAACGCCGGCGAATCCACCTCGAACAGCACCGCGCCGGCCGGCACGGCGTCGCCCGGCTTGAACGGCAGCGCCGTGACGCGGGCGCCGGCCGGCGCGTACAGCGTCAGCTGCTCGGCCGGCTGCAGCAGGCCCATGCCGGTGATGCGGCCCGGCAGCGGCACCAGCAGCAGCGCCAGCAGGCCGCCTGCCCCGGCCAGCAGCGCCAGCCGCCGGCCGCGGCGGATGCGCGCGCGGCGCTGCCACCAGGCGCGCAGTTCGCTCCACAGCGGCGACGCGATAAACCAGGCCACCTCAACGACGAACAGCAGGATGCCGATGGCTTTGACGACGAAGTGGTAGACCAGCACCGCGATGCCGATGAAAAGCAACAGCCGGTAGATCCAGGTGGCCCAGGCGAACGCCACCAGCCAGCGCACGCGGCGCGGCGGCAGCGACTCGGGCGCCGGCTCGCCGAGCGCAAACAGCCATTCGCGCAGCCGCCAGCGCGCCAGCGCGAACGAGCGGGCGTGCAGGTTGGGCATGTCCAGCGCATCGGACAGCAGGAAGTAGCCGTCGAAACGCATGAAGGGGCTGGCGTTGACCAGCAGCGTGGAGATCCACGTCGTGCTGGACAGCAGAAAGGCCACGGTACGCAGCGCACCGTCGGGCAACATGACCCAGGCCAGCGTGGCCCAGGCCGCGATGGCCAGCTCGGCGCAGATGCCCGCGCCGGCCACCGCCATGCGCCGGCGGGCGTCGGGCAGCTTCCAGACCTCGGTGGTGTCCGTATAGGCCACCGGCCACAGCACCATCAGCGCCACGCCCATGGTCGGCACGCGGCAGCCGTAGCGCTTGGCGGTGACGCCGTGCAGGAACTCGTGCACGGCCTTCACGGCCACCAGGGCCACGCCGTAGGCAACGAAGCCCTGCCAGGTGAACAGGTCCACCAGCGTGCCGGCATAGGCATCCCACTGGCGCGAGACACCGCCCAGCCCGAGCAGCCCGGCCGCGACCGTCAACCACAGAAAGGTCTTGCCGTACAGCCAGCCCAGACGCGGCGCCAGCCGGTCCAGCAGCGCATCGGGGCGCAGCAGCGGCACGCGGAAGAACAGGTAGTGGTGCAGCAGCCAGGTCCAGGTGCCGCCATGCCGGGCCTGCTTGCGGCGCGCCAGTTCGCGGGCCTGGCCGCTGCGGGGCATCAGCAGCTGGTTGAGCTGGAGAAACTCCAGCAGCCGCTCCAGGTCGCCCTCGGCCACCGCCAGCGTGGTCTCGGCGCGCACGGCAGCCAGCACAGCCTCGGGCGCACCCAGGTGCCAGCGGCTCAGCAGCTCGAAGCTGGGCCAGTCGATCTGGAAGAACTGGTTGCGCACGGGGTCGTGCAGCGTCCAGCCGGGCTGGCCCTGTGGCCCGCGCGAGCCGGGGTGCAGGGCCAGTTCCTCGCGCAGCGGCGGCAGCGTGGCCATCAAATCAAAGGGCCAGATACTGGCGCGCGATGGCCAGCGGCCGGCGCAGCACCCAGTAGGCCAGCGGCACCCAGCCCGCCTGCACGCGGCCCGTGCCCTTCAGGCCGATGCGGTGCGGGGTGGGCGCATCCAGCCGCGCGCGCACCCGGTAGGCGTAGCTGCCGTCGGGGCGCTGCACGGCGTCGTGGGCCATGTAGCGCAGCGTGGCCGTGACGGGCTCCAGCGGCGTCGCGGCGAGGTAGAGCTTCAGCGGTGCGCCGTCGGGCAGCGGCAGCGCGTCGCCCACCGGCAGCCAGGCCTCGATCTCGACCTGGTGCGGGTCGACCACGCGCAGGATGCGCTCGCCGGTGTGCACCGGCCGGCCGGCCCATTCGGACGGGTCGTCGAAGATGGCCACGCCGTCGCGCGGCGACTCGACACGCGAGCGCTTGAACTGGTCTTCCAGGAATTCGGCCTCGGCGCGCTTCTCCTCGATGCGCCCCTGCACGGCCGCGAGCTGGCCCTTGGCTCGCGCGTCCGAGAGCGCCAGTTGCGCAACCTGGCGGTACTCCACCTCGGCGGTGGCCAGCGCCTGGCGTGCCACGTCCAGCCGGCTGGCGATGGGCGCCTCGTCGAAATTGAACAGCACCTGACCGCGCGTGACCGCCTGGTTGGGCTGCACCTGGAAGCCCTCGATGACGCCGTCCAGCGGTGCGCGCACGACGGCGGCGTCGGCCGCCACCAGCTCGGCCGGCGCAAGCACCGTCAGGCGCACCGGCACCAGCATCAGCACAGCCAGCGCCAGCGCCACCTGCACCGGCCGGCGCCGCCACCAGACAGGCCGCGGCGCGCCGCCCAGCGCGGGCGGGTCGCGGCGCAGCAGCGCGCGCCACCAGGCCTGCGGCCGGTCCAGGCCGCGCCAGGCGTGCGCCCACACGTGCAGCCATTCCTGCAGCAGCGGCCAGGCAGCCGGCGGACAAGGCTGGTCCAGTGCCAGCAGCAGGCCGCCGGCCGCTGGCTGGCCGGCCTCGCCCGGCACGGGCAGCCACAGGCCCTCAACGGGCAGCCAGTCCGACCACGCTTCAGCAAGCACCTCGGGCAGTTGCCGGCGATCGATGGCGAGGAGCCCGGCCTCGCGATGCGTCGCGTACAGGTGCGCGCACAGTCTGCGCAGCCACTGCGCATACGGCGCGTTGGGGTCGGGCTCCATGACGCCGGACAGGCCGCGCAGGCCGGTGCCGTCCAGCCACAGCGCGGCCTGCCGGTAGGCCAGCAGGCGGTGGCTGTCGTTCAGCAGCAGAAAGGCCAGCTCGTCGCGGCTGTGCGCCGAGCGTGCCTGGTGGGCCAGGTCCAGCAGCTGGACCAGCGGATCGGCCGCGCCCTGCGGTGCGGGGGCCGCCAGTGCCTGCTGGGCGCCGCTCATCCGCGCTGCGAGGCGCCGCCGCGCTCAGCGCGGGGCGCCGCGGCCAGCCGCTCGCCGAGCGAGCCGCGCTGCTGCAGGTGGGCGGAGCGCAACTGCTCGCTGAGGCCGGGTCGCGCATCCTGTCGCAGCTCGGCGCCCGGGCTCCGCGCCCGCTGCACGTCGATCTCCAGTTGCGAGCTGGCCTGATTCCCCCGGGAGTCGCGCACGATGATCTCGATGCTCAGCCGGCCCGTCATGCCGGCGGGCGGCTGGCCGGTCAGCATCTTGGTGCGCGGGTCGAAGCGCAGCCAGGCCGGCAGCGGCTGGCCGTTCTCCAGACGGAGTTCGATGGTGACGGCGGCGTCGGCCGCGGTGTGGGTGTAGAGGTTGGGCGGCAGCAGGATGCTCAGAACGGATCCTGCGTCGATGCGGTAGTCGCCTACGTCGGGGATGACCGACAGCGGCGAGCCCGATGGGTTGGCACCTGGCGAGAGCTGGCCAGTCGGCTGCGGTCCGCGCTCCTGCCCCTGCGAGGACAGCGGCAGCGGCTGGCCTGAGCCCGTGCCGGCCGGCTGCGGTGCTGGCGGTGTGGGCGGCGGTGACGGCGCGAACACGCCGTCGTTGCCCGACAGCTGGCGCCCGAGGTCGTTGCCGTACCCGACCTCGCTCAGGAAGCTGATCGGCGCCGCCCCGGTGGAGACGTCCGGAAGGGTGGACGGGGGTAGCGCGAATGTGGGCAGCAGTGGTGGCGCGGGTGGTTGCGGCGGGTCGGGCAGCTGCGGCTCTGGCACGGCGCTGACCGTCAGCGCGAAGCTCGCGGACGCGCTGGCATTGCTGCCGTCGGTGGCGGTCACGCGCACGACCATCACGCCAGCATCGCCGTTGGACGGTGTGCCGGAGAAGGTGCGCGTGGCGGCGTTGAAGCTCAGCCAGGCCGGCAGGGCGGCGCCGCTGGCCAGCGAGGCGGTGTAGCTCAGCGAGTCGCCGGCATCGACGTCGGCGAAGGTGTTGGCAGGCACCGTGAAGCTGAAGGCATCCTTCGCCGTGGCATCCGGCGCGACGAGGGGATTGGCCAGCGTGGGCACGTCGTTGGTGTTGGCCACCGTCAGCGTGAAGCTGCTGACGGCGCTGGCGCCGCTGCGGTCGGTGGCGGTGACGCGCACGCTGATCGCACCGACGTCGCTGTTGGCCGGCGTGCCGCTGAAACTGCGCGTGGCCGCATTGAAGCTCAGCCAGGCCGGCAGTGCCGCGCCGCTGGCCAGCGTGGCGGCGTAGCTCAGCGAGTCGCCGGCATCCACGTCGATGAAGCTGTCGGCCGGCAGCGTGAAGCTGAAGGCGCTGTCCTCGCTGGCGACTTGCGCAGCGATGGCGCTGCCGGCGGGGGCGTCGTTGGCGTTGGCGATGGCAAGCGAGAAGTCACCGGAGGCGCTGGCGCCGCTGCCGTCGGTGGCAGTCACACGCACGGCGATCGTGCCGACGTCGCCATTGGCCGGTGTGCCGCTGAAACTGCGCGTGGCGGCGTTGAAGCTCAGCCAGGCCGGCAGCGCCGCACCGCTGGCCAGCGTGGCGCTGTAGCTCAGCGTGTCGCCGGCATCGGCGTCGTCGAAGGTGTTGGCCGGCAGCGTGAAGCTGAAGGCAGCATCCTCGGTGGCCGTCTGCGCGGCGATGGCGTTGGCGACGGTGGGCGCTTCATTGAGGTTGGCCACGGTCAGCATGAAATCGCTGGCGGCGCTGGCGCCGCTGCGGTCGGTGGCGATGACGCGCAGGCTGACCGCACCGACATCGCCGCTGGACGGCGTGCCGCTGAAGCTGCGCGTGGCGGCATCGAAGCTCAGCCAGGCCGGCAGCGGCGCGCCGTCGGCCCGCGTGGCGGCGTAGCTCAGCGAGTCGCCGGCATCGGCATCGACGAAGGTGTTGGCGGGCACGGTGAAGCCGAAGGCGCCGCCCTCGATGGCCGACTGGGCCACCAGCGCGTTGGCGACGGTCGGCGCGTCGTTGGTGTCGGCCACGGTCAGCGTGAAGCTGCTGGAGGCGCTGGCATCGCTGGTGTCGGTGGCGGTCACCTTCACGGTGATGCTGCCCGCATCGCCGTTCAGCGGCGTGCCACTGAACGTGCGCGTGGCGGCGTCGAAGCTCAACCAGGCCGGCAGCGCCGCGCCATCGGCCTGCGTGGCGGTGTAGGTCAGCGCGTCGCCGGCATCCACGTCGCTGAAGCTGTCGGCCGGCAGCGTGAAGCCGAAGGCATTGCCCTCGGCGGCCGACTGCGCAGCGATGGCCTTGCTGGTCGGGGCATCGTTGGTGTTGGCGACCGTCAGCGTGAAGCTGCTGGATGTGCTGGCGCCGCTGCCATCGGTGGCGGTGACGCGCACGCTGATCGCGCCGACATCGCCGTTGGCCGGCGTGCCGCTGAAGCTGCGCGTGGCGGCGTCGAAGTTCAGCCAGGCAGGCAGTGCGGCGCCGCTGGCCAGCGTGGCGCCGTAGCTCAGCGTGTCGCCGGCATCCGCGTCGGCAAAGGTGTTGGCCGGCACGGTGAAACCGAACACACCATCCTCGGTGGCCGACTGGGCCGCCAGTGCGTTGGCGACCGTGGGTGCATCGTTGGTGTTGGCCACCGTCAGCGTGAAATCGCTGAAGGCGCTGGCGCCGCTCCCGTCGGTGGCGGTGACCCGCACGCTGATCGCGCCGATGTCGCCGCTGCCCGGTGTGCCGCTGAAGCTCCGTGTCGCGGCATTGAAGCTCAGCCAGGCCGGCAACGCCGCGCCGCTGGTCAGGGTGGCCGTGTAGCTCAGCGTGTCGCCGGTGTCCGCATCGGCAAAGGCGTCCGCGGGCACGGTGAAGCTGAAGGCGCCGTCCTCCGCCGCGGCCTGCGCGGTCAGCGCGTTGGCCACGGTGGGCGCGCTGTTCTGCACGGTCAGCACCAGGTCGTTGCCGGTGCCGCCGACGTAGCTGACCTGCAGCGTGCGGCCGGCCGTGATCTGCCCGCCCTCGGCCAGGCCGTTGAAGGTGTTCAGGAAAGCATCGCTGCCGTCGTTGTCGATCACCCGCCAGGCCTCGCTGGAGGCGGGCGTGTAGCTGCCCAGGTCGACCGTCAGCGTGCCGCTGTTCAGGTTGACGCCGCCCAGCACGACCACCTGGTCGTAGCCGCTGCCGGCGGTGGCGCCGCGCACCTCGGCCACCAACTGGGCGCCGCCCTGCAGCGTCAGCCCGTTCTTCAGCGTCAGCGTGCCGGTGCTGCTGGCGCCGAGTCCCGGCGCCAGAATGCCGCCGGACTGCACGATGACCAGGCCGTTGCTGGCCGCCGTGCCTATGCTGCCGGTGCCGGCCAGCGTGGCGCCGCTGGCGACGCTCACGTCGTCCGTGCCGTCCAGCGCGCCGGTGACCTGCAGGCGGCCGGCCTGCACCGTGGTGCTGCCGCTGTAGCTGCTGGTGCCGGACAGTGTCAGCGCGGCCTGGCCGGCCTTGGCCAGGCCGCCGGCGCCGGTGATGGCGCCCGACAGCGTGGTGGCGGCATCCGC
>CAMLKW010000142.1 GCA_946480605.1 uncultured Roseateles sp. | reverse complement strand
CTTCAGGAACATGCGGTCCTTGGTGATGCCGGCGTTGTTGACCAGCACGTCGATGGCGCCGTGCTCACCGATGGCCTTGGCGAAGGCCTCGACGGTGGAGTCCCAGTCGGCCACGTTGCCGACCGAGGCGTAGAAGGTGAAGCCCAGGGCCTTCTGCTCGTCCAGCCACTTCTGGTAGTCGCGGCTGGGGCCGCAACCGGCGATGACCTTGAAGCCGGCCTTGGCCAGGCGCTGGCAGATGGCGGTTCCGATGCCGCCCATGCCGCCGGTCACGTAGGCAATCTTTTGGCTCATTGATGTCTCCTGTTGGGGTGATGTGATTGGGGGTTCAACGTTCGACGGTGAGCGCCACGCCCATGCCGCCGCCGATGCACAAGGAGGCGATGCCCTTCTTGGCGTCGCGCTTGACCATCTCGTGCAGCAGCGTGACCAGCACGCGGCAGCCGCTGGCGCCGATGGGGTGGCCCAGCGCGATGGCGCCGCCGTTGACGTTGACCTTGCTCGTATCCCAGCCCATCTCGTTGTGCACGGCACAGGCCTGGGCCGCGAAGGCCTCGTTGATCTCCAGCAGGTCCAGGTCGGCGGGCTTCCAGCCGGCACGCTCCAGCGCGCGCTTGGCGGCGGGCACGGGGCCCATGCCCATGTAGGCGGGGTCCAGGCCGGCGGACGCGTAGGACGCGATGCGCGCCAGCGGCGTCAGGCCCAGCGCGGCGGCCTTCGCGGCCGTCATGACCACCACGCCGGCCGCGCCGTCGTTCAGGCCCGAGGCATTGCCGGCGGTCACGCTGCCGGCCTTGTCGAAGGCGGGGCGCAGGCCGGCCAGCGCTTCGGCGGTGGACTTGCGGTTGATGAACTCGTCGGCGGCGAACACAACCGGGTCGCCCTTCTTCTGCGGGATCGTGAAGGGCACGATCTCGTCCTTGAAGCGGCCGGCCTCCTGGGCCGCGGCGGCCTTCTGCTGCGAGCCCAGCGCCAGCGCGTCCTGCTGCTCGCGCGTGATGCCGTACTTCTTCGCGACGTTCTCGGCGGTGATGCCCATGTGGTACTGGTTGTACACGTCCCACAGGCCGTCGGTAATCATGGTGTCGACCATCTTCCAGTCGCCCATGCGCTGGCCATCGCGCGAGCCCGGCAGCACGTGCGGGCTGAGGCTCATGCTCTCCTGGCCGCCGGCGATGACGATGTCGCTGTCGCCGTCGCGGATGGCCTGGGCCGCCAGCATCACGGCCTTCAGGCCCGAGCCGCAGACCTTGTTGATGGTCATGGCCGGCACGGCCTGCGGCAGGCCCGCCTTGATGACGGCCTGGCGGGCCGGGTTCTGGCCCACGCCGGCGGTCAGCACCTGGCCGAGGATGACCTCGTTGATCTGGTCGCCCGCGAGGCCGGTGCGGCGCAGCAGGTCCTGGATGACGGCCGCACCCAGCTCGGCAGCGGGCGTCTTGGCGAGCGTGCCGCCAAACTTGCCGATGGCGGTGCGCGCGGCGGCGACGATGACGATGTCTTCCTTGCTCATGACTCTGTCTCCTTCAATAGATCAAGCTTTGACTTTGACGTAGCGACCGGGCGCGGGCTCGATCGCCTTGAACTTGCGGTTGCCCGGCGTCTTGGGTGCGGGCTTTCTGGCGCCGGCATGCGTGGCCAGCCATGCAGACCAGTCCGGCCACCAGCTGCCCGGGTGCTCGGTCGCGTTGGCGAACCAGTCCTCGGCGTCGGCCGGCAACGTCGCGCCCCTGGCGATCCAGTGGCTGCGCTTCGGAGCCTTGCCGGGCTTGGGCGGCGGGTTGATGACGCCGGCAATGTGGCCCGACGCCCCCAGCACGAAGCGCTTCTTGCCCTTCAGCAGCTGCGTGCTGCGGTAGGCGCTGGTCCAGGGCACGATGTGGTCCTCGCGCGAGCCGTAGATGTAGACCGGCGCGTCGATGAGCCCCAGATCCAGCTTCTCGCCGCAGACGGTCAACTTGCCCGGCTGCTTCAACTCGTTCTGCAAATAGGTGTGGCGCAGATACCAGCAGTACATGGGACCGGGCAGGTTGGTGGAGTCGCCGTTCCAGTACAGCAGGTCGAAGGCTGGCGGCGCCTCGCCCTTCAGGTAGTTGCCGACGACGTAGTTCCACACCAGGTCGTTGGGGCGCAGGAAGCTGAAGGTCGTCGCCAGTTCCTGGCCATGCAGCAGCTGCGGGCCCTTGGGTGAATCCGGCCCCAGCGTGGCCTCGCGCAGGCGCACGCTGGCCTCGTCGACGAAGATGTCCAGCACGCCGTTGTCGGCGAAATCCAGCAGCGTGGTCAGCAGCGTCACGCTGGCCGCGGCCTGCTCGCCGCGGGCGGCCAACACGGCCAGCGCGGTGGCGAGGATGGTGCCGCCCACGCAGAAGCCCAAGGCGTTGATCTTGTCCTGGCCCGAGATCGCCTGCACGACGCGGATGGCCTGGATGACGCCCTGCTCGACATAGTCGTCCCAGCCCAGGTGCTTGACCGATTCGTCCGGGTTGCGCCAGCTGACGACAAACACGCGGTGGCCTTGCGACACCGCATAGCGGATCAGCGAGTTGTCCGGCTGCAGGTCCAGGATGTAGTACTTGTTGATGCAGGGCGGCACCAGCAGGAAGGCGCGCTGGTGGACCTCGGGCGTCAGCGGCGCGTATTCGATGAGCTGGAACAACTCGTTCTCGAACACGATGTGGCCGGCCGTCGTGGCGACGTTCCTGCCCACCTCAAAGGCGCTCTCGTCCGTCTGCGACACATGGCCGCGCTGCACATCGCCCCACAGGTGCTGCAGGCCACGCGCCAGCGTCTCGCCCTGACTGTCCAGCGCCAGCTTCTGGGCTTCGGGGTTGAGCGCCAGGAAGTTGCTGGGCGAGGCAGCATCGACGAACTGCTGCACGGCGAAGCGGATGCGCGCCTTGGTCTTGTCGTCGGCCTCGACGGCCGCCGCCATCTGCTGCATGGTGCGGCCATTCAGCAGATAAAGCTGCGTCATGAAGTGAGCCGCCGGGTTGGCCTTCCACTCGGGCGCGGCGAAGCGCCGGTCGCTGATGGCAGGCACTTCCCCCTGGCCCAGCGAGGCATTCCACAGCGCCGTGGCCTGCTTCAGGTAGTCCGTCTGCAGTTCGGCCAGCGTGGCTGGCGATATCTGCGGCAGGTGGGCCATCTGCTGCATCAGGTCCGAGAAAGCCTGCCCATCCGTCGTGGGCGGCGCATCGTTCTTCTTGCGGGTGGCCATGAATCTCCTAGGAACTCTCCGTCGGGACGGTCTTGCCGAAGACCGTTGCAATAAGCTTGCCACATCCCGGCGACCGCGGTCGTTGTAACCGCACCCGCCGACATGCCTGTGAAAGCCCCATGTATCTCATCGCCATTGCCTGGGCTTATGTTGCGTTGATGATGGCCGCTGCCGAAGCAACAAGCCCTCAGGGCACGCTGTTCGGCGCCTTCATCACGCTGATGCTCTACGGCATCCTGCCGCTGGGCCTGCTGCTCTACATCCTCGGCACGCCGGGCCGCAGGCGGCGCCGTCGCGCCGCGCAGGCCTCAGCGCAGGCTGATGCAGGCGGCCATGCGGCCGCGGGGCCGGCCCAGGGACTCGCCCCGGAACGAGAAGAAGCGTGAATCATCGGTCAGCGTGCACCAGCCGCCGCCGCTGATTTGAGTGACATTGACCGACATCAAGCGTTCGCGAGCCAGCAAGCCAAGATCGGCGCGCCAGCGAGGCTGCGGGTTCGGGCGGTAGAGGAAGCCGGGCTGGTCGCGCGCCAGCGGCTCGCGGCCGAAGGACTCGACCACCTCGGGGCCGACCTCGAAAGCCTCGCGGCCGATGCAGGCGCCCAGCCAGGCCTTCACCTCGCGCGGTTCGCAGCCCGTGGCGGCACAAAGCGCGGCCACCGTGTTCTCCAGCACACCGGCTGCCAGCCCGCGCCAGCCGGCATGCGCGCCGGCCACGCCGCCGGGCGCCGTGAACAGCACCGGCAGGCAGTCGGCCACGAGGATGGCGACGGCCAGCGTCGGGTCGGTGGACACCGCCGCGTCCGCCTTCGGCGCATTGTCGTCATGCCAGTCGGAGCGCAGGCGCACGACGTCGGCGCCGTGCACCTGGTCCAGGAAGATGGGCCGCGCACCCAGCAGCCGCGCGACCTCGGCCCGGTTGGCCTGAACCTCCGCGAGGTCGCCCGCCTTGCGACCGCAGTTGAAGCCGCGCGTGGTCATGAAGGCGTTGATGCCCGGCCCCAACTCGCCGGCAAGGGGGCGCAGCCAGTTCGCGTCAACCGGCATCGGGGCAGGCCTCGGGTCGGGTGTTGGCGAACGCCGGCAGCGCCAGGCAGGCGGCGTTGATGCGCATGACCGTGGGGTAGGCCTCCAGCGGGCATTCGAAGCGCTGCGCGTTGTAGACCTGGGGCACCAGCAGGCAGTCGGCCAGGCCCGGCGCGTCGCCGAAGCAGAAGGCGCCCGCCGTCCGTGCCAGGCGCTGTTCGACGATGGCCAGGCCGGTGGCGACCCAGTGGCGATACCACGCGTCGATCTGGGCCTGGTCATGGCCCATGTCGCTCTTCAGGTAGCGCAGCACGCGCAGGTTGTTGATGGGGTGGATGTCGCAGGCGATGTCCATCGCCAGGGCGCGCACGCCGGCACGGGCGACCGCATCGCGCGGCAGCAGCGGCGGTTCGGGGTGGGTCTCGTCCAGGTACTCCAGAATGGCCAGCGACTGGCTCAGCCAGCGGCCGTCGTCCAGCTCCAGCGCCGGCACCAGGTGCGAGGCCTGCTGCTGCGCGAAGCTGCCCGCGAACTGCTCGTTCTTCTGAAGGTGGACGGACGCGTAGTCGGCGCTCAGGCCCTTCAGCGCGAGGCCGATGCGCACGCGCCAGGACGCGCTGGAGCGGAAGTAGTTGTAGAGCTTCATGGGCTGAAATTTAGCGCCTCTAAACTCGGCCACATGCCCTTCCCCAGCCGTTTCAGACACTGCTCGAACTGCGGCGCCGCCGTGGACTACCGCGTTCCAGCCGACGACAACCGCGAACGCGCGGTCTGCCCGGCCTGCGCCAGCATCCACTACCAGAACCCGCTGAACGTCGTCGGCACGCTGCCGGTCTGGGAGCAGGATGGCCGTGTGCTGCTGTGCCGCCGCGCCATCGAGCCGCGCCACGGGCTGTGGACGCTGCCGGCCGGCTTCATGGAGCTGGGCGAGACCACGGCCGAGGGGGCACTGCGCGAGACGCAGGAAGAGGCCGGCGCCGATGTCGAGCTGGGGCCGCTGTACACGCTGCTGAACGTCGTGCGCGTGGGCCAGATCCACCTCTTCTACCGCGCGCGGCTGCGCTCGCTGGAGTTCGACCCGGGGCCCGAGTCGCTGGAGGCCCGGCTGTTCGCCGAGGGCGAGATCCCCTGGGACGACATCGCCTTCAAGACCACGCGCGAGACGCTGCGCTGCTTCTTCGAGGACCGCCGCCAGGGCCGCGATTTCACGCTGCACGCCATCGACATCACCTGAGCACGCCGGCATCATCGAGACCTACCCCGAGAGAGGCTGGTCATGCCGACACGTCGTCTGTGCATCAGTGCGGGTCTGGGCTGGATGGGCGCGCAGGCCATGGCGCAGTCCGGCCGTGCCGCGCCGCCGCTGCGCGCGGTGGGCTCGCAGTTCGCACGCATCTTCGAGGGTAGCGAGGGCCAGCCGCCCAAGGGCCTGGCGGTGGACCTGCTGGGCCAGCTGTTCGGCGACGGCCTGCGCTGCGAATGGCTGCCCTGGCCACGTGCCCAGCTGATGCTGGAACAGGGTGAGGCCGACATCCTCATCGGCCCCTACCGCACGCCGGAGCGCGAGGCGCGCATGCTGTTCAGCGTGCGCTCCTTCTACTCGGACGCCATGGTCTGGTATGCCCGCCGCGGCGAGGAGGCACGCTGGAGCGGTGAATTCGGCGAGCTGTCTCAGGTACCCGTGGCCGCCGTGCGCGGCTGGGCCTACGGCAGCCGTTTCGAGCGGCTGAAGACCTCGCTGGCCCAACTGACCTGGGTGCAGGGCGTCGAGTCCGGCCTGCAGATGCTGGCCCGCCGGCGCGTGGAGCTGTTCGCCGCCAACGACCGCAACTGCCAGCCGGTGCTGCAGCGGCTGAACCTGGCAGAAGCCATCGTGCGCTGCTCGCCACCGCTGGACGTGCTGCACGGCCACATGGCGTTCGGCCGCAGCGCCGCCGGCGAGGCACTGTCGCAGCGCTACGACCAGACCTTCGAGCGCTGGTTGCGCAGCGCGGAGGCGAGCGAGCTGTATCGACGCTGGGGCGTCGACAAGCCCGTCACGGCGGCCTAGGAGGCTGCGCGGCGGCAGACCTGGCCCGCGCAGGCTCCTAGCGCCCGCCGCCCAGCACCCGCGCCGGCAGCGTGACGATGGCGCGCAGCAGGCCGAACACGCCGTCCACCGCGATGCCCAGCAGACGGAACGGCAACGTGATCAGCCACACCAGCGGCCACAGCAGCAGCGCGAGCAGGGCCAAGGGCCAGCACAGCACGAACAGCACACACCACAGCAGAAAGCCGAACATCACGAGACTCCAGAGTTGAACGCCCACCTCGGGCGTCTGAACGGACTCTAGAGACGCCCGCCCGGCTGCGCCTGGGGCTTGCGACGAAACCGCAATCTCGCGGGATGGCCGGTTCAGAGGCGCCGCTGGCCGGCGACGTAGCAGGCCGCCAGGTTGCGCTCGTCGGCGAGCGTCATCCACGCGAACACGCGCTCGTGCAGCTCGCGGGCGACCGCATCGCGCGCTTCGGCCACCGGGCCCCTGGCCCAGTCCCACACGCAGAGGTCTGCCGTCTGGCCCACCGACAGGCCGCCGATCTCGTCGCCCAGGCGCAGCGCCTCGGCCGCGCCACGCGTGGCCGCATGCAGCGCGCTCCAGGCCGTCAGCCGCTCGCCGCGCAGCGCCTGCACCTTGTAGGCATCCCCCATGTTGCGCGGCAGGCTCAGCGACGTGCCGCCGCCGACGTCGGACGCGAGGCTCACGTTGAACGGGGCGCCGGTCCAGTCGAACAGCCCGCTGCCCAGGAACAGGTTGCTGGACGGGCAATGCGCCACCTGCGCGCCGCGCTCGGCCAGCAGGCGGCGGTCGGTGTCGTCCAGCCAGATGCCGTGGGCCAGCACCGCGCGTTCGTGCACCAGGCCCACGCGGTCGTAGACGTCCAGGTAGCTGCGCGCGTCCGGGAACAGCTGCGCCACCCATTCGACCTCGGCACGGTTCTCGGCCACGTGGGTCTGCATGTAGAGGCTGGCGTCGGCGCGGCACAGCGCACCGGCCATGGCCAGCTGCTCGGGCGTGCTGGTCGGCGCAAAGCGCACCGTCACGGCGAAGGCGTTGCGGCCCTTTCCGTGGAAGCGGTCGATGAGGTCGACGCAGTCGCGCTCGGCCTGCACCACGTCGTCGCGCAGCCCGTCGGGCGCGTGGCGGTCCATCAGCACCTTGCCGGTGATCATCCGCATGCCGCGGGTCGTGGCGCCCTCAAACAGTGCCTCGGCCGAGACCTTGTGCACCGTCGGGAACACCACGGCCGAGGTCGTGCCGCTGGCCAGCAGCGCGTCCAGGAACACCTCGGCGCCACGCCTGGAACGGGCCGGGTCCGCGAACGCGCACTCGGCCGGGAAGGTGTAGCGCTTCAGCCAGTCCAGCAGCTCGGTGCCATAGGAGGCGATGACGTCCAGCTGCGGGCAGTGCACATGCGTGTCGATGAAGCCCGGCAGCACCAGCTGGCCGGCATGGTCCTTGCGCACCCAGGTTTCATCCGGCTCGGCGGCCTGTCGCCCGACGATGCGGCCGTCCTCGATCAGCAGCCAGTGGTCGCGGTCGAAGCGCACCGCCGTGGCGTGCACGTCGCCCCAGGCCGGTGCGGCCGTGAAGTCCAGCAGATCGCCCCGCAAGGCCCACCGGCGCGACGCGTCAGATGATTTTTCCTGGTTAGTAAAACTCATATGGCAATTCTGAGGCAAGGCGGGAGAATCGACGCCAGCATGAATACCCGCCCCATCCGTTTCTTCCACCGCGGCGAGGTCGTCGAGGTGGACGGTTTGCCCACGACGACCACGGTCCTGCAATACCTGCGCGAGCACGCCGCCTGCACCGGCACCAAGGAAGGCTGTGCCGAGGGCGACTGCGGCGCCTGCACGGTCATCCAGGGCGAGCTGGACGCAGCAGGGCAGCTGCAGCTACGCAATGTCAATGCCTGCACGCAGTTCCTGCCCACGCTGGACGGCCGCGCGCTGCTGACGGTGGAGGATGTGGGCAGCCCCGCCCAGCTCAACCCGGCACAGCAGGCGCTGGTGGACTGCCACGGTTCGCAATGCGGCTTCTGCACGCCGGGCTTCGTCATGAGCCTGACCGCCTGCTACGAGCGCCACCAGGCCGCCGGCACGCGGCCCGACCGCCAGCAGCTGGCCGACGAGCTGGCCGGCAACCTGTGCCGCTGCACCGGCTACCGGCCCATCCTCGATGCCGGCGAGGCGATGTTCGACGCGCCCGCCCGCCGCCTGGACCGCGCGCCCATCGTCGCCGCGCTGCAGGCGCTGCAGGCGCTGCAGGCCGACGAGCCGCTGGACTATTCACACGCAGGCGCCTGCTTCAACGCGCCGCAGACCGTGCCCGAACTGGCGCTGCTGCGCGAGACCTACCCGGCCGCCACGCTGCTGGCCGGCTCCACCGACATCGGCCTGTGGGTCAACAAGCAGTTCCGCGAACTGCCGCACCTGATCTACACCGGCCGCGTGGACGCGCTGCGCGAGGTCCGCGACGAGGACTTCCACGGCCAGCCCGGCCTGTGGATAGGCGCGGCGGCCTCGCTGGAAGACGCCTGGGCCAGGCTCGCCGCGCTGGCGCCGTCGCTGGCCGAGCTGTGGCGGCGTTTCGCGTCGCCGCCGGTGCGCCATGCCGGCACGCTGGGCGGCAACATCGCCAACGGCTCGCCCATCGGCGACGGCGCGCCCGCGCTGATCGCCCTGGGTACCGAGGTCGTGCTGCGCAAGGGCTTGCAGCAACGCCGCCTGCCGCTGCAGGCCTTCTACCTGGACTACATGAAGAAGGACTTGCAGCCCGGCGAGTTCGTCGAGGCGCTGCATCTGCCGCGGCCCGACATGAGCTGGGCCATCTCGGCACACAAGATCTCCAAGCGGCACGACAGCGACATCTCCGCCGTCTGCGCCGTGCTGGCGCTGCAGCTGCGCAACGGCACGGTGCAGCAGGCGCGCTTCGTGTTCGGCGGCATGGCGGCCATCGTCAGGCGCGCCGCGGCGGCCGAGGCGGCGGTCGTCGGCCAACCCTGGGTCGAGGCGACCGCCGAGGCTGCGGCCACCGCCTTGCTTCAGGACTTCAAGCCGCTGACCGACATGCGCGCCAGCGACGCCTACCGGCTCAAGGTCGCGCAGAACCTGCTGCGCAAGCTGTGGCTGGAGACGCTGGAGCGCCGCACGATCACCGTCTGGCGTTCGGGGAGGCTGGCCGCATGAACAAGCCCGAAGCGCTGCTGATGCCCGCGCCCGTGGTGGGCACGTCGCGGCCGCACGAGTCCGCCCACCTGCACGTCAGCGGCGCCGCGCCCTACACCGACGACCTGCCCGAGCCCGCCGGCACGCTGCATGCGGCGCTGGGCCTGTCGCCCATCGCCCACGGCAAGCTGACGGGGCTCGACCTGGAGCGCGTCCGCCGCATGCCCGGCGTCGTCGCGGTGCTGAGCGCCGCCGACATCCCGGCCGAGAACAACTGCGGCCCGCTGCTGCATGACGACCCCATCCTGGCGGCCGACGAACTGCGCTACGTGGGCCAGCCGGTGTTCGCCGTCATCGCGACGAATCGCGAGCTGGCGCGGCGCGCGGCGGCGCTCGCCAAGCAGGTCATCACAGCCGAGGCGCTGCCGCCCCTCCTGACCGCGCTCGAAGCGCATGCCGTCGGCCAGTACGTGCTACCACCCATGCACCTCACCCGGGGCGAGCCGGCCCAGCACCTCGCCACCGCGCAGCACCGCCTGCAGGGCACCTGGAGCCTGGGCGGCCAGGAGCAGTTCTACCTGGAGGGCCAGATCAGCCTGGCCGTGCCGCAGGAAGGCGGCGAAGGCCTGCTGGTGCACTGCTCCACGCAGCACCCCAGCGAGATGCAGCAGCTCGTCGCGCACTGCCTGGGCTGGCACGCGCACCGCGTGGCCGTGCAGTGCCGGCGCATGGGCGGCGGCTTCGGCGGCAAGGAGTCGCAGTCGGCGCTGTTCGCCTGCGTCGCGTCCATCGCCGCGCTGAAGCTGGGCAAGCCGGTCAAGCTGCGCGTGGACCGCGACGACGACTTCCTCATCACCGGCCGCCGCCACGGCTTCGACTACCGCTGGGACGTGGGCTTTGACGATGAGGGGCGCATCCTCGCCATTGACATCGACCTGATCTCCAACGCCGGCCATAGCGCCGACCTGTCCGCTCCGGTCATGGCCCGCGCGCTGTGCCACTTCGACAACGCCTACTGGCTGCCCCACCTGGCCATGCATGGCTATTGCGCGAAGACGAACACGCAGAGCAATACCGCCTTCCGCGGCTTCGGCGGCCCGCAGGGCGCCATCGCCATCGAGATGATCCTGGACGGCGTGGCGCGACGGCTGGGGCTGGACGGCGCCACGGTGCGCAAACGCAACTTCTATGCAGCCGGCCAGGACATGACACCCTATGGCCAGCAGGTGGAGGAGCTGCACGCCCAGGCGCTGACGGCCCAACTGCTGGCCAGCAGCCGCTACGGCGAGCGCCGTGCCGAGATCGCCGCGTTCAATACGTCCAGCCGCGTGTTGAAGAAGGGCATCGCCTTCACGCCGGTCAAGTTCGGCATCTCGTTCAACGTGGCCCACCTGAACCAGGCCGGCGCACTGGTGCATGTCTACACCGACGGCTCCGTGCTGGTGAACCATGGCGGCACCGAGATGGGCCAGGGGCTGAACACCAAGGTCGCGCAGGTCGTCGCGCACGAGCTGGGCCTGCCCTTCTCCGCCGTGCGCTGCTCGGCCACCGACACCAGCAAGGTCGCCAACACGTCGGCCACGGCGGCGTCCACCGGCAGCGACCTGAACGGCAAGGCCGCGCAGGATGCGGCTCGCAAGATCAGGACACGGCTGGCGGTGTTCGCGGCCGAACGCTTCGGCTGCGCGGTGGAGTTGATCGCATTCGCCGATGGGCGGGTCAGCGGCGGCGGGCAGAGCCTGCCGTTCACCGAGCTGGTCGCCGCGGCGTATCTGAAGCGCATCCAGCTGTGGAGCGACGGTTTCTACGCCACGCCTGGCCTGCACTGGGACAAGACCAAACTGCAAGGCCACCCGTTCTACTACTACGCCTGGGGCGGCGCCGTCTGCGAGGCGCTGGTGGACACACTGACCGGCGAGAGCCGCATCACGCGTGCCGACCTGCTGCACGACGTCGGCACCAGCCTGAACCCGGCGCTGGACATCGGCCAGATCGAGGGCGGCTTCATCCAGGGCATGGGCTGGCTAACCATGGAGGAGCTGGTGTGGCATCCCAAGACCGGCCTGCTGACCACGCACGCGCCCAGCACCTACAAGATCCCCACCGCCAACGACTGCCCCACCGAGTTCCGCACCGAGCTGTTCGGCAT
>CAMLKW010000141.1 GCA_946480605.1 uncultured Roseateles sp. | reverse complement strand
CGCCTCGTCCTTTTTCTTCTGCGCTTCCTGCTGCTGGCGGATCTTCTCCTGCTCCTCGGGCGTCGGCTTGCGCTGGGCCGGATCCGACGGCGCTTCCGGCGGAGGCTCGACGTATGGGGTGCAGGATGCCGCAAGGAAAAGCGCGACAGCGCGTCGATTCCGGGCCGCGGCGCCGCATGAAGGGCCTCCCCTATCATGCGGCGCCGCAACACTTCCCCGTGGAGACCCGATGAGCGCCCCCTCGCGCCGCCGCCCGCCTGCTTCCAAGGCGCCCTCCAAGACCGCCTCCCAGGTACCCGCCATGCTGCCCCCCGGCAGCAGCTACCTGCAGCGCATCCTGAACGCGCGCGTCTACGACGTGGCCCGCGAGACGGACCTGACGCACGCGGCCAAGCTGTCCAAGCGCCTGGGCAACAAGGTCTGGCTGAAGCGCGAGGACGAGCAGGACGTGTTCAGTTTCAAGCTGCGCGGCGCCTACAACAAGATGGCCCACCTGAGCGCCGAGCAGCGCGCGGCTGGCGTCATCTGCGCGTCGGCCGGCAACCATGCCCAGGGCGTGGCGCTGTCGGCCCGCAAGCTGGGCTGCCGCGCGGTCATCGTGATGCCAGTGACGACGCCCCAGGTCAAGATCGACGCGGTCAAGGCGCTGGGCGGCGAGGTGGTGCTGCACGGCGAGAGCTACACCGACGCCTACGGCCACGCGCTGGAGCTTGAGCGCGCTCAAAGCCTGACCTTCGTCCACCCCTTCGACGACCCCGACGTCATTGCCGGCCAGGGCACCATCGCGATGGAGCTGCTGCGCCAGCACCCCGGCCCCATCGATGCCATCTTCGTCGCCATCGGCGGCGGCGGCCTGATCTCCGGTGTGGCGGCCTATGTCAAGGCATTGCGCCCCGAGATCAAGATCATCGGCGTGCAGACCACCGACTCGGACGCCATGCTGCGCTCGGTCAAGGCCGGCAAGCGAGTGACGCTGACCGACGTGGGCCTGTTCGCCGACGGCACCGCCGTGAAGCTGGTCGGGGAAGAGACCTTCCGCATCGCCCGCGAACTGGTGGACGACTTCATCGTCGTCGACACCGACGCCGTCTGCGCGGCCATCAAGGACGTGTTCGAGGACACGCGCTCCATCCTGGAGCCCTCCGGCGCCATGGGCGTGGCCGCCGTCAAGCAGTACGTCGCCAAGACCGGCGCCAAGGGGCAGACGCTGGTGGCCGTGACCTGCGGCGCCAACATGAACTTCGACCGCCTGCGCTTCGTCGCCGAGCGCGCCGAGGTCGGCGAGCAGCGCGAGGCCCTGTTTGCCGTCACCATCCCCGAGGCGCGCGGCAGCTTCAAGCGCTTTTGCGAACTGCTGGGGCCGCGCAGCGTCACCGAGTTCAACTACCGCATCGCCGACGCCGACGTGGCCCATGTCTTCGTGGGCATCGCCATCTCCAAGCCCGACGAGGCCGCCAAGCTGGCGCGCACCTTCACGAAGGCAGGCTTCGAGACGCTGGACCTGACGCACAACGAGATGGCCAAGCAGCACGTGCGCCACATGGTGGGCGGACGCAGCGAGTTGGCCCGCAACGAGCGCTTGTACCGCTTCGTATTCCCCGAGCGGCCCGGCGCGCTGATGAAGTTCCTGTCCAGCATGCACCCGGACTGGAACATCAGCCTCTTCCACTACCGCAACCAGGGGGCGGACTACGGCCGCATCCTGGTGGGCATCCAGGTGCCCAAGGGCGATGCGGGTGCGCTGCGCGAGTTCCTCGAAGGGTTGAATTACCCGTTTGAGGATGAAACCGCCAATCCGGTCTACCGCTTGTTCCTGGGTTGAGTTGAAATCCGGGCATCCGTCACCGCTTGCGCCATGACCGTCGCCCAACAGTCGCTGATCTCCCCCACCGCCAACCCCGAGCTGGAAAAGGCCTTGCGCGACCGCGTCGACCGCCGGTCGGCCATCGCCGGCGGCCTCGGTGAACTGGAGCCCCTGGCCGTGCGCCTGGGTCTCGTCCAAAACAGCCTGACGCCACGCTTCCGCGATCCGGTGCTGGGCTTGTTCGCGGCCGACCACGGCATCGTCGTCGACGGCGTGGGCGCCCAGTGGGGCCGCGCCACGCGCGACCAGGTCCAGATGGCCTTGCACGCACAGTTGCCGGTGTCGGTGTTCGCCCGGCTGCAAGGCCTTCACCTGACCGTGGTGGACTGCGGCGTGGCCGACAACCTGCCGCCGCACGCCCGCCTGCTGGCGCGCAAGGTCGCGCACGGCACGCGCAACTCACGCACCGCACACGCGATGAGTCTGGAGCAGGCCCACGCCGGCGTGCGCGTGGGCATGGAGATCGCCGACAACCTGCCCGGCAACGTGCTGGCCTGCGCCGCCATGGGCCAGGGCTCGGCGGAATGCGCGGCGCTGGTGCTGTCCCGTCTGGCCGACCAGCCCGTGCGCGACTTCGTCGTCTCCGGCCCCACCATGCGCCAGGACGAACTGGTGCACCTGCTGGACGTGCTGCACGGCGCCCAGGCCCGCCACCGCGACGTGCGCGACCCCATGGACCTGCTGGCTGCCTTCGGCGGCCATGAGCTGTCCGTCATGGTCGGCGCCATGCTGGTGGCCGCCAGCAAGCGCAGCCTCATCATCGTGGACGGCATCGCCGCCTGCGCAGCGCTCAAGCTCGCGTCGCTGATTTGCGCGCCGGTCACCGACTACGCGGTGTTCTGCCGCAGCCACGTGCATCGCGGGCTGGACGAGGCGCTGGCGCTGTTCCACGCGTCCGCTCTGCTTGAACTGGGCATGGACAGCGCCGACGGCACCGGCGCAGCGCTGGCCTGGCCCATGATCCGGGCCGCGGCGGCGCTGCTGACCGACCTGCATGAGGTCGCCGAGGCCCGCCTGGCGCGACCGCCCGCCACGGCTCAGGTGCCGACTCTGGGCGCCTGAGCGCTAACGCAACTGATGGACGGGCGGTGGGCCGTCGGGCCGCTGCGGGCCGGCGGCCGACGCGGCCAGCGGCAATCCCGCGGCCCCCGGCATGACGGCCGGCTGCGGCGGCACCGTGCCGGGCGGGTTGCCCCCCAGGATGACGGGCGATGGCATGGCAGGCTGCAGTTGGCCGGTGGACGGCGCCGCCGGCGGGCTGATCTCCAGCACCTGGCCCACGGCCTCGCCCCATCGGCCCAGGCTGGCGCTGCGTGCATCCACGCGCAGCAGCCGCAGCTCGCCATCCACGACGGCGCCCACGCGCACGGTGCGCGGCACGCCATCCACCTCGATCAGCGCGACGCCCTCACCGGCCTCGGCCGCACGGGCGCTGCGCGGCGCCACGACGCCCAGCAGCCGCAGCCGCGACGACACCGCCATCTCCGGCGCGGCCGTCGGCTCCTGGGCCACGACGCCCAGCAGCCGGCTCAGGTCCACCTGGGCCGCCCGCCCCTCGTCGGCGGGCGCCACGGACGCCGGCACCGGCAGCGGCCGGGCCAGCAGTTGCAGCCCCCAGTAGGCCACCGAGCCCCCCAGCAGCAGCCACACGGAAAACGCCATCAATCGAGCAACCATGGCCCATTATGATGGTCCGCTCACCTCAGCTTCCGCGCCCTCACGCCCCCGCCATGCGCCGTTCCCCCATCGCCCGCGGCTTCACGCTGATCGAACTGCTGGTCGTGCTCGTCATCATCGGCGTGCTGGCTGCGCTGGTCGTGCCCAATGTGCTGGACCGGGCCGAGGATGCCCGCGTCACCGCGGCCCGCACCGACGTCAACAACCTGATGCAGGCGCTCAAGCTCTACAAGCTGGACAACCAGCGCTACCCCAGTGGTGAGCAGGGTCTGGATGCGCTGGTGCGCAAGCCCACCGCCGGCACGCCGCCGCCGAACTGGAAGCCCTATCTCGAAAAGCTGCCCAACGACCCCTGGGGCCAGCCCTATCAGTTCGCCAACCCCGGCGTGAAGGGCGAGGTCGATGTCTACAGCTTTGGCGCCGACGGACGCGCCGGCGGCGAGGGCCGTGACGCCGACATCGGCTCCTGGCAGTAGAGCGATGCCCCTCGCCCAGCCTCGCGTCGCTGAACGCGAGCGAGTCTGGTCGCCCCCCCGCGGGGGCGGCGATGCGCTCGGCCCGCAATACACGCGCTGCGGGCGTCGCGAGCATGCCGGCTTCACGCTGATCGAACTGCTGGTCGTCGTCGCACTGATCGCCATCACCAGCGCGACGATCTCCCTGGCCTTGCGCGACCCCACCGAACTGCAGCTGCAGCGCGAGGCCCAGCGCCTGGCCGCGCTGCTGGAGACCGCGCGCGCCGAGAGCCGCGCCTCGGGCCTGGCCGTGCGCTGGGTGCCCAAAGGCGTCGACAAGGGCGACGACTTCCACTTCGCCGGCCTGCCGAGCACCATCAAGCTGCCCACGCGCTGGCTGGGCGACCCGGTGGCCGTGACCATACCCACCGCCACGGCCGCGAATCCGGGGCTCATCCTGGGCCCCGAGCCGGTCATCCCGGCGCAGCGGCTGCGGCTGCAGCTGGGCAGCCAGAGCCTGGTGCTGGGCACCGACGGCCTGGCCGCCTTCGACGTCATCGAATCGCCATGAGGCCGCAGCGGGGTTTCACGCTCATCGAGGTGCTGGTCGCGCTGGTCATCACGGCCATCGCGCTGGGCGCCGGCATCAAGGCCGCCGGCGCACTGGCCAACAACGCCGAGCGTCTGGCCCAGGTCAGCGCCGCGCAGTGGTGCGCCGAGAACCTGCTGACCGAGCTGCGCCTGAACCAGCAGTTCCCCGACATCGGCGAGCAGCCCATCAGCTGCGAGCAGCTGGGCCGCAGCTACGGCGGCAAGCTGCGCGTCAGCCCCACGCCCAACCCGCTGTTCCGCCGCGTCGACGCCGACGTGACGGACGACCAGGGCCAGCCCATGCTGACCCTGTCCACCATCATGGGCCGCTTCTGATGGCGATGCTCCGGTCGCGCGGCTTCACGCTGGTGGAGGTACTGGTCGCCCTGGTCGTCATGGCCACCATGGCCGCCATGGCCTGGCGCGGCATCGACGCGCTGGTCAAGAGCCGCGAGATCGCGCAGACGCGACTGGCCCAGACCGCCCGGCTGCAGACCGTGCTGTCGCAATGGGAGGTGGACCTGCGCGCGGTGCAGGACAGCCACAGCAGCGTCGAGCCGCTGTCCTTCGATGGCGGCAACCTGGTACTGACTCGGCAGGCGGCACTGGGCCTGCAGGTGGTCGTCTGGAGCCTGCGCGAAAACAGCCTGTGGCGCTGGGAGAGTCCGCCGCAGCGCACCGTGCAAGACCTGGCCGACCAGCGCCAGCGCGGCCTGCAGCAACTGGCCCAGCGCAACCCGGCGCTGCGCGCCTTCGACGGCGTGGCCGGCTGGCAGTTCTACTGCTTCTGGGGCAATGCCTGGAGCAACTGCCAGTCCACGGGAGACAACGCCGGCAACCCGGCCGGGCCGCCGGCCAAGAACACCACGCCGCCCGCGGGCCTGCGCATCGCCATGCAGTTCGCCGAGAGCAGTGGCCTGAGCGGCACGCTGACGCGCGAGCTGGAGGTCACGGTCCGATGAGCGCGCGCCAATCCCAACGCGGCGCCGCCCTGCTGACCGCCATGATCATCGTCACGCTGATCGCCAGCCTCGCCGGCGGCATGGTCTGGCAGCAATACCGCGCCGTGCAGATCGAGGCCGCCGACCGCGCGCGCGCGCAGAGCGCCTGGATCCTGCAAGGCGCGCTGGACTGGGCCCGCCTCATCCTGCTGGAGGACGCCAAGGGCAACCGCAACAAGCCGGTGGACCACCTGGGCGAGCCCTGGGCCGTGCCGCTGGCCGAGGCGCGGCTGTCCACCTTCCTGGCCGCCGAGCGCAGCGCCGCCACCAGCGACGAAGGGCCCGAGGCCTTCCTGTCCGGCAGCATCGAGGACGCGCAGAGCCGCTACAACCTGCGCGCGCTGGTGGCCGGCGAGCAGGTGCCGCCGCTGGAGCAGCGCGTGCTGGAGCGGCTGTGCACCCAGGTCAACGCGCCGCCCGGCACGGCGGGCGTCATCATCGCCGGCCTGCGGGCCGCCTACCCGGCGCCCGCCAGCGGCGCCAGCGCCCCCACCGACACCGACAGCGGCCCGTTGCAGCCCGCCGGGGTGGACCAGCTGAACTGGCTGGGCCTGAGCGCCGACACCATCGCACGGCTGCAGCCCTATGTGACCCTGCTGCCCAAGGCCACGCCGGTCAACCTGAACACGGCACCGCGCGAGGTCATTGCCGCGCTGTTCGACGGCGTGGACCTGGCGTCCGCCGAGCGCCTGGTCCAAGGCCGCAAGAGCCGCCCGCTGCAGAACACCAGCGACGCCAGCGCCTATCTGCCCGCCAGCGTGCAACTGGACGCCGCCCGTGCTGTGGTGCAGTCGTCCTTCTACATCGTCACCGGCCGGCTGCGGCTGGAGGAGCGCCAGTTGGAGCAACGCTCGCTGATCGAGCGCCAGGGCCTGACCATGGCGGTGCTGGCGCGCGAGCGCATCAGCCAGATCCTCGACCGCTGATGCAGACGGCAAGCCATCAACCTCGCTTGACGAGCGCCGGGCCGCTCCCAGGCCGGCCCGCGCCGGCGATGTGCTCGCGGCCCGATGCCGCGGACATCGCCACCCCCTCGGGGGGCCGTCCAAGGTGCGCCTTGGGCGGGGGGCCCCATTTCACCCCTCCTAGAATGCGCCGCGCCTTCCAGCCCTCATGACCACCCTGCTGCTGTTCCTGCCCCCCCGCACGCGCCTGCGCGCGCCGGGCAAAGCCGCGCCCACCGCGGCCGAGCCGCTGCGCCCCGACGCGCCGCGCGAGTACGACTGGGTGCTGACGCCCGACGGCCGCCAGGTCGGCAGCGAGGGCCGCTGCGCCGCCACCGCGCTGCCGGCGGCGGACAGCGTGGTCGCCGTCATCGCCGAGTCCGACCTGGGCTGGCGCCGCGTGGAGCTGCCGCGCGCCGGCCGCCAAATGCGCGCAGCGCTGGCCGGCAAACTGGAAGAACAGCTGCTGGACGACCCCGAGACGCTGCATTTCGCGCTGGAGCCCGATGCCGAGGGCGGCGACACGGCCTGGGTCGCGATCACCTCGCGCACCTGGCTGTCCGAGCACCTGGCCCACCTGGACGCTGCCCAGGTGTTCGTGGACCGCGTGGCGCCGCTGGCCTGGCCCGACGAGCCGCCGCGCGGCCACTTCTTCGAGGCCCACGGCGTGGGCAGCGAGGGTGTAGCCCTTTGCTGGAGCCACGGCGAAGGCGTCGCCACGTTGCCGCTGCAGGGGGCCTTGAGCCGGCAGCTGTTTCCGCCCGGCCTGGTGCAGGCGGCGCAGTGGTCCGCCACGCCGGGCGCCGCCAGCGTCGCCGAGCGCTGGCTGGGCACCGCCGTGGGCGTGCAGACGCCGGCCCAGCGCGCGCTGGCCGTCGTCGACAGCGCCTGGAACCTGCGCCAGTTCGACCTCGCGCCGCGCGCCCGCGGCACGCGGGCGCTGCGCATGCTCGCCCGCGGCCTGATGCGCAAGCCCTGGCAGCCGGTGCGCTGGGGCCTGGCGGCACTGGTGGTCGTGCAACTGCTGGGCCTGAACCTGTGGGCCTGGCGGCAGAACGCCGAGCTGAAGGCCCGGCGCGCCGACATCGCCGCCACGCTGACCGCCACCTTCCCGCAGATCCGCAACCCGCTGGACCCGCCGGTGCAGATGCAGCGCAACCTGGACCTGCTGCGCGCCAGCGCCGGCAGCGTGGGTGAGCAAGACCTGGAGGCCCTGCTGGCCGCCGCGGCCGCCGCCTGGCCGGCCGACCGGCCGCCCGCCGAGGCGCTGGCCTTCGAACCGGGCCGGCTCACCGTGTCGGCCCAGGGCTGGGCGCCGGCCCAGGTCGACAACTTCCGCAGCCAGTTGCTCAGCGATGGCTGGCGCCTGGACGCCAGCGAAGGCAAGCTGACCCTCAGCCGCACCGCCCCCCAAGGAGGCCGCTGATGGCCCGCCCCACACTTTCCTCCAAGGCCGGCAACGGCCTCCAGGCCCAGTGGGCCCAGGCCCGCGCCCAGGCCGCCGCGCAATGGCAGGCGCTGGGCGAGCGCGAGCGCCTGCTGGTGGGCGGCGTGGCCGCGCTGCTGGGCCTACTGCTGGTCTGGCTGGTGCTGGTGGCACCGGCGCTGCGCACGCTGCGCAGCGCGCCGCCTGAACTCGATCGGCTGGAGTTGCAGCTGCAGCAGATGCAGGCCCAGGCCCGTGAAGCCCGGGCGCTGCGCATCGCCCCCAGCGTGCCGGCGGCGCAGGCCCAGGCCGCGCTGCAGGCCTCGGTGGAGCACCTGGGCCCGGTGGCGCGCCTGAACCTGGCCGGCAACCGGGCCACGGTCACGCTGAACGGCATCGCGCCGACCGCGCTGCAGGCCTGGCTGGGTGAGGTGCGCTCGGCCGCGCGCGCGCGGCCCGTGGAGGCGCAGCTGACGCGCGGCCCCCAGGGCTATGCCGGCAGCGTCGTGCTGGTGCTGGGAGACGCCTGATGATCGGGTTCAGGAAGCCGGCCGTGGCGCCGCAGGACCCGGCGCCCGGCACAAACACCGGCCGCACCGTCCGCCACGGCACGCCGCGGCGCTGGAGCATCGCCGGCCTGCTGATCGGCCTCGCCGCAGCCCTGGTGGCGTTCGCGCCGGCCAGCTGGCTGGCGCGCGCGCTGGCCTCGGCCACCGGCGATCACCTGCTCATCACTGACACCCGCGGCAGCATCTGGAGCGGCTCGGGCGTCGTGGTGCTGACCGGCGGCAGCGGCAGCCGCGACGCAGCGTCCCTGCCCGGCCGCCTGCAATGGCGCATGGGCCTGAAGTGGCTGGCCGGCCCGGGCCTGCAGCTCGCGGCCCAGCAGGACTGCTGCACCAACGGCCCGCTGCTGCTGGACATCCGGCCCGGTCTGGGCCGCCTGGCGGTCAGCGTGGACAACCGCACCGACTGGCTGGCACGCCTGCCCGCCGGCGTGCTGGCCGGCCTGGGCACGCCCTGGAACACGCTGCAGCTGGGCGGCTCGCTGCGGCTGTCGGCGCGCGACCTGAAGCTGGAATCCGCCCAGGGCCGCTGGCGCCAGAGCGGCGAGCTGCACCTGGATCTGCTGAACCTGTCCTCGCGCGTGTCCACCGTCGCGCCGCTGGGCAGCTACCGTTTCAGCGTGCAGGCCGACCCCGGCAACGCCGGCGTCAGCACGCTGCGCCTGTCGACGCTGGAGGGCGCGCTGCAGCTGTCGGGCGCAGGCACGCTGAGCCCCGGCGGCAAGAGCCGCTTCGTTGGCGAGGCCAGCGCCGCGCCGGGCCGCGAAGAAGCGCTGAACAACCTGCTGAACATCATCGGGCGTCGCCAAGGGGCGCGCTCCGTCTTGACGATCGGATGATCATGAATCTCCCCCGCACCGCCATCGTCGCCGCGATCTCCGCGCTGCTGCTGGCCACCGCCGCCTCGCAGGCCCAGCCCGACAACGCCAACGTGCAGCGTGCCAAGCCGGGTTCCGGCAAGGGCCCGGCCGTGAAGGCCAGCTCGCCGGTCACGCTGAACTTCGTCAACGCCGACATCGAGGCCGTGACGCGCGCCATCGGCGTGATGCTGGACCGCCAGATCATCATCGACCCGCGCGTGAAGGGCACGGTCACGGTCTACAGCGAGCAGCCGGTGTCGGTGGCCGAGGCCTACCGCAACTACCTGGCGGCGCTGCGCGGACTGGGCTTCACGGTGGTCGAGACCGCCGGGCTGTTGAAGGTGCTGCCCGAGGCCGATGCCAAGCTGCAGGCCGGCTCGGTGGCGGTCGAGACCAGCAACGCGCGCGGCGACCAGATCCTGACGCAGATCTTCCGCATCCAGCACGAGAACGCCAACAACCTGGTGGCCGTGCTGCGCCCGCTGATCAGCCCCAACAACACCATCAACGCCAACCCGGGCAACAACAGCCTGGTCATCACCGACTACGCGGACAACCTGCAGCGCATCGCCAAGATCGTCGCGGCGATGGACACGCCGGGCACCAGCGACATCGAGATCGTGCCGCTGAGGCACGCCGTGGCGGCCGACCTGGCGCCGCTGGTGCAGCGCCTGGCCGATGGCGGCACGCCCGTGGGCCAGGCCGTGCCGGGCCAGAGCAGCGGCGCCGTCAACGTGCTGGTGGACCCGCGCTCCAACGGCCTGATCCTGCGCGCCAGCAACCCGGCCCGCCTAGCGGCCGTGCGCTCCATGGTCGACAAGCTGGACCAGCCCAGCGCCGACGGCGGCAGCAATATCCGCGTGGTCTACCTGAAGAACGCCGACGCCGTGAAGCTGGCCGCCGTGCTGCGCGCGGCCTTCGGCGCCGGCTCGTCGTCCAGCGCGGGTGGGGGCAACTCGTCATCCGGCACCAGCGGCCTGGGCGGCAGCGGCAGCACGCTGGGCAGCACCACGGTCGGCGGCACGCTGAACAACAGCGGCATGACCGGCAACAGCAGCAACACCGGCATCTCGGCCGCGGCCACGCAGCCGCTGGCGGCGTCGGCCGGCCCGTCCACCGGCGGCTTCGTGCAGGCCGACCCGTCGACGAACTCGCTGATCATCACGGCCGCCGAACCTCTGTACCGCCAGCTGCGTGCGGTCATCGAGCAGCTGGACTCGCGCCGCGCCCAGGTCTATGTCGAATCGATGATCGTCAAGATCGACAACACCAAGGCCGGCCAGTTCGGCGTGCAGTGGCAGAACCTGATCGGCAGCAAGGGCGACCAGGTCGTCGGCGTCAGCGGCACCAACTTCGGCACGGGCTCCAGCAACATCCTCAACCTCATTGCCGCCGGCTCCGGCAACAGCAGCACCATCGCCAGTGCGTTGTCGGCCAGCAGCCTTCCGACCGGCTTCACCCTTGGCCTGGTGGGCAAGATCAGCGGCACCTACTCCATAGGCGCGCTGGCCAACTTCTTCGAAAGCCAGGCCGGAGCCAACGTGCTGTCCACGCCCAACCTCGTATCGCTGGACAACGAGGAGGCACGCATCGTGATCGGCCAGAACGTGCCCTTCGTGACGGGCTCCTACGCCAACACCGGCACCACCAGCAGCGGCACGGTCAACCCCTTCACGACGGTGGACCGCAAGGACGTGGGCCTGACGCTGAAGATCAAGAGCCAGATCGGTGAGGGCGGCACCATCCGCATGCAGGTCTACCAGGAGAATTCATCCGTCGTGCCCGGCAGCAGCGGCACGCAGGGACCGACGCTGGACAAGAGCGCCATCGAGACCTCGGTGGTCGTGGACGACGGCGACATCATCGTGCTGGGCGGACTGCTGAAGGACGAGTACACCGATGGCGACGATGCCGTGCCCGGCCTGTCCAAGATCCCGGTCATCGGCAACCTTTTCAGCAGCAAGAACCGCAAGCGCGTGAAGACCAACCTGATGGTCTTCCTGCGCCCCGTCGTGCTGCGCTCGGCCGATGGCGCCAACGCGCTGACGATGGACCGCTACGAGAGCATCCGCGCCGTGCAGCAGAACAGCCAGCCGGCCAAGACCCTGGTGTTGCCCGACACCGGTGCGCCCGTGCTGCCGGAACCCAAGGCGCCCGCCAACAAGATCACGCCACAGCAATAAGGCGCGAGACCGAGATCATGGCCGTGACCCGCCACCCCCTGCCCTATGCCTTCGCCAAGGCCAACCGCGTGCTG
>CAMLKW010000140.1 GCA_946480605.1 uncultured Roseateles sp. | reverse complement strand
CGCGCTGGACGGCAGCGGCCAGGTGCTGCTGGACAGTCACACGCTGACGCTGGGCGCCAGCGGCCGCAGCAGCCGCTTCGACGGCGTCATCAGCGGCAGCGGCGGCCTCATCAAGCAGGGCGGCGGCACGCTGGGCCTGGGCGGCGCCAACCTCTACACCGGCAGCACGCGTGTGGACGCCGGCACGCTGGCCCTGCACACGGCGCAGGCCCTGCACGGCGCCAGCGCGCTGACCATCGCTGCCGGCGCGCAGGTCGATGCCCAGGCCGACCAGGCCGTGGCCTCGCTCACCGGCGCCGGCAGCCTGCTGCTGGATGGCGCCCGCCTCGCCGTCGGCGCGGGCGGCGCCGACAGCCGCTTCGACGGCGTCGCCAGCGGCAGCGGCAGCCTCGTGAAGCAGGGCGCCGGCACGCTGACGCTGAGCGCGGCGCAGCGCAACGGCGGCGCCACCGACATCGAGGCCGGCAGCCTGGTGCTGACCGCGGCCGGCAGCCTGGGCGCGGGCGAGATCCGCAACCAGGGCCTGCTGCGCCTGGAGCGCGACGAGGCGCTGACGCTGGAACAGGCCATCAGCGGCGCCGGCGGCCTGACGGTGGCGCGCGGCCAGGTCACGCTGGCGAATGCCGCCAACGCCTGGCTTGGCGCGACCGAGGTGCTGGGCGGCAGCCTCATCACCAGCGGGCCTGAGCGCCTGCCCGATGTCAGCCGCGTGAGCGTGGCCGCCGGTGCGCAGCTGCAGCTGGGCGGCAACGAGACCGTCGCGGCGCTGCAGGCGGCCGGCGGCGTGCGCCTGGCCGGCCACCTGAGCACGCAGGCCGAGCAGGTCTACACCGGCAGCCTGGCGCTGGCCAACCCCGCGGGCATCACGCTCAGCGGCACGCGCATCGACGCCAGCGCCAGCAGCAACGACTTCGGCGCCACGCCGCTGGGCCTGAGCGGCGGCCAGGCCCTCGTCACCGTCAAGGACGGCCTCAGGCTGGGCGACGTGACGCTGTCGGGCGGTGGCCGCATCGAGGCGCCGCGCCTGCAGCTGGACGGCGCGCTCAAGCTGTCGGGCGGCAGCCTCAGCCTGGTTGCCACGGCCGCGCCGGACGACGCCAAGGCCACGCCGCAGGGCACGGCCCAGGTGCCGGTCGCCGGCCTGCCCATGGCGGTGGCCGAGGCCACGGTGCAGCAGGGTGCGTCCGGCGCCATCACGGTGGACGAGGGCGCCCGGCTGCAGGTGCAGGCCAGCGGCGGCGGCTCGGTGCTGCTGGGCCAGGACGCCAACGACTTCAAGGGCCAGCTCGCCGTGTTGAGCGGCGCGGGCTACAACACCGCCTGGGTGCCCAACGCCAGGGGCGCGATGGCCGTGCAGTCGCTGGTGCGCGTGGCCGGCAAGCAGGTGCTGCTGGGCGAGGCCGGCATCGAGGCCGATCTGGTCAGCATCCGGGCCGACAAGCTGGGCACGGCCGACGGCGCGCAGATCGCGGCGCGCCTGCCCTTCGACGAGATCGTGCTGGGCCGCGCGCTGTCGGCGCCGGGCCTGACGCTGGAGCTGGCGCCGGGCGCGTTCGCCGCGGGCAGCTTCGGCAGCATCAACGGCCAGCCGGTGCGCATCGCGGTGGGCTCCACCGAGACCGGCGCGCGCACCGTGGGCCCCAACGCCGGCTACCTGACCGTGCTGCCCAAGGGCGGCGCGCAGGGCGCGACGGTGGTGGTGCTGACCGGCCCCAAGGTCGGCAGCCAGCCCAGCACCGGCGGGCCGGCCTACCGCTTCTTCCACGACGGGGCCAGTCAGGCAACGGAAGTGCCGGTGATCTATAACGGAGTCCTGCCGCTGACCCCGTCGGCCTCCGGCGCGCTCTCTTCCATCAACGGCGACGCCGAGGACGCCCGCCGGGCGCGCTTCCAGGAGACGGTGCGCACGGAGAACGTGACCGTGCGCCTGCGCTCCGGCGTCATCGCCGAGGTCGGCCCCGGCCGCCCCTCCACCCAGGGCAGCGAGGGCGCCGTGCCGCCGGCGCAGTGCGACCCCGCCGCCCAACCCGTTCTGAGCTGCAAGTGATGTCTGACGAATCCGATGTGACCCTGCCCGACCCGCGCCGCCGCCGCCTCGTCTGCGGCTCGCTGCTGGGTGCCGGTGCGCTGCTGGGCACGCCGCTGGCGTCGGCGCAGTACGGTCGCGAGGCGCAGCCGCCCAGGCCCGCGCCCGCGCCGTCACCGGCGCAGGCCGCCGAGCCGCCGGCACCCAGCAGCGAGATCCGCCTGGCGCTGCTGCTGGGCAACCGCGCCTATCCGCAACCCTTCGACCTGCCGCCCATCCCCAAGAACCTGCGCGACCTGGAGGGCGCGCTGGCACGCCGCGGCTTCAAGGTCACGACGGCGCTGGACCTGGACCTGCCCGCCGCACGGCGCGCGCTGGACGCCTTCATCACCGAGGCCGCCGCCAGCCCCGCGGACGCGACCATCTTTTTCTACTTCAGCGGCCACGGCGTGCAGGTGGATGCCTCCAACCTGCTGCTGCCCGCGGGCCTGAACCCGTCGGCCAAGGGCGAGCTGCTGCAGACCGGCAGCGTGCAGCTGCTCGGCGACGTGGTGCGCCGCCTGCCACCGCGGCGCGAGGGCATGATCATTGCCGTCGTGGACGCCTGCCGCACCGGCCTGCGCGCCGGCGAGGTGGTGGGGCTGAACCAGGTCGAGGCGCCGCCGGGCTGTCTGATCAGCTTCTCCACCGGCGCCGGCAAGCCGGCCCTTGCACCGGCCGTCGAGACGCAGAACACCTTCTACACCGGCTCGCTGGTGAAGCTGATGGGCAGCGTATCGAACGAGACCACCTTCCCCGAGCTGATGCACCTGGTGCGCACCGACGTGCGCGAGACCATGCTCAAGCACCCGGTGGCGGCCGTGCGCGAGCTGGCGCAGGACCCCTTCATCGCCGACCACACGCGCGTGCGCCTGACCGTGGAGCCCAAGCGGGCCGGCGCGGTGGCGCCGGTCGTCGCCGACATCGACGAGGAAGACTGGCTGAAGCGGCTGGAGCAGATGGCGTGGCCGGCCGAAGTGGTGCAACTGTGCGAGGGCTTCCTGGCGGCGCGCCCGCAGAGCCGCTTCGCGCCCGGCGTGCAGGTGGCGCGCGACGGTGCCCGCACGGCCGTGGCGGCGCTCAAGCGCAGCGACGTGCGGCTGTACCGCGCGGCGTTCACGCTCAGCGACGACATGCCCGGCGAGCAGCGCCAGGACCTGCTGCGCTGCGGCCGTGGCGACAAGGACGCGGCGGCCCGCATGGCCGCGCGTTTCCGCAGCTTCGGCGACTCGTCGGCCACGCGCTCGCGCTACGAGGGCTGGCTGCAATTCGCCGTCGCGCTGGGCAACGGCATCGCCAGCTACGAGCTGGCGCTGCATTTCCGCAGCACGGGCCAGCCGCTGCTGGCCTCGCAGTTCGAGGCGCGCGCCCGCGACCTGGGCTACACGCCGCCGCCCGACCTGGACAACGTGCGCAAGTAACGCCGGGAACCAGGGCCCGCCGGTGGTCACCCATGCAGCACGCTAACTGCATGGAGCCATGTCATGGCCAAGGCACACATCGACCTCAGCGCGACCGAGCTGTCCGCCAAGGTCATGGGCGAGCTGGAAAGCAAGCTCAACGGCAAGACCTTCAACTTCAAGACCACCAACGCCGAGCTGGACCTGGACGGCAAGTTCGTCGACGCCGTGCGCTGGCAGGGCAGGCTGTGGGAGACGGTCGTCGAGGAGTCCGGCGTCAAGTCGCCCGGCAAGCCGCGCAAGATCACCAGCAACCTGGAGGAGCCCGGCACCTACAACGTCGAGCTGGAGCTGTGGGACCGCATGCTCAAGTTCAAGCTCGCCATCGCCGCGCCGGCCAGCGGCGACAAGACGCCGCGCGCCATCAAGCGCAACAGCAAGCCACCGCACGTGAAGGTGCATCTGCGCGGCGCCAACCTGAAGGCCTGCCCGGCCAACTTCATCGCCGACCTGAAGGACTTGATGACGCAGATGGGCAAGACCGCCAGCTACAGCTACGTGGGCGGTGGTGGCAGCAGCAAGGGCTGGGACCCGAAGTTCACCAAGCACCAGTGCCACGAGCAGCCGGGCAAGGGCTGGAAGGCCTACATCGACGAACCCAGCATGGGCACGGGCACCACCTGGCGGCTGTACTTCGAGCTGGACTTCGACATCCCGACCAAGACGCTGAACGTCAACCTGACGCAGGTGTCCGAGGACCACTGAGCCGCGCGCCCGGGCCCGAAAGACGAAACCCGCCTCACGGCGGGTTTTTTCATGAGCGCGGGCTGCCTTACATGCTGGCGAACTTCATGAAGCCCTTCATGAACTCCACGCTGCCCTTGCCGATGGTGATGAAGGTCTCCATCTCCTTGGACGACATCAGCGCCTCGACCTTGCCGGCCAGCGTGCCCAGCTTGGTGGACGTCAGCTTCTCGCCGTCGGCCATGACCTTGGCGGCTTCCTCGCAGATGGCGTTGTAGCGGCCCAGGTAGCCGCGCGCGTTCTCGCGGGCACGGAACAGCTTGGTGATCTCGGCGACGCCGGCCTCCTGCTGCTTCTTGATCGCGGCCACCTGCTTGGGGTCGCTCGCCTTCTTCAGCGCGGCGTCCAGCTCGTCGAGCTTGGCGGCGAGCTTGTTCTCGGCCTGCCCGCCCTTCTCGATGTCGATGAGCATCTTGCCGGTCCACATGCTGAGGTTCTTCAGCGCGTCCAGCACGTCCTTCTGCTTGCCCTTGGTGTTGCCAAGCATCAGCTTGATCTTCTCCTTGGGGCCCAGCGTCTCGCCGCGGCTGGTCTTCTCGGCCTTCTTTTCCTCGTAGGCGAATGCGTCGCTCAGGATCTGCACCTTGTCGCGCAGGTTCTTGGCGGCCTTCTTGTGGTCCGGGTAGGTCTTGTCGTAGACGCCGTAGATCTCGGCGATGGCCTTGCCGATGGTCACGATGCCGCCCGCCGCCAGGCCCAGGCCGGCGACGGTGCCCACGCCGGTGGGCGCCGCCACCGCGGCCAGCACCGCGCCGGCGATGGTCAGCGCGGCGGCCGCGACGATGAGGATGGACAGGCCCACGATCTTCAGCACCGCCTTGACCTTGGCCTTGGTGATGGCGGTCTTGAACTTCTTGTCGATGCCGGCAGCCACCTTGGCCCACAGCTCCAGCATGTACTTCTGGCACACGCCCTCGAAGGTGGTGAGCGCGTTCTTGATCATCACGTTGGCGCCCTTGGCCTCCTCGCTGAGCCACTGCATCAGCAGCTTGGCGCCCGCGGCCTTGTCGCCGTTGGCCTTCTTCAGGAACTCGGGCGCCTTCTTCTTGGAGGTCTCCAGCAGCGCCTTCTCCGTCAGCTTCAGGATCTCCTTGTATTCCTTCTCCTTGTCCTTCTTCCACGCGGCCATCTTCACCGTCCAGGCGGCGTTGATGAGCTTGGTGACCTCCTTGCCTTCCGGCGTGGCGCTCTCCACGTCGGGGATGTCCAGCGTGTAGTCCAGCTTCAACGGCGCCGCCTCGAAGAGCTTGCCGCCGTAGGCGGAGATGTTGAAGGTGTCGTCGAAGCTCAGTTTCATTGCGGTCCTTGTCAGGTGGCGGAGCGGCCCGCCGCGGCGCAGCCGTCATGCGGTCGCTGCTTGGTGGCAGATGCGGGCGGCTGGTTCCACCCTTGGCGCAGCCTCAGCACGGCGACTGCTTCAAGCCACGGTCGACCGGGCCTTGCGCCGCGCCGTTCACTTGGCGGGCACGAAGGCCTTCTTGCAATGCGGGCAGATGATGGCGTTGCTGGCTGCACGCTCGATCTTCTTGACCTTGTCGCTCGCCACTTCGGCGATCTGCTCCGCGATCAGCCCCTTTTGGACGCCCACCTGCTGTTCCAGCATGTAGGTCCAGCGGGACAGGAAATTGCAGATGTCCTGCAACTCGGGCCGGTTGTTGGCGTTGGCGACCTTGTAGCCCATCTTCACGAGCTTGGCGCAGAGCTTCTCCAGGTCTGCGAGCGTGGCCGTCAGGTCGCGGGCCTTCTTGTCGTAACTCTTGCGCGTGTCGGGGAAGGCCGAGATGGCCTTGGCATCGCCGCCCATGGCGCGCTCGACCACGGTCTGCAGCATGCGGTACTCGCCCCGGTACTGCTCGATGAGCTGCGCCACGCCCTTGACCGCTTGCAGCACGCCGCCCACATCGCGGAGGCTGGACTTGTCGAAGCCGGGGGCCTTCTCGGCCTTCTTGCGGACTTCATCCAGCTTGGCGGCCCACTTGAGGATGCCGGCGGCTTGGATCTCTGCCATGGTTGATCACTCCAGGTTGTCGGGCTGCCTGCGTCTCAGCCCAGCGATTTCAGCAAGGCGTCCAGGTCCATGTCCATGTCGTCGTCCGAGGCGGTGTCGGTCTCGGACGGCGTGTCGCTGCTGCTGTCGCCATCGTCGCTGCCGCCCAGGCTGGCCAGCAGCGCGTCGAGGTCGTCATCGCCGCCACCGCTGCTGTCGTCGCCCGAGTCGCCCAGGCTGGCCAGCAGGTCGTCGGTGTCGTCGCCGGACGAAGACTCGCCGTCGTCGTCCGGTACTGCCGCCTTGCTGGGGCGCACCGATTCCGCGGCGTCCGACAGCTTGGACCGCACGCTCATCTCGATGCCGGCCCGCGCACCGGCCTTGCTGGCCGCTCCCGCCGCGGCAATGCCGCCCAGGCCCGACAGCCGCACCACCGGCTCGCCCTTGTGCGCCACCAGCGCGCCCACGCCGTAGGCGCCCAGCGCCGACACGGCGGCGGCCGACAGGAAGCGCTCCGTGCAGGGCAGGGCCGTGCTGTCGCCGTCGGCATCGACGAAGTGGTGGAAGGGCAGGTCGTTGACCGTGGGCGTGCCGCCCTGGCCGGCCAGCGCGGTCAGCGCCAGCAGCGCGGGGTGGCCCCACAGCATGCCGGAGAGGCCGTCAGCAGCCGTGAACTCCTCGAACGCGAAAGACGAGATCGGATCGCTCTGCTTGCCGTAGGGATGGCGCAGCAGGAAGCGCGGGCCCAGCAGGCTCAGCCGCTTGGCCTCGGGCAGCGCCTTCAGCGCGTCGAAGGCTTCAGCCACCAGCGGGTGCGGTGGCTTCTTGGGGTTGGCGAGATCGTCCACCGCCATCGCGGTGAAGAAGGTGGCGCCGGCCGCGTTGGCAACCTTGGCCATGCGGCCCAGCAGTTCGGTGTGCGGCGGCGAGGCCTCGAAGTCGTACAGGCCGGCGATGTAGGTGTAGCCGCCGTCCTTGGCTTGCGCCGGCTGCTCCACCAGCAGGCGGTACAGGCCGGTCTCGGTCAGGTCGTCGCCGGCGCTGAGGTCGGCCGCGAACTCCTCGGCGCTGACGTCCACGAGGTGGACCTGCAGCATGGGCCCGGTCTCCAGCCGGCGCAGCAGGAAGTCCACGCCGCGCCACAGCGACTCGGCGGTCTGGAAGTCGGCCTGGTGCAGCACGGCGCGCATGCCGTCGGAGATGGCGCCGTCCAGCGCCGCCAGCAGCGCGGTTTTCTCGGGCTTGGCCGACGGCACGATGAAGGGGCCGACCACGTCGCGCAGCAGCGCATCGATGCCGCCACCCCCGTCGGCCGGCACGCTGGTGCGGCCGGTCAGGCGGGCGAAGTCGTCCAGCTTCGCGCCGGCGGCCGGCGCGGCGCCGCGCGAGCGCGCACCGCGACCGGCGCGCGAGGCCTTCTTCTTCACGCCGGTGAGCTTGGCGACGTCGGCGGCGGCCTTGTCGAAGGTGGCCGTGTTGTTCAAGCGCTTGCGCAGGTCCAGCAGCTTCTTGAACAGGTCCAGCTCGCGGTACAGCGTGTCGGGGTGGAAGGACTCCAGGTCATTGAGCGCCACCTCCACGCCGCCGCGCTTGCTGCCTATGGGCAGCGTCAGCGTGATGCCTTGCTGGCCCAACCAGTCTTCGAGGTTGTCGAACTCGACGGACTTTGGCTTGCGGCGGGCGAGGTCGCTGCCGGTGTCCAGCCGACCCGACGCGGCACCGGCGCCGAAGTCGCCCAGCAGCGCAATGCGCACGGGGCGCTTGGCGGCCCAGGCGGGAGCGGCAGCGTCCAGCGCGCCGTAGTTGGGGGTCCAGTCACTCTTGGGCATTTGGTTTCCTCATTGGGGCCTGAACAGCGCGGCGAAGGCGGCGCCGCGAGGCAGGGCGGGGTGCACGCTGGGGACGCCGCCGGCGTGCAGCCACAGGCTGCAGCCTTGCAGGCCGTCCCAGGCGGCTTGCGCCAGCAGCGCACTCAACGCGGTCGGCACGGTGCTGTCGGTTGCGGTGGGTGAAGGTTGAATCGCGTTGGCCAGCGCGGCGTCCAGCGCCTCGGCGGTCCAGTCGTCGTGCAGCGCGGCGACGGCGATCTCCTCCAGCTGGCCGGCCCACTGCCACAGCGCGGCCACGCCGGCACCGTCGGGGCGCGGCAGCGGCGGGCTGACGACGACCAGCGGGAAGTAGCGCCCCACGCGGTCCACCGACGGGATCATGACGCCCACGCGCAGGCCCTCGCCCGACCCATAGGGCAGCGAGCCCGGCAGCAGCGCGAAGCGCCAGGCGGGGCTGGCGAGGTAGTCGTCCAGCCAGGTGTCCGGCGCGGTCTCGCGGAGTTGGTGCAGGCCGTCGGCCAGCCAGCCGTCCCATTGCGTGATCCACTCGGGCGTGAGCCGCCGCGACGCGAAATCGCCTAGCGCGGGCAGCTTGCCGTACCAGCCAGGCACCTCGTTCACAGCGCCCCCGGGCAGCGGAACTGCTGCAGCTCGCGCAGCCGGAACGGGTTGAACACGCTGCTGGCCGTCACTTCCAGGCGCGCACGGCCGCCGTCCAGGTTGATGACGACGATGAAACGTTCGGGCTGCTGTGGCGAGCCCTGCACCTCGAAGCGGTCGAACAGCCGGAACAGCGCCCACGGGCCTTCGAAGCTGACGGGCGCGCCGCCGCCGCTGAGCTTGATCTGCGAGCTCAGCCGCTGGCCCGGCCACTGCAGGCTGACGACCTGGTTGCTGCCGGCGGTGAACTTGCTCACCTGGCCGTCGATGTCCAGCGTCAACTCCTTCAGCCCGTCGCTCAGCTCCAGCGCGCGCACGTCCACGCGGAAGGCCGGCGCACGGCCGCCGCCGCGGAAGAACACCTCGCGCACGCGGGTCGCGCGCTGGAAGTCCGCCAGCGCCGCGGGCGACACCGGCCGGCTGCCGTCGCCCGTGGGCCGGAAGCTCCACGGGTTGGTGCCCACGTCCACCAGCGGGCTGAGCTTGCGGGTGAAGAAGTCGTCCATCAGTCCGCCGGGTGCGAAGAACTGGCCGAAGTCCTCGGGCAGCACGTCCACCTTGGAGCCTTGCGCCACCGGATAGCGGCCGGCGATGGCGCGGGCGCAGAAGTCGGCCACCGGTTGCAGCTCGCCGGTCAGGCTCTGGCGCTCGACGAGGCGGCTCTGGTTGTCCGACGCCTCGGCCAGCGCCTCCAGCGCGCTGCGCAGCGGCTCGGGCTGCTGGCCAGCGGCGGCCTTCAGCTTGCCGCCGCCACCGCCCGCGGGCGGCGGGGACTTGCTCTTCAAGGCCTCCTGCACCGCGTTCAGCTGCACATAGACCTCGTTGAACATCTTCATCACGTCGTCCAGCGGCGGCGGCGTGCCGGTGACGAGCCGGCGCAGGCCGGCGAAGTGGTCGTCGACGATCTTCTCCAGCGGGCCGTCGGCGCGTATGGCCGTGGGCGCGCGCACCTGGTTGCCGGCCAGCTTGGCCAGCTCGCCGCCCTTGTTGAAGATGGCGTCGTCGGTGCGCTTGTTGAGTTCCTTGTCGATGGTGTTGGCGTTGCTGGCCGGTTCGATCAGCGTGGTCTCGCGCGACGCGGCGCGCAGGAAGGCAGCCAGCGGCGAGTCCACCGCCGACAGCAGCCGCGACACGGCGATGCCGCGGTCCAGGCCGTTCAGCTTCACGAGGCGCACGTCGGCGAGGTAGGCGTCCCAGACCTTGACGTACTCCTCCAGATAGAGCCGGCGCACGCGCTCCACCAGCAGCTTGTCCTCGGCCTGGCGCTTGGCCGTGGCGGGGTTGGTGCCCAGCACCCAGGCCTCTTCCTCGGCCAGCTGCTTGGCGGTCTTGTCCACCGAGGTGTTGAAGGCCTTCTTGTAGCCGTCCCTCGTGAACATGCCCGGGATGCCCTGCGTCAGCGGCTGGCCGCTGGCGCGCTCGAACACGTTGGGGCTTTGCGGGCCGGCCGCGGCGGCCACCGTGAACGGCGGCAGGTCGCCGTCGATCTGCGCGCGGCGCAGGCGGCTGAAGATGCGGTACTCCAGCGGGTAGGCGCCCAGCATCTCGCGCACGCTGGCCACCAGCGTCTTGTCCATGGGCTGGGCCACCTCGAAGCTGCCGCGCGACAGCAGCGCGGACAAATGGTTCTTCAGCAGCGCCACCTTCTCGGTGCCCAGGCTGCCTTCGAGGTTGGCGTCCCAGTCCAGCCCCACCCAGGCCTCCAGGCCCGGCGCGTCCAGATGCTCGGGCGTGTAGAGCATCAGGTAGGCCTTCAGCGACTCGTAGGCGAACTCCAGGTTGTCGCGGTTGGCGGTACGCAGCCGCTCCTCCAGCCGCGCCGCGACGCGCGGCGCCAGCGCGCGCTGCAGCACGCGGTGGTAGGACACCTGCGCGCCGGCATCCAGCTTGTCACCCTGGAACAGGCCGAAGCCCAGGCGCAGCGGCGGGTCGCTCAGCGCGAAGCCGGGCGGCTGGGCCGCGTCGCGCAACGCGGCCAGAGCCTCGGGCAGCGCCGACGGGTCGCTGCCCGACGTGGGCGGCAGCGCCGTGACCGTGTCGCGCAGCGCGGGCAGCTTGGCCTCGATGTCGGCGATGTAGCCCTTGTTGCCGAAGTAGCTGAAGCCCCAGCCCACCAGCAGCGTCAGCGTGACGAGGCCCAGCGTCGCCAGGCCGGCGAGGCGCAGCCGCGCGCTGCGGCGTTCGACCTGCGCGTTCTGGCCCACCAGCCCCTGCTCGACGAAGATGACCTTGCGCAGCAGGTGGTTCAGGAAGTAGCTGCGCCCCTTGGCCGCCGCCGGCGGCGTCAGGCGACGCTCCACGCCGAAGGTGCGGGCCAGCGCGCCCAGCACGCGGTCGATGGGCGTGCCCTCTTGGGTGCCGCTGGTGAAGTAGACGCCGCGCAGCCGCGGGGCCTCGTCCAGCGTGCCGCCGCCGCCGAACACGGTTTCCAGATACCCGCCCAGCAGGCCCTTCAGGCCGCCGAACTGCTGGGGGAAGGCGAAGATGGTGGCGCGCTTCAGCGTGTCGCTCTCGGCCTCCATGCGCTCGATGAGGCGCTCGCGCAGCCGCTTTTCCAGCGACGCGAATTCGCTGCCGAAGTTGGCCATGATCTCCTCACCCGGCTGTGTGGACAGCGGGAAGGTGAAGCCGAAGACCTGGTCGCGTTCCTCCTTGCCCATGGGGCCGAAGGTCTCGTTGAAGCCGGCCAGCAGGTCGCACTTGGTGACCATCACATAGACGGGCACCTTCACGCCCAGGCGCTGCTGCAGCTCCTGCATGCGGCCGCGCATGCCGGCGGCCTGCTCCTTGCGCTGGTCGGGCGGCAGGGCCAGCAGGTCCTGCACGGAGATGGTCAGCAGCACGCCGTTGATGGGCCGCCGTGGACGAGCTTTACGCAGCAGCCCCAGGAAGGTGTCCCAGGCGGCGGCGTCGGTGTCCTTGTCGGAGTCCTGCGTGGCGT
>CAMLKW010000139.1 GCA_946480605.1 uncultured Roseateles sp. | reverse complement strand
CACCGGCAGCAGCAGCCGCACCAGCACGGCCGGCACCTCCAGGTAGGGCGGCAGGAAGTCGTCGCCGTCGGCATCGCGGTCGTGCAGGTCGGCGCCGGCTTCGAACTGCTGCTGCTGCGACGTCGGCTCCACCGTCTCGCGCGCCGGGCGGAAGCGCCGCAGCAGCGCGTACACGGTGAGGCCCACGATGCTCAGCACCGTGATCTCGCCCAGCGTGTCGAACGCGCGGAAGTCCACCAGCATCACGTTGACGACGTTGGTGCCGCCGCCCTCGGGCAGCGCGCGGTCGATGAAGAAGGGCGAGATGGACAGCGGGGCATGCCGCGTCAGCAGCGCATAGGACAGTGCGGACAGGCAGGCTCCGACCGCCACCGCCAGCAGCAGGTCGCGGCGGCGGCGCCAGCGGCTGCGTGCCCGCGTGCGCTCGTCGTCCTGCTCGCGGCGCTGCGGCAGCCAGCGCAGGCCCAGCAGGAACAGCACCAGCGTCACCACCTCCACGGCCAGCTGCGTCAACGCCAGGTCGGGTGCCGAGAACCAGGCAAAGGTGATGCACAGCGCCAGGCCCACGACGCCCAGCATGGTCAGCGCGGCGAGGCGGTGGAACTTGGCCTGGTAGGCCGCGCCGATCGCGCAGGCGCCGGCCACCGCCCACATCAGCACGAACTCCGGCGTGGCCGGCACGCGGGCGCGGTCGCCCCAGCTCAGCGGCACGATCAGCGACGAGGCCACGCCGGCCAGCGTGGCAATCAGCAGCATGGCGAACAGCTGCGGCTGCAGGCGCCTGGTGCTTGCGCGCAGCACCAGGCGGCGCGCGCCGTCGGAGGCCAGCGCCATGGCGCGCTCGAACAGCCGCTTGCCGTCCAGCCCGCGCAGCAGCGGCGTGCCCTTGATCTGCTTGAAGCGACCCGCCCAGCGCAGGTAGATCAGCAACCCGCCGGCCATGGCCACCCCGCTCATCATCAGCGGCGTGTTGAAGCCGTGCCACAGCGCCAGGCTGTAGTCCGGCAACGAGCCGCCCACCACCGGCTGCGCGGCCGTGGCCAGCAGCGGCCCGACCGACCAGCCCGGCAGCGTGCCGACGACGACGCAGGCCAGCACCAGCAGCTCCACCGGCACGCGCATCCAGTGCGTCGGCTCATGCGGCTGGCGCGGGCAGTCCACCGGCGGGTGGCCGAAGAACACGTCGTGTCCGAAGCGCAGCGAGTAGACGACCGCGAAGATGCCGGCCAGCGTGGCCGCGGCCGGCAGGCCGTACTCGATGGCCGGGTGGGCGCTGACGAACACCGTCTCGGCGAAGAACATCTCCTTGGACAGGAAGCCGTTCAGCAGCGGCACGCCAGCCATGGCCGCACAGGCCACGATGGCCAGCGTGCCGGTGACGGGCATGAAGCGGAACAGGCCGTCCAGCCGGCGCATGTCGCGCGTGCCGGTCTCGTGGTCGATGATGCCGACCGACATGAACAGCGACGCCTTGAAGGTCGCGTGGTTCATCATGTGGAAGACCGCCGCCACGGCCGCCAGCGGGCTGTTCAGCCCCAGCAGCAGCGTGATCAGGCCCAGGTGGCTGATGGTGGAGTAGGCCAGCAGCCCCTTCAGGTCGTTCTGGAACATGGCCGCATAGCTGCCCAGCAGCAGCGTCGCCAGGCCGGCGCCGCCCACCATCCAGAACCATGCGTCCGTGCCCGACAGCACCGGCCACAGCCGCGCCAGCAGGAACACGCCGGCCTTCACCATCGTGGCCGAGTGCAGGTAGGCCGACACCGGCGTGGGCGCGGCCATTGCGTGCGGCAGCCAGAAGTGGAAGGGAAACTGCGCGCTCTTGGTCAGCGCGCCCAGCAGGATCAGACCAAGCGCCAGCGGGTACAGCGCATGCGCGCGCACCACGTCGCCGGCGGCCAGCACGGCGTCCAGCTCGAAGCTGCCGACGATGTGGCCCAGCACCAGCACGCCGGCCAGCAGCGCCAGGCCGCCGGTGGCCGTCACGGTGAAGGCCATGCGGGCGCCGCGGCGCGCGTCCTTGCGGTGCGTCCAGTAGCCGATCAGCAGGAAGGAGAAGACGCTGGTCAGCTCCCAGAACACCACCATCTGCACCAGGTTGCCCGACACCACCACGCCCAGCATGGCGCCCATGAAGCCCAGCAGCAGCGAGTAGAAGCGCGCGGCCGGGTCGTCCGGCGACAGGTAGTAGCGCGCGTAGACGATGACCAGCAACCCCATGCCGGTGACCAGCGTCGCGAACATCCACGCGAAGCCGTCCAGCCGCACGACGATGTCCAGGCCCAACGCCGGCACCCAGGCCAGACGCTCGGACACGACGGCGCCGCCGCTCACGTCGGGGTACAGCAGCGCCAGCGGCACGACCAGCGCCAGCGCGACCAGCGCGGCCCACAGCGACTCGACATTGCGGGCATTGGTGGGCAAGAGCGCGGCGACCGCGCTGCCCAGGAACGGCAGGGCGAGAAGGATCAGCAGGGACATCGCGGGGCAGTCTACTTTCTCGATGCGAGCGCCCCGCCGCAGCTCGGCCGGTCAGTCTCTGGACGGCCCCTTCTCCGGCGCCAGCGGCTCGAACACGTAGCGCATGCCGCGCGTGTAGCTCTCGGCCTTGGTGCCGGCGTGGCGCTCGCCGTCGATGCTGCGGTTCTGCCAGACCAGCTCCGGGTGCTTCAGCTCCGGCAGCAGTGCCTGATAGCGCTTGATACCGGCCAGGAAGGCCGGCCACTCGTGCTCGGCACCGGTCACGTACAGCCGCGCCTTGATGGGTTTGCCGGTGGCAGCATAGGCCTTGGCCTGCCGGATGATCCAGTCGTTGCCGGCCACCACGGCCGGGCTGGCGGCGATGTAGCCCTTGAACAGATCGGGCCTGGCATACATCGCATGCAGCGTGAACAGCCCGCCCAGCGAGCTGCCGGCCAGGTAGCGCTGCGCCGGGTCGGCCCGGTACTCGCGCTCCAGCAGCGGGAAGATGTCCTTCTCCAGCGACGCGATGAACTTGTCGGCATGGCCGGTGTTCGGGCCCATCGCGACGGGCGACAGCTCCCAGCCGCGCAACTGGCCGTAGTCCAGGTTGTCGCCTGCATAGCCCAGGCCCACGACGATGAACTCCGGCACCACCTTGTCGTAGTTCAGGTTGTTGTACGAGGCGACGACGGTGGCGAAGTCCCAGTAGCCATCGGTCACATACAGCACCGGGTAGCGGCGAGTTGGCTCCTTGGCAAACGAGCCCGGCAGGTGGATGTGCAGTTGGTAGCTGCGGCCGTCCGCGTTCTTGGGCAGCGCTCGCAGCAGCGAGCCCGGGATGCTGTGGGCCGGGTAGGCCGGCGCCGGGTCGGCGGCCTGCGCGTGCACCGCGCCGAACAGGAAGGCCAGGGTCAGGACGATTCGCTTCATGGTGGGGCTGGGGAGCTGGACAACGCTATCCAGTGTAGGCCGCAGCGACAATCGCGCCGTGAGCCTGCCCAACAAGTTATCCCTTTTCGTGTCCTGCCCCGGTGGCGTCGAGCCGCTGCTGGAGGAGGAGTTGAAACGCTTCCTGCCGCCCGGCGTGCGCAGCAAGGTCGAAGCCCTGCGCGGCGGCTGCGGCCTGGTCGGCACGGCCGAGGACGTGCTGCGCATCAACCTCGAAAGCCGGCTGGCGCAGCGCGTGCTTGTCGAGCTGATCGAAGGCCCCTACCGCCACGAGGAAGACCTGTACTCGCTGGCCCGCCGCGTCGACTGGCGCGACTGGATCACGCCGCGGCACACGATACGCGTGGACACCGTCGCGCAGCGCTCGCCGCTGAAGAGCCTGAACTTCACGACGCTGCGCATCAAGGACGCCATCTGCGACCAGCTGCGCGAGCACACCGGCGAGCGCCCCAGCGTGGACACGCACTCGCCCGACCTGCCCGTGCTGCTGCACGTGGGCCCCGAGCGCGCGGCGATCTACGTGGACACCTCCGGCGAGCCGCTGTTCAAGCGCGGCTGGCGTGTCGACAAGGGCGACGCGCCGCTGAAGGAGACGCTGGCCGCCGCCATGCTGGCCGCCGCCGGCTGGCGTGGCGACTCGGCGCTGCACGACCCCTGCTGCGGCTCCGGCACCATCCCCATCGAGGCCGCGCTGATCGCCTGCGACTCCGCGCCCGGCCTGCAGCGCCGCTTTGCCTTCGAGCGCCAGATCCCGTTTTCCACGCCTGCGCTGAAGGCCGTGTGGGGCGAGATGACCCAGGCCGCGCGCGCACGCATCCGCCCGCCCGCCGTGCCCATCTACGCCAGCGACGTGGCCTTCCGCATGGTCGACTTCGCGCGCCGCAACGCCGAACGCGCCGGCGTGGCGCAGTACATCCAGTTCAACGGCGGCGACGCGCTGGAGCGCCCGGCGCCGCAGTTGCCCGAGGGCATGGCCGGCAGCATCGTGATGAACCCGCCCTACGGCGAGCGCATCGAGGTGCGCGGCAAGGCGGCCATGTCCCGCGACGCGCGGGGCTCCGAAGAGCTGGACGGGGGCGACGACTTCTTCCCGCGTCTGGCCGCGCACTGGAAGCGCCAGTACACCGGGAACCCGGCCGGCTGGACGGCCTGGATGCTGACGCCCGACATGAAGCTGCCCAGCCGCATGCGGCTGAAGGAAAGTCGCCGCGTGCCGATGTGGAACGGCCCCATCGAGTGCCGGCTGTTCCGCTTCGACCTCGTCAGGGGCTCGGCGCGCAAGACCGGGCCCGCAGCGGATGCGCCGTGAGCTGGGCGCCACCGTGCTGGCGCTGCTGCTGTGCGGCGCGGTGCAGGCGCAGTCGTCTTGCACGCTGGTGTTCGGCCAGGGCCGTAACGCGCCGGAGCCAGGCGGGCCGGACTGGGACGCGCTGAACACCCTCTTCAACACCGCGATGGCCGACAAGCTGGAGGCGCAAGGCCGGCGCGTGGTGCCGATGACGGCGTCCAGCGTGCAGATCGACCCGCAGGCCGCCGGCGTGACGCTGCTGCGCGAGGCCGACCGCCTGGGCTGCGCGACGCTGGCGGAGACCACCGTGTTTGCCGACGAGCAGGAGCAGCTCGTGCTGCGGTTGCGCGTCTACCCGCTGCTGCCGCAGATCGGCGACGGCGGTGCCATCGTGGGCTTGCGCATCGGCACGCCGCTGTTCGTCACGCAGCGCGAGACGACGCTCGCGGCGCTGCAGCGGCTCAAGCCCGAGCTCATCGCGGCGCAGATGGCGGCGCAATACCTGCAGCACGACCGGCGCTGAGCCACAGCAGCGCGGCCGCGCACAGCGCGATGGGCAGCAGGCTGGCCCAGTTCATCCACTGCCAGCCTCCGGTCGTCACCAGCGCGCCGGACGAGAACGAGGTCACCGTCATCGTCGCGTAGACGCCGGTATCAAGCAGCCCCTGCGCACGTGTCTTCTCCTCGGGCCGGTAGGCCCGCGTGAACAGTGTCGTGCCGCCGATGTAGAGGAAGTTCCAGCCAATGCCCAGCAGCAGCAGCGCGCCGATGAAGTGCGTCAGGTCCTGGCCCGCCAGCGCGAACGCGACGCAGCCGGCGTTGAACAGCACGCCCGCCCACAGGACCGGCATCACGCCCACGCGCTTGATCAGCGGGCCGGTGAAGAAGCTGGGCACGAACATGCCCAGCACGTGCAGCTGCAGCACCAGGCCCGCATCGCTGAAGGGAAGGCCGCACTGGCCCATCGCGATGGGCGTCGCGGCCATCAGCAGGTTCATGACCCCGTAGCCCAGCGCACTCGCCGCCATCGCGACGATGAAGACCGGCTGACGCAGCAGCTCCGCGCTGGAACGGCCGCCCTCGCCGGGCTTGGGCTGCACCAGCGCCGGGAAGTCGATCAGCGAGATCAGCACCAGCCCCGCCAGCGCGACGAAGATCAGCAGCAGGTAGACGCCCGCGAACGGCGCGACCAGCAGGTCCTTGCTCTCGCGCGCCAGCTGGGGGCCGATGACGGCACCCAGGCAGCCCGCGCCCAGCACCCAGGAGATGGCCGACTCGCGCTTCTCGGGCGCGACCAGCTCCGTCGCCGCGAAGCGGTACAGCGCCGCGTTGGCCGTGTAGTAGCCGGCGATCAGCGTGGCGAGCACGACGCCCCAGAACTGCTGGTGCAGCACGCTCCACAGCGCCATCGCGCAGCTGAACGCCGCCACCAGCAGCCCGATCTGGAAGCCCCGCCGGCGGCCGAAGCGCAGCTGGTGGCGGCCCACCATGCGCGCCATCAGCGCGCCGCCGCCCACGTAGGCGCAGATGGGCAGCGTGGCCATCCACGGCTGCGGCGCCAGCGCCAGCCCCACCAGGCCGTTGATGGCCATGAGGCAGATGTTGTTGGTCAGGAACAGGCCCTGGGCCAGAACCAGCAGCGCGAGCTTGCGGTTCATGCCAGCGCCGCCCGGCCGTCCGAAGGCGCTGGGGCGCCCCCTCGGGGGGGCAGCGGTCGAAAGCGAGTGGGGGGCCTCATGTCAGCGCCAGCCACGCCAGCACGGCCAGCGGTGCCGTGTCGGCGCGCAGCACGCGCGGCCCCAGCGTGACGGCTGCGAAGCCGGCGGCGCGCGCGGCGTCCTCCTCGGCGTCGCTGAGGCCCCCCTCGGGGCCGCTGAGGAACAGCGCGCGTGGCTGCGGGAAGGCCGCCAGCGGCTGGGCGGCGCGCGGGCTCAGCAGGCCGCGCCATTCGGCATCACCGGCCGGCGGCAGCGCGGCCAGCCAGGCGAACAGCGGCATCACCGGTGCGATGTGAGTGGGCACCGTGCGCCCGCTCTGCTCGGCCGCGGCAATCGCCACGCCTTGCCAGTGCGCACGCTTCTTGTCGGCCCGCTCGCCGGCCAGGCGCAGCACCGAGCGCTCGGCCACCAGCGGCTGCAGCGCCGTCGCGCCGAGTTCCGTCGCCTTCTCGACCAGGAAGTCCATGCGGTCGTTGGCTGGCATGACGACGGCCAGCGTGATCGCGCGCGCCAGCTCACGCTGCGGCCGGGCGGCCTCCAGCAGACGCACGCGCACCTCGCTGCGCCCCATGGCCGTGACCTCGGCCTGCCATTCGGGGCCGCTGCCGTCGAACAGCGTCAGCGCGTCGCCGGGCTGCAGGCGCAGCACTTGCACGTGGCGCGCAGCGCCGGCTGGCAAGGCAAGCTCGCCGGGTTCGGCAAGTGGGGTGTCGACGAAGAAGCGGGGCAAGATCGGCACGATGGCGGGATGGGCCGCCAGTGTCCCAGATCAGCGCAGGCCCAGTGCCTGGCGAACGGCCGCGGCGGCGTCTTCGCCCTTGGCCTTCTGCACGCGCTCGACCAACTGCAGCGCCAGCGCCTGCAAGGCCTGCAGACTGTCGGCCTTCTCGACATCCAGCGCGAAAAGATAGCCCTTCATCGTGCCCAGCAAGCGCGGCGCCTCACCGCTCAGATAGGTGTACAGGGCCGCGCGGTCCAGCAGCAGCGCGCCGCCTGCCGGCGCCTGGGCCACCGGAGCGGCCGAGGCCGCAGCGGTCGGCGCAGCGGCAGTTTGAGACGGCCCGCCCGCCCCTTGCGGCGCGATCAGGCCATGCTGGCGCAGCGCGTCCAGGTCGGCCTGCGTCGCGCCCGCGACCAGGCGCAGCCACTCGCCGGCAGGCTTGCTGGCGTCCAGCACCAGCAGCAGATTGCGCGCCGCGCGCGACAGCGGCAGGGCGCGCGCGCGAATCTCGGCGCGGCCGGCATCGGTCTTGGAGTGCAGCAGTTCGAGCACGGTGTCGGTCGTGGGGCCCGGGCGGGATCACCGCCTGCGCGGTGCGGCTGCGGGACGAGGCCTCAGGCCTTGTCGCGCAGTTCCCGGCGCAGGATCTTGCCCACGGGCGTCTTGGGCAGGTCGGTGCGGAATTCGACGATCTTGGGACGTTTGTAGCCGGTCAGGTTGGCTTCGCAATAGGCCCGCACCTCGGCCTCGCTGAGATTCGGGTCTTTCTTCACGATGACGACCTTCACCGCCTCGCCCGCCTTCGCGTCCGCCACGCCCACCGCAGCGCATTCCAGCACGCCCGGCATCTGCGTCAGCACATCCTCGACCTCGTTGGGATACACATTGAAACCGCTGACCAGGATCATGTCCTTCTTGCGGTCCACGATCTTGAAGTAACCCTTTTCATCCACGGTGCCGATGTCGCCGCTGCGGAAGAAGCCGTCGGGCGTCATGACCTTGGCCGTCTCGTCGGGGCGCTGCCAGTAGCCGGCCATGACCTGCGGGCCCTTGATGGCGATTTCGCCGCGCTCGCCCGCAGGCACTTCGTTGCCGTCGTCGTCCAGCAGCTTCAGCTCGGTATGAGGCAAGGGCAGGCCGATGGTGCCGGTGTAGGCCTGGCTGTCGGTCGGGTTGCAGGTGGCCGTGGGCGAGGTCTCGGACAGGCCGTAACCCTCGACGATGGGGCAACCGGTCTTCTCCAGCCACAGCTTGGCCGTGGCCTGCAGCACGGCCATGCCACCGCCCACGGAGATGACCAACTTGCTCCAGTCCACCGAGTTGAACTCGGGGTGGTTGGCCATGGCCATGAACAGCGTGTTGACCGCCGGGAAGCTGTGGAAGCTGTGGCTCTTGAGCTCCTTGAACATGGCCGGCAGGTCACGCGGATTCGGGATCAGCACGTTGGCGCCGCCCATGTGCATGGACAGCATCATGTTCGCGTTGAAACCGAAGATGTGATACAGCGGCAGCGCGCAGATGGTGACCACCTGCTCGCCGGCCGGAATTTTTTTCAGCGCCGGCTGGTACCAGGCCTCGTTCTGCAGGATGTTGGCCACCAGGTTGCGGTGCAGCAGCACGGCGCCCTTGGAGACGCCGGTGGTGCCGCCGGTGTACTGCAGCACGGCAATGTCGTCAGGGCCCAGTTGCGGCTTCTTGTAGCTCTGGCCGCGGCCCTTGGCCAGCGCGTCGTTGAAGCGCACGGCACCGGGCAGCTCGAATGCCGGCACCATCTTGCGCACGTTGCGCACGACGTAGTTGACGATGCTGCCCTTCAGCAGGCCCAGCATGTCGCCCATCGCGGCGAGGATGATGTGCTTGGTGGGGACCGAGCGTATGACCTGCTGCAGCACCGAGGCGAAGTTCTCGATGATGATGATGGCCTTGGCGCCCGAGTCCTTGAGCTGATGCTCCAGCTCGCGCGGCGTGTACAGCGGGTTCACGTTGACGACCACGTAGCCGGCCCGCAGCACGGCGGCCACGGCCACCGGGTACTGGAACAGGTTGGGCATCATGATGGCGACGCGGTCGCCCTTCTCCAGGCCCAGTCCCTGCAGATAGGCTGCCAGCGCGCGCGACGCCTCATCGACCTGCGCGAAGCTGATGCTCTTGCCCATCATCAGATAGGCGGCCTTGTCGCCGTGCTTCTTGAAACCCGTGTCGAGCAGATCGACCAGGCTGGGATAGAGGGACGTGTTGACGTCGCGCGGCACGGCGGCCGGATATTGCTTCAGCCAGATCGGCTCCATGGCCTTGTCTCCTTTTTGCGTGCAGGCGATTCTGACCGATGGCTGACAGCGCACCGATGAGGGGATTCGATAGCGCTCTAGGGGGAGCGCTCTAGGGCCGGTTCACGGCCCTCACTCCACCGCCTTCAGCATGTCCTCGACGACCTTCTTCGCGTCGCCGAACACCATCATGGTCTTGTCCATGTAGAACAGCTCGTTGTCCAGGCCCGCGTAGCCGGCCGCCATGGAACGCTTGTTGACGATGATGGTCTTGGCCTTGTAGGCCTCCAGGATGGGCATGCCGTAGATGGGGCTGCCCTTCACATGGGCGGCCGGGTTCACGACGTCGTTGGCGCCCAGGATGATGGCCACGTCGGCCTGGCCGAACTCGGCGTTGATGTCTTCCATCTCGAAGACCTGGTCGTAGGGCACCTCGGCCTCGGCCAGCAGCACGTTCATGTGGCCCGGCATGCGCCCGGCCACCGGGTGGATGGCGTACTTCACCGTGACGCCCTTCTCGGTCAGCTTGGCCGCCAGTTCCTTGACCGCGTGCTGGGCACGCGCCACGGCCAGGCCGTAGCCGGGGACGATGATGACGCTTTCGGCATTGCCCATGACGAAGGCCGCGTCGTCGGCGCTGCCGCTCTTCACGTTGCGCTGCTGCGCCGCGCCGCCGGTCGCCGCGGTGGCGTCGCCGCCAAAGCCGCCCAGGATGACGCTGAAGAACGAGCGGTTCATCGCCTTGCACATGATGTAGCTCAGGATCGCGCCCGAGCTGCCCACCAGCGAGCCGGCAATGATCAGCATGCTGTTGTTCAGCGAGAAGCCGATGCCCGCCGCCGCCCAGCCGGAGTAGCTGTTCAGCATGGACACGACCACCGGCATGTCGGCGCCGCCGATGGGGATGATCAGCGTCACGCCCAGCACGAAGCCCAGCGCGACGACGATCCAGAAGTCCATCTGGCTCTGGCTGTGCCAGAAGCCGAACACGAAGAAGGCCGCTGCCAAGCCGAGCACCGCGTTCAGCGCATGTTGGCCCTTGAAGACCACCGGCGCGCCCTGGAACAGCCGGAACTTGCTGCCGCCGGACAGCTTGCCCCAGGCGATGACGGAACCGGTGAACGTGACCGCGCCGATGAAGGCGCCCAGCGCCAGTTCGATGCGGTTGCCGCCCGGGATCTGGCCGCCCTTGGCCGTGATCTGGAAGGCCCAGGGCTCGTAGGCCGCGGCCGCCGCGATGGCCACGGCGGCCAGGCCGATCATGCTGTGGAAGAAGGCCACCAACTCGGGCATCTTGGTCATCTCGACCGTCTTGGCCTTCCAGGCGCCAAAGCCGCCGCCGACGACCAGGCCCAGCAGCACCCAGCCCAGGCCGACGGCCGAATCACCCGCCAGCTTGACGATCAGCGCGGCCGTCGTGAACGCCGCGATGGCCATCCCCACCATGCCGAACAGGTTGCCGCGGATGGACGTCGTCGGATGCGACAAGCCTTTCAGCGACTGGATGAAGCAGACGCTGGCGATCAAGTACAGCAGCGTGACCAGGTTCATGCTCATCACGCGCCCTCCTTCTTGGCAGGCTTGTCCTTCTTCTTGAACATCTCCAGCATCCGCCGCGTGACGAGGAAGCCGCCGAAGATGTTGACCGCCGCCAGCGCGACGGCCACGACGCCCATGCCCTTGGCCAGCGGCGTCTCGGTCAGCGCCGCGGCCAGCATGGCGCCGACGATGACGATGGCCGAGATCGCGTTAGTCACGGCCATCAGCGGCGTGTGCAGCGCGGGCGTCACCGTCCAGACGACGTGGTAGCCCACGTAGATGGCCAGCACGAAGATGATGAGATTGATGATGGTGTGGTCTACGGCTTCCATGCTCAGGCCCTCGTCACTTGTCCGTCTTGGGTCACGCGGCAGGCCGCGACGATGTCGTCATCCAGTGGCACCTGGAACGTGCCCTCCTTCGTGATGACCAGCTTCAGGAAGTCCAGCACGTTGCGCGCGTACAGCGCCGACGCATCGGCCGCCACCAGCGCCGGCAGGTTGGTCTCGCCCACCAACGTCACACCGTGCTTCACCACCGTCTTGCCGGCTTCCGTCAGCGGGCAATTGCCACCGGCGGGCGCTGCAATGTCGACGATGACCGAACCCGGCTTCATCGCCTTGACCATGTCCTCGGTGACCAGCACCGGCGCCGCGCGCCCCGGGATCAGCGCCGTCGTGATGACCACGTCGGCCTGCGCCACGCGCTTGGACACCTCCACCTTCTGGCGCTCCAGCCAGCTCGGCGGCATGGGCCGCGCATAGCCGCCCACG
>CAMLKW010000138.1 GCA_946480605.1 uncultured Roseateles sp. | reverse complement strand
GCACAAACGAAGCCAATACACGATGCGCGAAAAGATCCTGAACCTGCTGCAACACCTCAACCAAGGTCTCGTAGACCGCGAAGCTGCCACGAAGGCCGCTTTGCTCACCATCCTGGCTGGCGAGAACATCGTTCTGATCGGGCCGCCAGGCACGGCAAAGAGCCTGGTCGCTCGCAGGATTGCAAAGGCCTTGAGCAAGGATGCGCTGCATGCCGACTACTTCGAATACCTGCTGACCAAGTTCTCCACGCCGGAAGAACTCTTCGGCCCACTGTCGATCGCCGAATTGAAGGCAGACCGCTTCGTGCGCAACACGTCCGGCTACCTTCCCAGCGTGCGCGTGGCCTTCCTGGATGAAATCTTCAAGGCAAGCTCGTCCATCCTCAACGCGCTGCTGACCATCCTCAATGAGCGCAAGTATCACAACGGCGCCCGTGCAGAAGACGTGCCGCTGCTGGGGCTGGTCGCCGCATCCAACGAACTGCCCACCGGCCAGGAGGAACTCAGCGCGCTGTATGACCGCTTCCTCGTGCGAAGCTTTGTCGACTATGTCGGCTTGGATCAACTCCCGCTGCTGTTCACCCACGCCGACGAGCCCCCCTTGCCCGATGGCTGTCGCATCAGCTCCGAAGGCATTGACGCTCTGCGCAGGGATGCCGGCGAAGTCAGCTTGCCGCCCGACGTCGCCGAGGCCGTGCAGACGGTCTGGCGCAGACATCGGGAAGTCTTCAAGGAAGACCCCCGCGAGACGCTGTCCGACCGCCGGCTGAAGAAGGTCGTCAAGCTGCTGCGCATTGCCGCCGCCAGCAACGGCCGCAAGGAGGTCGACCTGTCCGATGTCCTGCTGCTGAAGGACTGCCTGTGGAGCCACCCCGACAACATCAGCAAGGTCCGGGAGATCATCGTCACCACGCTGCGGCGGTTCAGCCATGCCGTGCCTCGCAAGCCCGTCGAGCTTTCAGAGCGGTCTTCGCCCTTGCCCATGCCGGCACGCGGCCAGACGGGCACCGTCATTGGAGGGTTCAAAGGCAGCGGCACCGCGTCGGATCCGCTGCTGATCGCGACGATGGAAGACTTGCTGCATCTCGACCTTCCCGACGTCGGCCAGCGCGGCCATCACTTCCGTCAGGTCGCCGACATCAGCTGTGCCGAACTGACCCACTTGCATGACATCGTCTTCAAGGGCCATTTCGACGGCGGCGGCCACACCATCACAGGCCCGGACCGCAAGCCCGCAACGGGCTCATTTCTCTTCAAGGAGGTGCAGCCGGGCTCGCGGATCTTCGGCGTGAATCTGGAGAATTTCTCCCTGGCCAGCGCTGCACATGGCTGCAGCATCGAGCAATGCGCGAGCAATGTGCCGCTCCTGGCCATGGCTGGCAAATCCACGATTCATGCTTGCGAATCGGACAGCCACCTCATCTCGGCCAAGGCGGTCGATTGCAAGCTGACATCTTGTCTGGCCAAACTATCGATCGCCCATTCCGCAGAAAACTGCGTGATTTCCCAGTGCCAAACGGGGTGGCCATTGATCTCGGAGCAGGCCATCAACTGCAACATCGCGGACTGCTTGGTCGAGTTGAATTACACCTTCAAGAGCGACAGGAACCTGGAAGTCGGTGGCGTCACCAGCGCATTGCGCGGCGGCAGCTGCGAACGCTGCGTCGTCACCGGGTCGATCAGCAGCGGCAGCAACTACGAAATCAAACTAAGCGGCATCGCACACAGGGTCGAGAAAGCCAGCATCAAGGATTGCGCCTTGAGCCATCTCGCGCTTGGCCGTCACGCGACACTGGGCCGGCGAATCGCCTTCGACATCAAGGCGGATGCCAAACTGGTCAACAACGTTGCCCTCGACGGCCATCCCGGCAAGTCTTCTGCCGAGGGAGAAGACGGCAAAACCATCGCGGCTGCGTTAATGGCGCAGCGCTATTTCGAGAACGCCCTGAACTGGAATTTCCAGGACGTCTGGCGCTGGGATGCCGAGAGCCACCGGCCCGCGCTGCGCACGGTGGGCGTGGCCGCGAGCTTCATGGCAGGCCCGCCGGCCGATTCATCCGGGCCGTGCGAAGACCTGCTGGAGCAGCAGTGCCGCGCCAATATCTGGCTCTGACCGACGATGCTGCCTGTCGTTCTCGGAGTTGCCAATATCGTCGCCGGCCTGCGGCACATGCGGTATTTCATCGACAGCCACCTTCGCGACAAGGTCACCCCCGTGGCCGGTAGCGTCGTGTATTGCGATCTGCTGGGCGCCGTCGAGCACTCCGGCATCCACATCGATGACGGAGAGATCTCCAACATCGTCGTCGACAGCTTGCTCAAGGCCGAAAGCACCGTGCGGCGCAGCGGACCTGCGGACTTCACCTCCAGGAGCAAGCCGAACCGCAAATTGATCTACGTCTCTTGTGACGGGGCCGGCGCGGTAGGGCATCGACGGGTTGCGCATGCCGCCTCCAGCGAGGTCGGAGAGCGAGCGTTCTATGGCCTAGTGATCAAGAACTGCCACCAGTTCTCCACCCGCTGTGTTGAAACCTCCGGGCTCGAATTTCAAGCGTCGCTGGCGGAGTCGATCGACGTCCCCACCACTTGGGAACCCACCCTCTTGGCGCTGAAATTCGCCGCGCGCAAGAAACTCGGCGCCACCAAATGGCGGCTCTGGGACTGGCAGGCCCAGCACGGGGAGCCCAGCGAATCCATGCCGGAGCCCGACTGGCAGGCGCTGACCGACCACTTCAAGAACATCCCGCTGAACGACGACAACATGGCGCGGGTCTACGCAGAACTCGCCGACACGCTGGCCTATGAAGCGGAGGTCGGCGACGAGAACCTGCCCCCCGCCATCCTGCAGCATCTGGCCCGCCACCGCCTGGCCATGGCGGCCATTGTCGAGACCTACGAGGCGGCCAAGGATTTCCTGAGCCATTGCCCGAACGCAGGTTTCACCTACGGCGATTTGCAGACCGGCAAGGCGGAACTGGCAGCGCTGGCCCAGATCCTCCAGGACGGCAGGCAAATCAAGGAGTTGAGCCGCCAATTGGGCCGCAACCACATCTCGGCGGAAAAGAAGAAGCGCGCCAAGATTCCTCAGGCCGGCAATAGCGAAGTGCATGGCATCCACCGCAGCGCCGACCTGATGCGCGCATTACCCAGCGAACTGCTGAATCTGGAAAACGAAACGCTGGAAACCCTGTTCTTCGCCCGCCTGCTCGAAAACGGATTGCAGTCCTACGAACTGCAGGGCGTGACCTCAACCACTGGCGACGAGGATGAGCTCCATCGCATGCGCACAGGCCCCGTGGTGGCCTGCCTGGACACTTCGGGCAGCATGAAAGGCGGCCCCATCCTCAAGGGCAAGGCCTTGCTGCTCGCGATTGCAAACATGCTGAAGACTGAGAATCGCTCGCTGCATGTGCTGCTGTTTGGTGCCAGCGGCGAGATTCGCGAGTTTTCGATGACAGACGCAAGCGACTCTGCGGGCCTGCTGAAGTTTCTCCGGCAGGACTTTGGAGGCGGCACGGATTTCGAGACGCCGCTCCGGCATGCGCTCGACATCATCGGCGAGCACAACAAGTACCTGAAGGCCGACGTCCTGATGATTTCCGACGGCGACGCCCGCATATCGTCCGAGTTCGCCAACTGGCTGCAAATGCGCAAGTCGATCCTGGATTGCAGCATTTACTCGGTGCTTTGCGCAGGGGTGCGAAGCGCAGATGGCTTCAGTGACGAAGTGGTGGTGCTGTGAATCAGGTCACCACCGCGAGCGGCGACGGATGCAAAGGCTGAACCCATGAACCCCATCCTCATCGAAGTCCTGCGCGGCAGCGCCGTCGAATCCCGCCATGCCGGCGCGCTGGCTATCGTCGATGCGTCCGGCACCGTCCACACCGCGCTGGGCGATGTGGACCGCCCTATCTTCCCGCGCTCGGCCGTCAAGCTGCTGCAGGCGCTGCCGCTGGTGGCCAGCGGCGCAGCGGATGCGTTCGGGTTGACCGACGCCGAGCTGGCGCTGGCTTGCGCGTCGCACAGCGGCGAGCCCGAACACGTGGCCACTGCGGCCGGCATGCTGGCCAGGCTGGGGCTGGACGCCGACGCGCTGGAATGCGGCACGCAGTGGCCCGGCCGTGAGCCGGTGCTGCGCGCGATGGCCGCGCGCGGCGAGGTCGCCACGCCGCTGCACAACAACTGCTCCGGCAAGCACAGCGGCTTCGTCTGCGTGGCCTGCCTGATGGCGCGCGGCGCCGGCGCGGAGCCCGCCGAGTTCGCCCGCGGCTATGTGGCGGCGGAGCACCCCGTCATGCGCGAGGTCACGGCGGCGCTGTCGGCGGCGACCGGCCTGGACACCGAACGCGCGCCGCGCGGCATCGACGGTTGCTCCATCCCGACCTTTGCGCTGCCGCTGCGCGCGCTGGCGCTGGCCTTCGCGCGCTGCGGCACGGGCCAGGGGCTGTCGAGTGGCAACGCCCGCGCCGCGCGCCGGCTGCGCCAGGCGGCTGCGGCGGCGCCCTTCATGGTGGGCGGCACGGACCGCTTCGACACCCGCGTGATGCAGGCCTTCGGGGAGCGGCTGTTCTGCAAGATCGGCGCCGAAGGCGTGTACTGCGCGGCCCTGCCCGAGCTGGGCCTGGGCGTGGCACTGAAGATAGACGACGGCGCCGCGCGCGCCGCCGAAGGCACGATGGCCGCCGTCGCGCAGGCGCTGCTAAGAACCGAGGACGCGGTGCTGCGCGGCTACAGCCACCTCGTGCTGCGCAACTGGCGCGGCACCGAGGTCGGCGCGCTGCGACCGGCCTTCAGGCTCAGCTGAGCCGGAACACCGCCACCGAACGCGACAGCTCGTCGGCCTGCTGCTGCAGGCTGGCGGCCGCCGCGGCGGATTCCTCCACCAGCGCGGCGTTCTGCTGCGTCATCTGGTCCAGTCCCGCGATGGCCTGGCCGATCTGGCCGATGCCGGTGCTCTGCTCGCCGGTGGCATGGCTGATCTCCGACACGATGCTGCTGACGCGCGCGATCGCGTCGATGATCTCGTGCATGGTCTGGCCGGCCTGAGCCACCAGCGCCGCGCCGCCCTGCACGTTCTCGCCGCTCTGGGTGATGAGCGCCTTGATCTCCTTGGCCGCCTCGGCCGAACGCTGCGCCAGCGTGCGCACCTCGCCGGCCACGACCGCGAAGCCGCGGCCCTGCTCGCCGGCCCGCGCCGCCTCGACAGCCGCATTCAGCGCGAGGATGTTGGTCTGGAACGCAATGCCGTCGATGACGGAGATGATGTCGGCGATCTTGGCCGACGACGCGCTGATGCGCTGCATCGTCGTGACCACCTCGTCCACCACGCTGCCGCCGCGCCGCGCGACGGCGGCAGCGTCGGTCGCCAACTGGTTGGCCTGGCGCGCGGACTCGGCGTTGTGAGTGACGCTGGCCGTCAGCTCCTCCATCGCCGACGCGGTCTCCTGCAGGTTGGACGCGGCCTGCTCGGTGCGCAGGCTGAGATCCTGGCTGCCGACGGCCACCTCGTGCGAAGCCGTGGCGATGCTGTCGGTACTCTGGCGCACACCCGAGACCACCTGCAGCAGCGAGTCCTGCATGCTCTGTACGCCGCGCATCAGCGCGGCCGTCTCGTCGCGGCCCTCGGCGCGCACGGGCTGGCTCAGGTCGCGGCCGGCGATGCGCTGGGCGCTGGCGACGGCACGCGCCAGCGGCTCCAGGATGGAGCGGATGTTGAACATCGTGTAGGTGCCGATGACCAGCACACCGCCGATGATGACCAGCGTGAGGTCCATCCGTATCGCGCGCTCCTGTCGGTCCAGCACGGCCACTTCCTCCAGCGAGTGCTTGTCGACCTTCTCGGTCATGTCGGCCAGCGCCTTGTCCATGGCGCGCACCGTGCCCTTGATGGGCTCCATGGCCCGGTTGGCGGACGCCGTGTCGGCAAACTCACCCCTGGACAGCCGCTCGGCGATGCCGCTGAAGCCGCCGCGGTAGTCCTGCAGCAGCCGGATCAGCTCGGCGGGCATCTGCTTGACGTCGGGTGCGATGTCCAGCCCGGCCACCTTGGTCAGGCTGGCGGCCACCTTGCCATAGGTCTCGTCCCAGTCCTTGCGGTAGCGCTCGACGGCCTTGGCGTCGGCCAGGTTGATGAGCAGGTCCTTCTCGTAGCGGCGCAGGTTGCCGACGCCGGCGCGGATGTGGGCCAGTTGGGTCAGCGACTCGACGTCGTTGTCGAGGTAGTGCACGAACTTGGTCTTGGCCTGCGACAGGCTCCACAACCCGTGCAGGCCTATCAGCAGCATGGCCACCATCGCCAGCCCCGCAAGCGCGTAAAGGCGGGCCTTGATCGTGAAATTGCTCAGCTTCATGGCTCCTCCTCGCGCGCTGCGGCGCTGCATCGGAGCCCCGAGACTAGCCCTTCACCGCAGCCTCGCCAAGCCACAGCTCCCGCATGGCTGTCTCGAAGCCGTCGCCTACGCGCTGCGGCGCCCGCCAGGGCCGCGCACGACCGGCCACCCAGACGGATTGCCATGGCGAGCCGTTGCTGCCAAACACCACTGCGTCCAGCAGCGCGTCGTCGGGCAGGCCCCGCAGGCCGTCGGCCTCGCGGTTCAGCACCAGCGCGTCGGCACGGGCGCCGGGCGTCAGGCCCCAGGCCGCAAAGCCGGCCGCGCGCGCACCGCCGTGCACGGCCGCGTCGAACAGCCGCGCCGCGCTGGACGGCTGCAGGCCCGGCACGGCGGCGATGTTGCGCTGCCTCAACGCCAACCGCTGGCCGTACTCCAGCCAGCGCAGCTCCTCCACCCAGCCGCGCGTGACCTGGCTGTCCGAACCCACGGTCAGCGGCACGCGCGCGGCCAGCCAGCCGGGCAGGTCGGTCAGGCCGTCGCCGAGGTTGGCCTCGGTGCCGGGGCAGATGACGATGCCGGCACCACTGCGCGCCACGGCCTCGATCTCGGCCGGCTCGGCGTGCGTGGCGTGCACCAGCTGCCAGCGCGGGTCCAGATGCCCGTGCTCGGCCAGCCACTGCAGCGGCCGCAGGCCGGTGGCGGCCAGGCAGTCCTCGACCTCGGCCATCTGCTCGGCCACGTGGATGTGGATGGGCAGGTCGGCCCCGCCGATGAGATCGTGCAGGCGAGCAATGTCGGCCGCTGTCGCGCCGCGCAGCGAGTGCAGCGCCACCCCGGCGTTGACGCGCGGCAGGCCGGCGGCCATGACGCGCTGGCAGCAACGCCAGGCCCAGTCGGCATCGGCCGCAAAGCGGTGCTGTTCGGGCCGCAAGCCCGCGGCGCCAAAGCCGCTGCGCGTGTAGACCACCGGCAGCAGTGTGAGGCCCATGCCCACGTCCTGGGCGGCCTCGGCCAGCGCCCAGGCCATGTCGAGCTCGTCGTCGAACTGCTGACCATGGCCCGCATGGTGCACGTAGTGGAACTCGCAGACCTGCGTGTAGCCGCCACGCAGCAGCTCGGCATACAGCTGGGCGGCCACCGCGCGCAGCTGCTGCGGCGAGATGCGCAGCGCCAACGCGTACATGCGCTCGCGCCAGCTCCAGAAATCGTCCTGCCCCGCCTCGCGGCGTTCGGCCAGGCCGACAAAGGCGCGCTGGAAGGCGTGGCTGTGGGCGTTGACGAGGCTGGGAATCAGCGGCCCGGCGAGCTTCTCGGCGTCGTCCGGCGCCGGCAGGTTGACGGTGATCTCGGACCAGTGTCCGCTCGCGTCGACGGTCAGCAGCACGTCGTGCTGCCAGCGGCCGTCGACCCAGGCCATGGGGGCGTGAAGGCGCTTCAGGGCCGGCATGCGAGCATCTCCTCCAGCAACGCACCGATCAGCGGCGCGACCTGCGCGGCACCGGCCTCGTCGTAGGCCGTGCGCGGGTCTTGCGCCTCGTCCATGTAGCAGCGCTGGCACATCTCCAGCTGCACGGCATGCTGACCCTGCGACGGCTGGCCGTAGTGGCGCGTGATGTAACCCCCCTTGAACCGGCCGTTGACGACCTGGCTGTAGCGGTCCTGGCCGGCCAGCAGCGCGCCCAGGCGCTGGGTGATGGCCGGTGCGCACGAGGCGCCGTCGGCCGTGCCGAGGTTGAGCGCCGGCAGCCGGCCCTCGAACAGCCAGGGCAGCTCGGAGCGGATGCTGTGGCCGTCGAACAGCAGCGCGCGGCCGTGCTCGGTGCGCAGCCGCGCCAGCTCGGCGGCCAGTGCATCGTGGTAGGGCTGCCAATAGGCCTCGCGGCGGGCCAAGACTTCGGCCGCATCGGGCTCGGCACCGTCGCGGTACAGCGGCTCGCTGGAGAAGAAGCACGTGGGCGCCAGGCCGGTGCCGCCGGCCGCGCCGGGATACAACGGCTGGTCGTCGGGCGGGCGATTCAGGTCGATGACGTAGCGGCTGTAGCGCGCCACGATGAGGCTGGCGCCCAGCGCCTGCGCCAGCGGCGCATAAAGGCGCTCCAGATGCCAGTCACAGTCCTCGCTGGCCAGAGCGCGCGGCACCAGGCGCTCGGCCAGCCCGGCCGGAATCTCGGTGCCGACGTGCGGCAGGCTGATCAGCAGCGGCACGCGGCCCTGCCGGAGTTGAAACACGCTCATGGTCCTCCCTGGACGCCTTGGAATACCCGTTCTTTCAGCGGGTTATGGCCGAAGCATGCTGCCAGCTCGCGCGGATGTCCGCCATCCCAGAGACAGAAGTCGGCGCGCTGGCCGGCCACCAACTGACCGCGGTCGCGCAGGCCCAGCGCGCGGGCGCCGTTGACGGTCAGGCCGCGCAGCGCCTCCTCGGGCGTCAGGCCGAACAGCAGGCAGGCCATGTTCAGCATCAGCAACGGCGACAGCGTGGGCGAGCTGCCGGGGTTGTGGTCGGTCGCGATGGCGATGGGCACGCCGGCATCGCGCAGCTGCTGCACGGGCGGCAGCTTGGTCTCGCGCAGCGCGTAGAAGGCGCCGGGCAGCAGCACGGCCACGGTGCCCGCTTCGGCCATGGCCGCGATGCCCGACGGGCTCAGGTACTCCAGATGGTCGCAGGACAGCGCACGGTAGCCGGCCGCCAGCGCAGCGCCGCCCTGGTCACTGAGCTGCTCGGCATGCAGCTTGACGGGCAGACTCAGGCGCCGGGCCGCGTCGAACACGCGCGCGACCTGGGCCGGGCTGAACGCGAGGTGCTCGCAGAAGGCATCCACCGCGTCCACCAGGCCGGCGGCGTGAAGCTCGGGCAGCCAGGCGCAGACGGCCGTGATGTAGTCGTCGCTGCTGTCGAACTCGGGCGGCAACGCATGGGCGGCCAGGTAGGTGGTGCGCACGTCCAAGCCCCGCAACTGGCGGGCGACGCGCAGCATGCGGGCCTCGGTGGCGGCGTCCAGGCCGTAGCCGCTCTTGACCTCCAGCGTCGTCACGCCTTCGCGCATCAATGCCTGAGCACGCTTCGTCGCATCGGCCAGCAATTGCGCCTCGCTGGCGGCGCGGGTGGCGGCTACCGTGGCGCGGATGCCGCCACCGGCCTTGGCGATGTCGGCGTAGCTGGCGCCCAGCAGGCGCTGCTCGAACTCGTGGGCGCGGTTGCCGCCGTAGACCAGGTGGGTGTGGCAGTCCACCAGGCCGGGCGTGACCAGCGCGCCGTGCAGTTCGACGACCTCGTCCGCCGCGGGCGCGTCCGCACTTGGGCCGACCCAGCGCAGCAGGCCGCCATCGACCAGCAGCGCACCGTCGTCGATCAAGCCCCAGCCGCTGTCACCCGCCAGCGTGGCCAGCCGGCCGCCGCGCCACAGAACCCTTGATCCGACAGTTGACCGCTTGCTACTCAACGCCGTCCTCACCGCCATCACCCCGCGGGATATCGCCAGCTTCATCACGCCGCCCCCCAGCGCTGCATGCCCGCTGGTGGGCACGAGCCCGCTGCGTCGTCGCGCCTTGCCAGCAACCCGCCTCGCCAGCCCCTCGTGCGCGCTCAACTGTCGGATCAAGGATCATTCACCGCTCCAGGTCAGCCACCAGGCATGGCTGCTGGTGGCGTCAGGACCGGTGAACACACAGCTCTGCGCGGCCGGGTCCTCGCACCAGGCCAGCGTCAGCGGCGCCAGCGGCATCGCGCGGTGGCCGTGCTCCAGCAGGCCGCCCTCGACCGTGAACAGCCCCACCCACGGCGTGCGCGGCAGCAGCACGTGGCTGGCCGGCTCGACCTCCAGGTTGCCGCGGCGCTCCATGACGTTGAGCACGTCGGTCGCACCCTTGATCAGCTCGGCGGACGGCGCCAGGCCGCCCTCGAAGCGCAGCGGGTCGTCGCCGATGCTCTGCGGCCAGTCGAACAGGCGCAGGCCGGCGCCGCCGATGACGGCCAGCCAGCGGTGCACGCCGGGGAAGGCAGAGAACGGCCCGTCCTGCGCCACGTGCGCGACGCTGACGCGCAGCGCCCAGTCGTGCGCGTGCGGCCAGGCCAGCAGCTCCCGGGTCGTGCCGCCCTTGTTCTTCCAGGCCTGCGGCTGCACGTCTGCCGCGCTGACCTTGCTCCAACTCATGTTCTAACCTCGCACTCGGGGACCGGTCATTCTCCGCAGCTCAGGGCCCCGAAAGTCATGCCGAAAAGCTCCCTTGCAATTGGTAACGCGCACCGGGATGGGTCAGCCTGACGCTGGTGACCGCAACGCCGCGGCTGTACGTGATGCGCTTCACGACCAGGCAGGGGTCGCGCCGGTTGATGCCCAGCAGCTTGGCCTCCACCTCGCCCGGCAGTGCCGCCTCGATCATGTAGCGCGCTTCCGACAGCGGCGCCACGTCCAGCAGGTAGTGCGTGGGCGTGATGCGGGTGAAGTCCTGCGCGAGGTAGTCCGGCGCGCAGGCCGGGTTGACGGCCCGCTCCTCGCACTGGATGGGTTGGCCGTTCTCCAGGTGCACGATGAGGCTGAGGAACACCGGCGCGCCGCGCTTGAGGCCCAGCTCGGCGGCCTGCTGCGGCGTGGCCTTGCCTTTCACCAGCGCATGCACGCGCGCCTCGTGCTGGCCGCCACGCTCGACGATCTCCTCGTGCACGTCGCGCACGTTCAGCGTCGACGAGATGCGGTGCAGCTGGGCGACGAAGCTGCCCACGCCCTGCACGCGCTCGATCAACCCTTCCTGCACCAGCTCGCGCAGCGCGCGGTTCACCGTCATGCGGCTGACCTCGAACTGCGCCACCAGCGCCCCCTCGCTGGGCAGCAGGTCGCCAGCCACCCAGTGGCCGCTGGCGATGCCCTCGCGCAGATGGTTCTTGACCTTGAGGTATTGGGGCTCGGGGCTGGCGGGAGAACGTGGCATAGGCGGCATGCTAGTTGACTTGACTTGTATAGACAACTAGAGTCCGCACCACTTTGAGGAGTTCTCGATGACCGTCCTGCCCCGCCCCGTCAAAGCGCCTACCGGCACCCAGCTGAACTGCAAGAGCTGGCTGACCGAGGCCGCCTACCGCATGCTGCAGAACAACCTCGACCCGGCCGTGGCCGAGAACCCGGACGCGCTGGTCGTCTACGGCGGCATCGGCAAGGCGGCGCGCAACTGGGACGCCTTCGAAGCGATCCTGAAGACTCTGCGCGAGCTGGGCGACGACGAGACGCTGCTCATCCAGTCCGGCAAGCCGGTGGGCGTGTTCCGCACGCATGCCGACGCGCCGCGCGTGCTGCTGGCCAACTCCAACCTCGTGCCCGCCTGGGCCACCTGGGAGCACTTCCACGAGCTGGACCGCAAGGGCCTGATGATGTACGGCCAGATGACGGCCGGCAGCTGGATCTACATCGGCAGCCAGGGCATCGTGCAGGGCACCTACGAGACCT
>CAMLKW010000137.1 GCA_946480605.1 uncultured Roseateles sp. | reverse complement strand
CCGCGGTTGGTGTACTTCTTGGCGATCGAGATCACGAGGCGCAGGTTGGCCTCGATCATTTCCTTCTTCGCGTCACGAGAGGCCTTTTCGCCCTCGTTCATCTTCTTGTTGATGTCCTTCAGGTCGTCCAGCGGCACGACGGCCTTGGCCTGGATGTCGATGAGCTTCTGCTGCAACTCCTGCACCGGCGGCAGGTTGCGGCTCAGGATGGTGCTGTAGTTCTTGCCGGCGGCCACTTCCTTCTCGGCCCACTTCAGATTCAGCGCGTTGGGCGGGAAGGTCTTGATGAAGTGTTCCTGGGGCATGCCGCACTTGTCGACCACGATCTTGCGCAGCTCGCGCTCGTAGCGGCGCACGTCGTCCACCTGCGAGCGCAGGATGTCGCACAGCTTTTCAATCGTCTTGACCGTGAAGCGGATGGTCATCAGCTCGGCGCTGATGGCCTGCTGGGCCTTGTTGTACGAGACGGACTTGTAGCCTTCCTTCTCGAAGGCCTTGCGCATCTTGTCGAAGGCGACGGACATGGAGTCCAGCTTCACCAGCGCGGCGTTCTTCAGCTCTTCCAGCTTCTTGGTCAGTGCCTTGGAGCCGCCGTTGCCGTCGTCGTCGTCTTCCTCGTCGAACTCGTCGAAGTCTTCCTCGGCCACATAGTCGTCGGCCTCGTCCTCGGCCACGAAGCCGTCGACGACGTCGGAGATCTGCATCTCGCCGGCGCGGATCTTGGTCGCGTATTCCAGGATGTGGGCGATGGTCGTCGGGGAGGCCGAGATCGCCAGCATCATGGCCTGCAGGCCGCCTTCGATGCGCTTGGCGATCTCGATTTCGCCTTCACGCGTCAGCAGTTCCACCGTGCCCATTTCGCGCATGTACATGCGCACCGGGTCGGTCGTGCGGCCGAACTCGGAGTCCACCGTCGACAGCGCGGCTTCTGCGGCCTCTTCGGCTTCTTCTTCGGTCGATGTGGCGGTGGTGTTGCCCTGGATCAGCAGCGTGGCGGCGTCGGGCGCCTGCTCGTACACCGCGATGCCCATGTCGTTCAGCATCGAGATGATGGCCTCGAGGATTTCCTCGCTGACCAGCTTCTCGGGCAAGTGGTCGTTGATTTCCTGGTGCGTCAGGAAACCACGCGTCTTGCCCATCTTGATGAGGGTCTTCAGCTCCGTGCGGCGCTTCAGGGCTTCCTCTTCGGTCAGGGCGGTCTCTTCCAGGCCGAACTCGCGCATCAGTGCGCGCTCCTTGGCGCGGCTGACCTTCATGCGCAGCGGCTTGGCCTTGACGGTCTCTTCTTCGACGGCCGCAGCCGGTTCTTCCGTCTCGGCCTCTTCGCCTTCCAACTCCGCGTCGATGTCGGAGAAGTCCTCGTCATCCTCGGCATCCTTCTTGCCAGCCTTCTTCGAGGTGGTTTCAGCCTTGGGCTTGCGACCGCGCTTGGGCTTGTCCTCGTCCGCCGCAGCAGCCTTCGCTGCAGGCTTGGCCGCCGCCTTCGCAGTCTTGGCGGGCGCTTCAGCCGCTGCCTTGACGGCCGTCTTCTTCTTGGTCTCTTCGGCGGGGGCGGGGCTGGCCTTGGTCGCGGGCTTCTTGGCGGTCATGCAGGTCCTTCGAGGGGTTTGCGCGGTCAATTCAGAAATGCAGCAGCCACCGCGGCCGGCCCGGGCTGGTCATCAAAACCGGCGGGGCAGGGGGCGGTGGCTTTCGTCGTCAAGGTTTCGGTGAGGGACCCTGGCGTGGCGCGAACAAGCTGGCGTGATCGTTTGGAGTGCAGAGGTGGCGGATGAGGTGGCCTTTAAAACTCGCAGGTGCCTTGTTTCGCAAGGTGGCCGGGCCCGGCATCGCTCTGCCGTCACTCTTGTTGACGCGCGCGGAAAACGTTGAATTATCGGCCAATTTCACCCACAGGTCAAAATCCCGGACGAAGGCGGTCGTTCAGGCCGCCTTGGCGCCGCCGCGCCCTTTGAGCTCGTCAGCACGCGCGCGCAGCTGCCGGTAGCGCAGCAACTCGGCATCGCCGAGCGGCGGCCGTGCCAGCAGATCGGTGATCTCGGCCTCGATCTGCGCGATCCAGAGCTTGCACAGCAGGGCGGCGAGTTCCTGGGCGGGCTCGGCCTCCGTGCCCAGTTCGCGAGCCGAGCGCATGACCTGGGCTGCGGCGCCGGCCAGTCCCGCGTCGGCCAAGCCGGCCTCGACGGCCGCCCAGGGCGTTGCGCCGTGGTGGGTCAACTGGCGTTCCAGCCAGTGGATCAGCTCGCCGTGCATGCCGGGCAGATCGTGGAGCAGGCCTCGGTCTTCTTCGGCCAGCGTCTCCCAAAGATCACTGTGCTGCAGCAGCAGGCGCACGGCGTTGTCGGTGGGTGTCGAGGGCGCGGCGCGCGGGCCGGCCGGGCGCTCCTCGTCTCGGCCCTTGCGCTTCCAGTCGCCCTTGGGCTTCCATTCCCCCTTGGGTTTCCAGCGCGGCTTCTCGGTGGGCCCGTCGGTGGGCTCTCCCGCCGGCGGGCCTGGCGCGGCGGCCTGACCCAGCCAAAGCGACTGCAGCTCGGCCTCGGGCATCTGGCCCTGGCGGGCGATCTCGCCCAGCAGTTGGCGGCGCAGCAGACCCTCCGGCAGCAGGGCCCACAGCGGCCGGGCCTGGTTGAGCATGCGCGCGCGGCCTTCGGGGGTCCCGAGGTCGCAGCCGTCGCCGGCGACGGCGATCAGTTGGCGCGACAGCGGGACGGCGCCTTCCACGCAGCGCTCGAAGGCGTCGGCACCCAAGTCGCGCACGTAGGAGTCGGGGTCGTGCTCGGTGGGCAGGAACAGGAACTTGACCGTGCGCGTCTCGGTCGCGTGCGGCAGCGCGGCCTCCAGCGCCCGCACGGCGGCACGGCGGCCGGCGGCGTCGCCGTCGAAGCTGAACACGACCGACTCGGTGAAGCGGAACAGCTTGTGCACATGCTCGGCGGTGCAGGCCGTGCCCAGCGTGGCGACGGCATTGCCGAAGTCGTGCTGGGCCAAGGCCACGACGTCCATGTAGCCCTCGACGACCAGCGCATAGCCCCGCTGGCGCATGGCCTGGCGGCCTTCGAACAGGCCGTACAGCTCGCGACCCTTGTGGAAGACCGGCGTCTCGGGCGAGTTCAGGTACTTGGGCTCGCCCTTGTCCAGCACACGGCCGCCGAAGCCAATGACCTCGCCCTGCACGTTGCGGATGGGGAACATGATGCGATCGCGGAAGCGGTCGTAGCGCTTCGCGTCCTCGCCCGGCTCGACGTCGGGCGTGATGACCAGGCCCGATTCGACCAGCTGCGGGTCGTCGTAGGACGGAAAGCCGCTGGCCAGCGAGCGCCAGCCCTCGGGCGCAAAGCCCAGGCCGAAACGGGCAGCGATCTGGCCCGTCAGGCCGCGGCCCTTCAGGTACTCGATGGCGCGCGGCGCCTTGCGCAGTTGGGCCTTGTAGAAGTCCGCTGCGCGGGCCAGCACGTCGGTCAGGCTCTGCTGCTTGGCCTTCTCGGCCTTGGCCTTCTCTCGCTGCTCGGGGCTGCGCTCGTCCTGCGGCACCTGCATGCCGACTTGCTGGGCCAGGTCCTCCACGGCTTCGACGAAGGTCGCCGCCGTGTGTTCCATCAGGAAGCCGATGGCGTTGCCGTGCACGCCGCAGCCGAAACAATGGTAGGTCTGGCGGCTGGGGCTGACGATGAAGCTGGGCGATTTTTCGCCGTGGAAGGGGCACAGCCCCTTGTGGTTGATGCCGGCCTTCTTCAGATCGACGTGGCGGCCCACCACCTCGACGATGTCGACGCGGGTCAGCAGGTCATGGATGAAGCCTTGGGGGATCACCCCGGGAGTTTAAGTACGCGCCTGGGTGGGCAGCCGCAACTGGTGGCTCCAGCCGCTGCGGCCGAAGGCTTCTATCCAGCCGGGCACGGCCGCCGCCGGCATCGCCGCCGCGATGCCGTTGCCCTGGCCCAGCCGGCAGCCCAGGCGCAGCAGCTCGCGGGCGTGGGCGCGGCTCTCCACGCCCTTGGCCAGCACCGAGCAGCCGATGTTGCGGGCCAGGCCGATCACGCCTTCCACCAGCGACAGGTCCTGCGCATCACCCAGCATGCCTTGCACGTAGCTGCGGTCCATCTTGAGGGTGTCGACAGGCAACTGCTTCAGCGAGGTGAGCCGCGAGTAGCCGGCGCCGAAGTCGTCCAGCGCAATGCCCACGCCCAGGCTCAGGCAGCGCTGGATCAGGGCCTGCGTGGCGGTGGTCTCGGCCAGCGCGTCGGCCTCGAGCACGTCCAGGTGCAGCAGATGCGCCAGCTCCGGCGGCTGGCGCTGTATCAGCTCCTGCAGCCGCTGCGGAAAGTCGGGCTGGCCGAGCTGGCGGGCGCCCACGTTGACGCTGACCTGCAACGCGCGGCCCTCGTTGACGCCCACGCGCTGCCAGAGGGCCGCCTGGGCCAGCGCGCGTTCGATGACCCAGTCGCCGATCTGCACGGCCAGACCGGTGTGGCCGACGGCCGGCAGGAACAGCGCTGGCGTCAGCAGCCCGCGCTCCGGGTGCTGCCAGCGCAGCAGCGCTTCGACGCCCATGACCTGGCCTGTGCGCAGGTCGACTTGCGGCTGGTAGTGCAGCAGCAGCTCCTCGCTGTCCAGCGCGCGCTGCAGCCGCGCCACGGCGATCAGGCCGACCTCGTCGCGCTGGTCCACGGTCGGGTCGTGGAAGTGCACCGATCCGCGCCCCGAGCGCTTGGCCCGGAACAGCGCGTGGCCGGCGTGGCGCAGCAGCGTCTCGGGCGCGGCGTCGTCCTGCGGGTAGAGCGTGGCGCCCACGCTGGCGCCGATCTCCAGCGCCATGCCGTCGCCGATGCGGCTTTCCCGAATGGCCACGGGCGTGGACAGCACGGCCAGCAGGCGGTCGATGGCGCGCTGGGCTTCCTCGGGGGTCTGCACGCGCAGCAGCACGGCGAACTCGTCGCCATGCAGGCGGGCCAGGTGGTCGGCCGTGTCGGGCCAGGCACCGCGCGCGCCGCGCAGCGTGGCCTGCAGGCGTTCGCTGAGCTGGCGGATGATGGCGTCGGCCACCAGCTGGCCGTGCTCGGCGTTGACGCGGGCAAAGTCGTCCAGGTCGACGATGCCCACCACCAGCTTGAAGTCGTCCCGGGTGGCGGCGGCCATGGCCTGGGGCAGCAGGCGCATGAACTCGTCGCGGTTGGGCAGGCCGGTGGCGACGTCGTAGCGCTGGCTGCGGCGCAGCAGCTCTTGTTGGCGCAGGCTCTCGCCCAGGTCGGTGAGGCTCAGCAGCCGCCAGCGCGGCGCCATGCCGTCCGGCTCGGGCACGGCACTGAGCCGGACCTGGAATACATGCTGGCCGCCATCGTCCAGCTCCACCTGCAGGCGGCCGTTCCAGGGCTCGCCGCCGCTGAGGTGGGCCTGCAGCTCGCCGATGTCCAGGCCGCTGCGCTTCAGGTTGGCGCCGGCCAGCGGCGCCGCGATGCGCCCCACCAGTGTCTCGCGAGACGCGTGCAGGATCTCGCAATAGGCCGGGTTCACCTCCACGATGCGCCATTGTGAGTCGATGACGGCCAGGCCTTCGCCCGACTGCTGGAACAGCGTGGCCGACATGCGCTCGCGCTCCTCGGCGGTGTGGCGCCAGCTGATGTCGGCCAGCGTCAGGATGAGGTTGCGCGCGCGGCCGCGTCGGTCGCGTTGCGGCACATGCGCCTGCAGCTCGTGCCAGCGCCAGTCGCCCCCGTCGGCGGCCAGCCGCAGCGACAGGCTCAGCTGGTTGCGCCCGTTGTCGCCCAGCAGCTCGCGCAGCGCGGCGCGGGTGGCCTCGCGGTCGCGTGGGTGGGCGATGCGTATCCAGTCCAGCGGGCCGTTGCCGGTCGCCGTCGCGGGTTCCAGCGGCGTGGTCAGCGACAGCCAGCGGGCTGAGGCCTGGCGCCGCCCTTCGGGCAGCCGCCACTCGGCCAGGGCCAGGCCCTGGGCATCCAGCGCGCCGCGCCAGGCGTCGCGTTCGCGCAGTTGGTGCCGGCTGACGCCGATGATGGTCAGCGGCAGCAGGGCCAGCAGCGCGCCGCTGGCGAAGTCCAGCGTGGTGCCGGTCGCCATGCCGGCCCACAACACCAGCAGGCCCGTGCCCAGTCGGGCGTTGTCGCGCGGGGCGGCCTGTAGTGCGTGCAGGCACAGCAGCAGGTGCGGCAGCAGCAGCAGGCCGCCGGCGCTCGGCCAAGCCTGCGATAGCTGGGCCGCTGCCGCGGCGGCGGCCAGCCCGCGCCCCAGCCAGCGGTCGCTGCGCCTGGGGCGCTGCGCACTGGCCTGCAGCGCGGTGCCGGTGGCCAGCAGGCCCAGCCCCCAGGCGATGGCCAGCGGCACCGCGCCGCGCCAGCCCTGTCCCAGGCTTTGCAACACGGCCGCGGCCGGCAGGGCCGCCAGCAGCGGCGCGGCGACGCCGGCCAGCAGGCCGAAGCTGACGATCTCGCGGCGGCGTGCCAGTTGGCCGTTCAACCCCAGTCGGCGCAGCAGGCTGCGGCGCAGCAGCAGCGCCAGCACGGGCAGGGACAGCACGCTCAACAGCGGCACGGAGGCCAGCAACACGGCCGGCTTGCTGCCCCACTGTGGCAGCAGCGGCAGGCCGCAGCCCACCAGCAGGCCGGCCATGGCCAGCGGCAGCACCCAGGCGCTGAGCCGCCACAACACTGCCAGCCCGAGGCCGCTGATCAGCAGTGGCAGCAACAAGGTGGTGGCGGGCAGGGCGCCGACCGGCTGAGGCAGGCGCAGCCAGGTCGGCAGGGCGGGGCCGGCCAGCGCCCAGGCAATCACCAGGCCGCCGGCCAGCCCGGCCAGCCCGGCCAGGCCCACGCGGCGCAGGCGGCGCCAGCCGCGGCGGTCATGGATGCGTTGCGGCCCACCGGGCAGCGTCGACGGGGGGGCTCCGTGGGTGGTCAGGCCGTGGGTGGCCGCGCGGGCGTCAGAGCCGCCACCGGCTCCAGAGAGCAGGGCCATGGCTCAGCCTCGCCCGCCGGTCGAGGTCGGCCGGGCGCGATCCGAGCCTTGCGGCTTGGGGCCGGCAAGACGGGGATGGCTGGGCGTGACGAACGGCATGCGCCCGAGTTTAGGCATGCTCCCGCCACAAATGAAAAGGGCCATCCCGAGGATGGCCCTGATTTGCGGGGCTGGGCGGCGGCGCCGCGCAGCCGGCCGGGGCAGTATCAGACGGAGAAATCGGTCAGCTTGGCGCCGCCGGCAATGGCGGCCTTCAGCCATTTGGGCTGCAGGCCGCGGCCGCTCCAGGTCTCGCCGGTGGCCTGATTGCGATATTTGGCAGCGACCTTGGAGACCTTGACCGGCTTGGGGGTGCGCACGCTCAGGTCGGCAATCGACAGGCCATATTCGCTCATCAGGGTTTTGACCTTGCCAATGGCTTCGCTGCGTTCCCGCTCCTTGGTTTGGTTGATCTGTTCATCCAGCGCGGCTCGCTGGGCCAGGAGTTCCTTCAGATTGGACATGCTGCTATTCCTCTTGCGATATGAGCGGGGAGGCTCGCGACGTTGTCTGCGGCCTCGGAGACGGACTGGGCCGGAAGGCCTGAAGTATCTCCGTGGCCCGAATTAAATCGTGCCGACGCGGGTTTGTGCAAGAGTTTTTTGTGCCGATTGCTACGGGTTTCCATTCAAGGGGCGATTCAATTGGAATTGCCGGCAGCGGGATGCCCCTGCTGAAGGTGCCCGAAGCGCAAAGGCGAGGATTTGCCGTCGGCGGCGCCGCCGAGTGTGGACCAGGGAGTATTCGTGGCGATTTGCGCGTCGCGGACCTATTTAATTGCTGGGCGGGACGTAGCCGGCGACCTGTTCAGCACCGGTGCCGAAGAAAAACTGGTCCGCCTGACGCATCAGGTATTGGCGGGCACGCAGGTCGGCGAGGTTCAGGCGGTTTTCATTGACCAGCATGGTCTGGTGCTTCATCCAGGCCGCCCAGGCTTCCTTGCTGACGCTTTCCCAAACCTTTTTGCCGAGTTCGGTGTGAACGGGATAGGGCGGGAAGTCCAGCCCTTCGGCTTCCTTCTTCAGATAGGCACATTGAACGGTGCGGGGCATGGCGTACTCCTGGGCGCGAGAAAGAAAACAGCCGGCACTTTAGCGCGCCGGCTGAATTGACGAAGGCGTCGGGGCTAGGCGGTGTTAGTTGAATCGCTTCACCAGCACCTGCGATCGGCGGTCCCAGTTGTATTTGCGCTTGCGTTCCTCGGGCAGCCATTCGGGGTCGACTTGCTGGAATCCGCGCTTGATGAACCAGTGCATGGTGCGGGTGGTCAGCACGAAGATGCTGTCCAGCCCCATGGCCTTGGCGCGCTGCTCGATTCGTTTCAGCAGCCGGTCGCCGTCGCCCTGGCCTTGCACCTCGGCAGACACGGTCAGCGCTGCCATCTCGGCGGTGCGGGCCTCCACATACGGGTAGAGCGCCGCGCAGCCGAAGATGACGCCATCGTGTTCGATGACCGTGTACAGCTCGGCGTCGCGTTCGATCTCGGTGCGGCTGCGCTTGACCAGCGTGCCGTCGCGCTCGAAGGGCTCGATGAGCTGGATGATGCCGGCCACGTCGTCGGCGCTGGCCTCGCGCAGGCTCTCCAGCTTCTCGTCCACGACCATGGTGCCGATGCCGTCGTGGGTGTAGACCTCCTGCAGCAGTGCGCCGTCCACGGCAAACGGGATGATGTGCGAGCGCTCCACGCCGGCCCTGCAGGCCTCGGCGCATCGGCGCAGGTAGAAGGCCACGTCGGTGGGCTCCGGCGCCGGGCCGGCCTGGGCCACCATGCGCTCGGCGTCCGCCAGGGCCAGTTCGGTGTCGATGGCGCTGTCCGGGTCATTCGGATCTTCCGGCACCCCGGGTACTTCGCAGACAAACAGCAGCTTGTCGGCTTGCAGGGCGATGGCGGCCGAGGTGGCGACATCCTCCATGGACAGGTTGAAGGCCTCCCCTGTCGGTGAGAAGCCAAACGGCGACAGCAGCACGATGGCGCCGATGTCGATGGCGCGCTGGATGGCGGCACCGTCGACCTTGCGCACGAGGCCCGAGTGCTGGAAGTCCACACCTTCAACGATGCCGACCGGCCGGGCGGTCAGGAAATTGCCCGAGACGACCCGGACGGTGGCATTCGCCATGGGGGTGTTGGGCAGGCCCTGGCTGAACGCGGCCTCGATCTCGAAGCGCAGCTGCCCGGCGGCTTCCTGTGCGCAGTCCAGCGCGACGGCGTCGGTGATGCGCATGCCGCGGCTGAACTTGGGCACCTGCCCCTTGGCGGCAAGCTGCTCGTTGACCTGGGGCCGGAACCCATGCACCAGCACGATCTTGATGCCCATCGCATGCAGGATGGCCAGGTCTTGGACGAAGGCGTTCAGCTTGCCGGCGGCGATCAGCTCACCCGGCATGCCCACGACGAAGGTCTCGCCGCGGTAGGCGTGGATGTAGGGCGCCACCGAGCGGAACCAGGGCACGAAGGTGTGGGGAAAGACAAGGCCGGTCATGGGGCGGAATTGTGCGGCCTGACGAGTGTCACTTGACGCTGTCATGCGCGCTGCCGACCATCGGCGCTCCCATCAACCGGAGACCGCGATGAAGGACTATCAAGACGTCTACATGACCCCCGGCGCCTTCAGCTGGAACGAGTTGTCCAGCCCCGACCCCAAGGCTGCCTGCGAGTTCTACGGCACGCTGTTCGGCTGGAAGTTCGACACCATGAACCTGGGGCAGGGCGACTATCACGTCATCAAGGTCGGCGAGGTCGCTGTGGGTGGCGTCATGGCTCAGCAGCAGCCCGGGCCGGCGATGTGGGGCGCCTATGTGACCGTGGAGAACTGTGATGCCACCGTCGAGAAGGCCAAGGGGCTGGGCGCGGTGCTCTGCGCGGGCCCGTTCGACATTCCCGGCATTGGTCGCATGGCCGTGCTGCAGGATCCGCAGGGCAGCGTGATCCAGGCCATCAGCTACTTCCCGCGCACCGAGTGACGCCTTGCGGGACAATCCCGCCCCGATGAGTTCCGAACGACCCGAGAGCCGGTTGCCTCAACCGGCTCTTTCCATTTCCTTCCCCGAATCGCTGCCGGTATCGTCCCGCCGCGACGAGATCATGCAGGCGCTGGCCGAGCACCAGGTCGTCATCGTCTGCGGCGAGACCGGTTCCGGCAAGACGACCCAGCTTCCCAAGATCGCGCTGGCGATGGGCCGTGGGCGCGCCAACGGCGGCGGGCTGATCGGCCACACGCAGCCGCGGCGCATTGCTGCCAGCAGTGTGGCCAAGCGCATCGCCGAGGAGCTGAAGACGCCGCTGGGCGAGGTCGTCGGCTACAAGGTGCGCTTCCAGGACCGGCTGTCCAAGGGCGCGTCGGTCAAGCTGATGACGGATGGCATCCTGCTGGCCGAGACGCAGAGCGACCCGCTGCTGCGCGCCTACGACACGCTGATCATCGACGAGGCCCACGAGCGCAGCCTCAACATCGACTTCCTGCTGGGCTATCTGCGCGAGCTGCTGCCGCGCCGGCCGGACCTGAAGATCGTCGTCACGTCGGCCACCATCGACGCGGATCGGTTCGCCAAGCACTTCGAGTCGAGCAAGGGCCCGGCGCCGGTGCTGATGGTCAGCGGTCGGCTGTTCCCTGTCGAGCAGCGCTACCGTCCGTTCGAGGAAAGCCGCGAGTACGACCTGAACAACGCGATCTGCGATGCGGTGGACGAGCTGTGGCGCGAGGGCGGCGGCGACGTGCTGGTGTTCCTGCCCGGCGAGCGCGAGATCCGCGAGGCGGCCGAGGCGCTGCGCAAGCACCACCGGCCGGGTGTGGACATCCTGCCGCTGTTCTCGCGGCTGTCCGAGGCGGAACAGAACAAGGTGTTCGAGCCGCATGGCGCGCGCCGCATCGTGCTGGCGACCAACGTCGCCGAAACCTCGCTGACGGTGCCGGGCATCCGCTACGTCATCGACCCGGGCCTGGCGCGCGTGAAGCGCTACAGCTACCGCAACAAGGTCGAGCAACTGCTGATCGAGAACATCAGCCAGGCGGCGGCCAACCAGCGCGCGGGCCGTTGCGGCCGGGTGAGCAACGGCATCTGCGTGCGGCTGTACTCGGAGAAGGAGTTCAACGAGAGGCCCAGGTTCACCGACCCGGAAATCCTGCGCAGCAGTCTTGCAGGCGTCATCCTGCGCATGAAGTCGCTGCACCTGGGCGACGTCGAGCGCTTCCCCTTCCTGGAAGCGCCGCGACCCAAGGCGATTGCCGACGGCTACCAGCTGCTGAACGAGCTGGGCGCGACCGACGACGCCAACGAGCTGACGCCGCTGGGCAAGGAGCTGTCCCGCCTGCCGCTGGACCCGCGCGTCGGTCGCATGATTTTGGAAGCCCGCACGCGCGACGCGTTGACGGAGGTGCTGGTCATCGCGTCGGCGCTGAGTGGCCAGGACGTGCGTGACCGCCCGCAGGAAGCAGCCCAGGCCGCCGACGAGAAGCACAAGAAGTTCGACGACGAGCGGTCGGAGTTCATGGGCTACCTGAAGCTTTGGAAGTGGCTGGGCGACTCCAAGGGCGGCGAGGGCGAGCACAAGCTGTCCCACCGCAAGCATGAGGCGCTGCTGCGCGAGAACTTCGTCAGCCCGCGCCGCGTGCGCGAGTGGCGCGATGTGCACTCGCAGCTGCACACCGTCGTCACCGAGCACGGCTGGCGGCTCAACCAGAGCCCGGCCACCTACGAGCAGGTGCACCTGTCCATGCTGGCCGGCCTCTTGGGCAACATCGGCCAGAAGAGCGACGACGAGGAGTGGTACCTCGGCGCGCGCGGCA
>CAMLKW010000136.1 GCA_946480605.1 uncultured Roseateles sp. | reverse complement strand
GCTGACGATGAAGCTGGACGCGCAGGCGCCGCGGGGGCCGAAGACCGACAACGCGTTCCGTCCGGCCGCCCGCAACGAGCGCAGTGGCGGGCGCGATGCACAGCCCGCCGGCGGCAATGCGATGGCCGCCGCCTTTGCCAAGCTCAAGCGCTGATTGGCGCTTGTTGCACTGACCTTCGTCACCGTCACGGGGCGCTGCCATCATCGCGCCCTGCCGTCGGGGCGTCGATTGATGCCCCTGAAACTGCAACTGGTCGCAGCAACGCTGCGCGCGCGCCGCGGCGCCGATATGGTCCGCGCCGCCCTGAACCCTCGGAGTCCCCCTTGAAAACCCCCGCCCTCGCCTCGCTGCTTCTGCTCTGCCCCGCCCTGGTGCTGGCCCAGCAGGAGGTCGACCGCGCCGCCACGTCGCCCACGCAGAACAACCAGCTCGAGCGCGTGTCCGTCACGCGCCAGCAGACCGACACCGACCTGCGCCGCCGCCAGCCGGTGGCCAAGCAGCTGTACGGCCGCGACGAGCTGGACAAGTACGGCGACACGCAGCTCAGCGACGTGCTGAAGCGCCTGCCGGGCATCAACGTCTCCGGCGGCCAGCTGCGCATGCGCGGCCTCGGCGGCGCCTACACGCAGATCCTCGTCAACGGCGAGCCGGCGCCCCCGGGATTCAGCCTCGACAACCTGAACCCCGCCCAGGTCGAGCGCCTGGAAGTCACCAAGGCGCCCACCGCCGACCAGAGCGCCCAAGCCATTGCCGGCACGCTGAACATCATCCTGAAGGACGCTCCGCGCGTCGTGCAGAAGGACCTGCGCCTGGGCCTGGCCTACGCCAGCGAGAAGCCGGTCGTCAACGCCGGCTTCACCTACGGCGACCGCATCGTCGGCGGCGTGGGCTTCGTGCTGCCGATCTCGGTCTACCAGTGGAACTTCGTCAACGAGCAGGAAGGCGAGCGCCTGACCAACGCCGCGCCGACCGGCACGCAGCTGCGCCAGCACGTGACCAACGAGGGCCGTGACCGGGCTCACGGCCGCGGCTTCAACCTGTCGCCGCGCCTGAACTGGAAGCTGGGCGACGACGAGACGCTCTCCGTGCAGGGCTTCTTCGTGCAGAACCGCTTCCGCAACGAGGGCGAGAACACCGTCACGCGCCTGTCGGACAGCAGCCCGACCTACGTGCCGCGCACCATCGACGAGACCACGCGCAACCGCGGCACCTTCTCGGCCAACCGCGTCAACCTGCAATACAACAACCGCTTCAGTGAGGACCGTCGCATCGAACTGCGCGCCGGCACCGGCTCGGGCGGCGCCGACTTCAACTTCGAGTTCGACGGCCGCAACGGCACCACGCCCATCCAGCGCGTGACCTCGGGCGACAACAAGAACCGCCAGACCTCGCTGGGCGGCAAGTACAGCCAGTACGCCGGCGAGGAGCACACGCTCACCTTCGGTGGCGAGATCGAGCGCCGCGTGCGCGACGAGAAGCGCCGCACCGTGGAGAACGGCGTCGACCTGCTGCCCGGCATCGAGGGCCAGCCCTTCAACGCCACGCTGACCCGCACGGCCTTCTACGGCCAGGACGAGTGGGAGATCAACAAGCAGTGGTCGGCGTACTTCGGCGTGCGCCACGAGCAGATCAGGATGGAGAGCGAGGGCAGCCGCGACATCGCCGGCAGCGCCGACTTCAAGAGCACCAGCAAGGTCACCACGCCACTGCTGCACCTGAACTTCAAGCCCGACCCCAAGGGCCGCGACCTGGTGCGCGCCAGCCTGACGCGCAGCTACAAGGCGCCGGACGTGCAGCAGCTCATCAACCGCCCGTCCATCAACACCAACGAGCCGCTGGCGCTGGGCAACACCCGCACGACGCCGGACCGCACCGGCAACCCGGCGCTCAAGCCCGAACTGGCGACCGGCCTGGACATCGCCTACGAGAGCTATCTGCCGGCCGGCGGCATGGTCTCGGTGGGCCTGTTCCATCGCCGCATCACCAACCTGATCCGCACCGACCAGCCGCGCCTGATGACGGTGCCCTGGGCACCGACGCAGCGCTGGGTCATCACGCAGATCAACCTGGCCAAGGCCACCACGCAAGGCCTGGAGCTGGAGGTGAAGGGCCGTGCGGCCGAGCTGTTTCCCAGCCTGTTCGAGCCGACGACGGCACTGTCGCTGCGCGCGTCGCTGAACGTCTATCGCTCGTCGGTGGGTGACATTCCCGGCCCCAACAACCGCCTGGAAGGCCAGCAGCCCTGGCAGCTGAACTTCGGCGCGGACTATCGGCTCAAGGGCCTGCCGCTCAGCATGGGCTTCAGCGCACAGATCGCGCCCGACTACGACGTGCGCCAGAGCTTGCTGCAAAGCCAGGAGAACTTCGCGGCCCGCTCCGTCGATGCGTTCGCGATGTGGCAGCTCAGCCCCAAGGACGGCGTGCGCGTCAGCGTCAACGGGCTGGCCCAGCCCAAGCAGGGCAACCGCGTGACCTACACGGAGCTGGCGGACTTCAGCGTCAACCGCCGCGAGCCGGTGCCCTGGTGGTCGGTGAACTGGGAACACAAGTTCTGATCCGGGCTATCTTCCGGGCATGAGCCCGGGCGCCTTGCAGATCTACGCCGGCCCGGCCGCGAAAGCGCGGCTGGCCGAGTGTGGCCTGTGCGCCGAGGACGTGGGGCTGATACCTGCCGCCGCCGGCGGGCCCAAGGGCCTGATCCTCAACGGGCTGGACCGCTTCATCTTCGGTGATTGGCTGGCGCCGAGCCGCCACCCGGTCCACCTCGTCGGCGCCAGCATCGGCGCCTGGCGAATGGCCACGGCGGCGCTGGCCCATCGCGATGTGCCCGGTGCGTTCAACACGATGGCCGAGGCCTATGTGACGCAGCAGTACGACGTGCTGCCCGGCGAAAAGCGACCGCGGCCAGAGGGCGTGAGCCAGCGTTTCGGCGAGATCCTGGGCGAGATCTTCGAGGGGCGCGAAGCCGACGTGCTGGCCCACCCGCGCTTTCGGCTGCACGTCGTCACGTCGCGCGGTCAGCACAAGGGGCTGGGGCTGCTGGCCCGCGAAGGCAAGCTGCGGACGCCGCTGGGCTACCTCGGCGCCTTCGCAGCCAACGCCGTGTCGCGCCCGCTGCTCGGCCGGTTTCTTGAACGCGTCGTCTTCTCGGACCCGCGCGACCGCCTGCCGCTGAAGCTGAACGACTTCACGACGCGCGAGGTCCACCTGTCGCGCACCAACCTGCGTGGCGCGCTGCTGGCCAGTTGCTCCATCCCGTTTTGGCTGCAGGCCCAGCACGACCTGCCCGGCGCGCCGCGCGGTGCCTACTGGGACGGCGGCATCACCGACTACCACCTGCACCTGGACTACCGCGCGCTGCAGCAGGCGCACGCGCCGCTGGTGCTCTATCCGCACTTCCAGCGCCAGGTCGTCCCGGGCTGGCTGGACAAGGTGCTCAAGCACCGCCATCGCTCGACTGCCTTCCTCGACAACGTCGTGCTGCTGTGTCCGTCACCCGAGTGGATCGCGACGCTGCCCGGCGGCAAGCTGCCGGATCGCAACGACTTCATCCAATTGGACGCGGACGAACGCCGCCGCCGCTGGCGCATCGCCGTGGCGCAAAGCCAGCGGCTGGCCGACGAATTCGCCGCGTTGGCCCGACGCGACTCGATTTCCGCGCTGCCGCTTTAGAATCCCCGCTCCCTCCCCTCACAAGAGCGAGAAAGGCACCCTGGTTATGACACCGCGAACTACGACCACCACCTTTACCGGTAACTAGTCGGCCGCGGCACGTCACGTCTTCTCGCCTTCGGGCAACGAACAAAGCGCGGCACCCGGCCGCGCTTTTTCATTTCTGCCCTGTTCAAAGGGATTCGGAGCACCCCATGATTTCTATTCAACTCCCCGATGGCTCCCGCCGTGAGTTCCCCGCCGCGCTGACGGTCGGCGACGTCGCCGCCAGCATCGGCGCCGGCCTGGCCAAGGCCGCCCTCGGCGGCAAGGTCGACGGCAAGGTCGTCGACCTCAGCCACGTCATCGACCACGACGTCCAGCTGTCCATCGTCACCGACAAGGACGAAGACGGTCTGGACATGATCCGCCACTCGACGGCCCACCTGCTGGCCTACGCCGTCAAGGAGCTCTACCCCGACGCCCAGGTCACCATCGGCCCGGTCATCGAGAACGGCTTCTATTACGACTTCTCGTACAAGCGCCCCTTCACGCCCGACGACCTGGCCGCCATTGAATCCAAGATGACGGAACTCGCCAAGAAGGACGAGAAGGTCGTGCGCCGCGTGCTGCCGCGCGACGAGGCCGTCGCGCACTTCCAGGCCATGGGCGAGGCCTACAAGGCCGAGATCATCGGCAGCATCCCGGCCGACCAGGATGTGTCGCTGTACTCGGAAGGCAAGTTCGAGGACCTGTGCCGCGGCCCCCACGTGCCATCCACGGGCAAGCTCAAGCACTTCAAGCTGATGAAGGTGGCCGGCGCTTACTGGCGCGGCGACCACCGCAACGAGATGCTGCAGCGCGTCTACGGCACAGCCTGGGCGACGAAGGACGACCTGCAGAAGTACCTGACGATGCTGGAGGAGGCCGAGAAGCGCGACCACCGCAGGCTCGGCAAGGAGCTGGACCTGTTCCACATCGACGAGCACGCCCCGGGCGTCGTCTTCTGGCACCCCAAGGGCTGGACGGTCTGGCAGGAGGTGGAGCAGTACATGCGCCGCGTCTACCGCGACAACGGCTACCAGGAGGTCAAGGGCCCGCAGTTGCTGGACAAGACGCTGTGGGAGGCCTCCGGCCACTGGGAGAAGTACAAGGACAACATGTTCACGACGGAATCGGAGAAGCGCGATTACGCGCTGAAGCCGATGAACTGTCCCGGACACATCCTGATCTTCAAGCACGGCGTGAAGAGCTACCGCGACCTGCCGCTGCGCTTCGGCGAGTTCGGCCAGTGCCACCGAAACGAGCCCACGGGTGGCCTGCACGGCATCATGCGCGTGCGCGGCTTCACGCAGGACGACGGCCACATCTTCTGCACGGAAGACCAGATCCTGGCCGAATGCGTGGCGTACACGGCACTGTTGCAGAAGGTCTACAAGGACTTCGGCTTCGAGAACATCATCTACAAGGTCGCGACGCGCCCCGAGGCGCGCATCGGCTCCGACGAGGTCTGGGACAAGGCGGAGTTCGCGCTGATGGAATCGCTGCGCGCCTCCGGCGTGGAATTCATCATCGCCCCGGGCGACGGCGCCTTCTACGGCCCGAAGATCGAATACACGCTCAAGGACGCGATCGGCCGCCAGTGGCAGTGCGGCACGATGCAGGTCGACTTCTCGATGCCGGGCCGCCTGGGCGCCGAGTACGTCGGCGAGGACGGCGAGCGCCGCACGCCCGTGATGCTGCATCGCGCGATCGTCGGCAGCCTGGAGCGTTTCATCGGCATCCTGATCGAGCAGCACGCCGGCGCGCTGCCCGTCTGGCTGGCGCCGACGCAGGTGGTTGTCGCGAATATCACGGACGCCCAGGCGGATTACGTTTCAGACATTGTGAAATCGCTGCAAAAACAAGGGCTTAGGGTCCAGGCCGATTTGCGCAATGAAAAGATCACGTATAAAATCCGCGAGCATTCGCTGCAAAAAGTCCCGTTCATCCTCGTCGTCGGCGACAAGGAAAAGGCGAACGGCGCGGTTGCAGTGCGCGCCCGAGGCAACCAGGATCTGGGCGTGATGTCGCTGGAGGACTTCGTCTCGAAGCTCTCGGCGGCCATCGCGGACAAAGCCTGAGTCGGGCGCTTTTTGCGTTTATTGATCTCTTCGGACCCTTGCCAAGGCCCGTTTAAAGGTAACCACCATCGCTACTTTTGCTGACCGTCGTGCGATTCCGGAGCGCAAGCACCGCCTGAACCGCGAAATCACCGCTTCCGAAGTCCGTCTGAATGGCCCGGAGAACGAGCCGATCGGCATCGTCTCGATCCAGGAAGCGCTCCGGATGGCCGGTGACCTGGACGTCGATCTGGTTGAGATTGCCGCGACAGCGGTCCCGCCGGTCTGCCGGTTGATGGACTACGGCAAGTTCAAGTACCAGGAGCAGAAGCGCGCGGCGGAAGCCAAGTCCAAGCAGAAGGTCATCGAGGTCAAGGAAGTCAAGTTCCGTCCGGGCACGGACGAAGGCGACTACCAGATCAAGATGCGCAATCTGCGCCGCTTCATCGCCGAAGACGGCGACAAGGGCAAGGTCACGCTGCGCTACCGGGGCCGCGAAATCACGCACCAGGACATCGGCATGCGCCTGCTGGAGCGGATCCGCGACGAACTGGCCGACGTGGCGGTGGTCGAGAACATGCCGAAGCTCGAAGGTCGGCAGATGATCATGGTCCTGGCGCCCAAGAAGCGCTGAGACCCGCAGAGTTCAACCGGTGGGTTTGGTCGCCCGCCGGTTCACAAGTCTCCTGAGGCCAACAAGCGTGACGGGCTCTCCGCCACCGCCCCAGGGACACACTTAAAAGGAGCATTCACATGCCCAAGATGAAGACCAAGAGCAGCGCGAAAAAGCGTTTTCGCGTTCGTCCGGGTGGCACCGTCAAGCGCGGTCAGGCGTTCAAGCGCCACATCCTGACCAAGAAGACCACGAAGAACAAGCGCCAGTTGCGTGGCGCCACGACCGTGCATGAGACCAACATGGGCCACATCGCCGCGATGCTGCCCACCGCTGGTCTGTAATCCAGCAGTAGACAAGGAGATACAACATGCCTCGCGTCAAACGTGGTGTCACCGCACGTGCTCGTCACAAGAAGGTCCTGGCCCTGGCCAAGGGCTTCCGTGGTCGTCGCAAGAACGTCTTCCGCATCGCCAAGCAGGCGGTGATGAAGGCGGGCCAATACGCCTACCGTGACCGCCGCACCAAGAAGCGCGTGTTCCGTCAGCTGTGGATCGCCCGTATCAACGCCGCCTCGCGTGGCCTGGGCCTGTCCTACAGCAAGTTCGTGGCAGGTCTGAAGAAGGCCCAGATCGAGATCGACCGCAAGGTCCTCGCCGATCTGGCCGTCAACGACCCGGCTGGTTTCGCCAGCATCTTCGCCAAGGTGAAGGCCGCGCTCGCCTGATTGCGACCCATCCCGACTCGCGTCGGGATACGCAAACTTTCGGGGCCGGTCACGCTGTGACCGGCCCTTTTTGTCTTCGACGCAAGGGCTGCCCCTTGTCATTCCGAATTCCGAATGTCTGATCTCGACGCTCTTCTTGAAGCGGCACGCAGCGACTTTGCCGCTGCCCCAACGCCCGCCGAACTCGAAAACGCCAAGGCGCGCTTCCTCGGCAAGTCCGGCCGTGTGACCGAACTGATGAAGGGCCTGGGCGCCCTCAGCATCGAGGAAAAGAAGACCCGCGGCGCCGAGATCAACCAGACCAAGGTGGCCATCGAGGCCGCTCTGACCGCCCGCCGCGACGCACTCGCCGCCGCCGAACTCGAGAAGCAGTTGAAGGCCGAGGCGCTGGACGTCACGCTGCCCGGCCGCAGCCGTGGCACCGGCGGCCTGCACCCCATCACCCGCGCCATGGAGCGCATCGAGGCCATCTTCGGCTCCATGGGTTTCGATGTGGCCGACGGCCCCGAGATAGAGACCGACTGGTACAGCTTCTCGGCACTGAACAACCCCGAGAACCACCCTGCCCGCTCCATGCAGGACACGTTCTACGTCGACATGCAGGACGAGAACGGCAGCTGGCTGAACCTGCGCCCGCACACCAGCCCGATGCAGATCCGCTACGCGCAGGCCCACGCCAAGCGCTACGCCGAGCAAGACACGATGCCCGAGATCCGCGTCATCGCGCCGGGCCGCACCTACCGCGTGGACAGCGACGCCACCCACTCGCCCATGTTCCACCAGGTCGAAGGCCTGTGGGTGGGCGAGAACATCTCGTTCAAGGACCTGAAGGCGGTCTACCTGAACTTCATCACCGCCTTCTTCGAGACCGACCAGCTGCAGCTGCGCTTCCGCCCCAGCTACTTCCCCTTCACCGAGCCGAGCGCCGAGATCGACATCATGTTCGAGAGCGGCCCGCTGAAGGGCCGCTGGCTGGAAGTCTCGGGCTCCGGCCAGGTGCATCCGCAGGTCATCCGCAACATGGGCCTGGACCCCGAGCGCTACATCGGCTTTGCGTTCGGCTCCGGCATCGACCGCCTCGCCATGCTGCGCTATGGCGTCAACGACCTGCGCGCCTTCTTCGACGGCGACCTCCGCTTCCTGGCTCAGTTCCGCTGAGCCCTGTCAGCTTCAGGCAGTTCAAGTAATAAGAACGTTATGCAATTCCCCGAGTCCTGGCTGCGCGAGTTCTGCAATCCGCCGCTCAACACCCAGCAGCTCGCCGAGCTGTTGACCATGTCCGGCATGGAAGTCGAAGAGCTGAGCCCCGTCGCTCCGCCCTTCCACGGCATCGTCGTCGCCGAAATCCTCGAAGCCGAGCAGCACCCCAATGCCGACAAGCTGCGTGTCTGCAAGGTCAACGCCGGTGGCACAGAACCGCTGCAGGTCGTCTGCGGCGCCCCCAATGCCCGCGTCGGCATCAAGGTGCCGCTGGCTACCGTTGGCGCCGAGCTGCCCACCGATGACGCCGCCAAGCCCTTCAAGATCGGTGTCGGCAAGCTGCGCGGTGTCGAAAGCTTCGGCATGCTGTGCTCGGCTCGCGAGCTCAAGCTCAGCGAAGACCACGGCGGTCTGCTGGAACTGGCTGCCGACGCCGTCATCGGCGAAGACATCCGCAAGCACCTCGCGCTGGACGACACGCTGTTCACGCTCAAGCTGACGCCCAACCTCGGCCACTGCCTGAGCGTCTACAGCGTCGCCCGCGAAGTCGCCGCACTGACCGGCGCGCCACTGCTGAAGCCCGAGTTCCCGGCCGTGAAGCCGACGCTGGACGACAAGCTGCCTGTGCGCATCGAGGCCGCCGATCTTTGCGGCCGCTTCTCCGGCCGCATCGTCAAGGGCATCGACACGAAGGCCAAGACGCCAGCCTGGATGGTCCAGCGCCTGGAGCGCTGCGGCCAGCGCTCGGTGACGGCCCTGGTCGACATCTCGAACTACGTGATGTTCGAGTACGGGCGCCCGTCGCACATCTTCGACCTGGACAAGATCAGCGGCGGGCTGGTCGTGCGCTGGGGCAAGGCGGGCGAGCAGCTCAAGCTGCTGAACGGCAACACCATCACCGTGGACGAGAAGGTCGGCGTCATCAGCGATGCGCGCGAGGTCGAGTCCCTCGCCGGCATCATGGGCGGCGACCACACCGCCGTGTCCGACGACACCAGGAACGTCTACGTCGAGGCCGCCTTCTGGTGGCCCGAGGCCGTCATGGGCCGCGGCCGCCGCTACAACTTCTCGACCGACGCCGGCCATCGCTTCGAGCGCGGTGTGGACCCGTCCAAGACCGTCGAGCACATCGAGCGCATCACGCAGCTCATCATCGACATCTGCGGCACGGCCGACACCAAGGTCGGCCCGATGGACGACCAGTCGCCCAACGTGCCGGTGGCCAAGCCCGTGACGCTGCGCGTCGCCCGCGCTGCCAAGGTCATCGGCATGCCGGTGACACAAGCGCAATGTGAAGGTGTATTCACGCGCCTGGGCCTGCCGTTCACGTCGGCTGACGGCACCATCACAGTGACCCCGCCGAGCTGGCGCTTCGACATCCAGATCGAGGAAGACCTCATCGAGGAAGTCATCCGCGTGCTGGGCTACCCGACGCTGCCGTCCACCGCACCGCTGGCACCCATAGTCGGCCGCACGGGCTCCGAATCGCGGCAGGCCAAGCACGCGCTGCGCCGTACCGTGGCCGCGCGCGACTACTTCGAAACCATCAACTTCAGCTTCGTCGAGGAACGCTGGGAGCGCGAGCTGGCCGGCGTCACCGACCCGATCAAGCTGCTGAACCCCATCGCCGCGCCGCTGTCGGTAATGCGCACCAGCCTCATCGGCAGCCTCGTGCAGGTACTGCGGCACAACCAGGCCCGCCGCGCGACGCGCGTGCGCGTGTTCGAGCTGGGCCGCGTGTTCAAGCGCGACGCAAGCGTGGCCAACGGCCCGCTGTCGGTCGCCGGCATCAAGCAGCCGCTGCGCCTGGGCGGCCTCGCCTGGGGCCCGGCTGACCAGCAACAGTGGAGCCAGAAGGACCGCGCCGTCGACTTCTTCGACGTGAAGGGCGATCTGGAGGCATTGTTTGCACCGCAGACGCTGACCTTCGAGGCCGCAGAGCACCCGGCCCTGCACCCGGGCCGCAGCGCTCGCGTGAGCCTGAACGGCGCCGTCATCGGTGTCGTCGGCGAATTGCACCCACGCTGGCGCCAGGCCTATGAGATCAGCGGTGGCGCACCTGTCGTGTTCGAGTTGGATCTCGATGCAGCACTGACCCGCACACTGCCCCAAGGCCAGCAGTTGCCGCGCCAGCAGGCCGTGCAGCGCGACCTCGCGCTGGTCGTCAAGGACAGCACGCCGCACGACGCGCTGATGGCCTCGATCAAGGCCGCCGGTGGCGCACTGCTGCGCTCGGCTAGGCTGTTCGACGTCTTCAAGCCCGCCGCCGGCAGCACGACGGATCTTCAGGCCGACGAACGCAGCCTGGCCGTGCGCCTGGAATTGCTCGATGACGAGGCCACGCTGACCGACGAACGCATCGACGCGGCCGTGGCCGCTATCGTGGCCGCCACAGGCAGCCAGCTCGGCGCGCGCCTGCGCGGCTGAGCCGAGGAGGAGGACAGGACATGGACGCCAACGACGCCAAGAAGCCCGAACCCGCCGTGGTCATCGGCAGCCTGGAAACGCCCACGCTGACCAAGGCCGAACTGGCCGAACTGCTGTTCGACAAACTCGGCCTGAACAAGCGCGAGTCCAAGGACATGGTCGAAGCCTTCTTCGACATCCTGCATGACAGCCTGGTCAAGGGCCAGGACGTGAAGCTGTCCGGCTTCGGCAACTTCAACATCCGCCGCAAAGCGCCACGCCCGGGCCGCAACCCGCGCACGGGCGAGTCCATTCCCATCAAGGCGCGCAACGTCGTCACCTTCCACGCCAGCCACAAGCTCAAGGGGTTGGTGCAAGGCGATACGCCCGGCGGTGAAGACTTCGAGTAGAGTCTGCCTTCCTCTCGCGAACTTGTTGATTTGCAATGGAAAAGGCGCTTCCCGCCATCCCCGCCAAACGTTACTTCACCATCGGTGAGGTCAGCGATCTTTGCGGCGTGAAGCCCTATGTGCTGCGCTACTGGGAGCAGGAGTTCACGCAGCTCAAGCCCATGAAGCGGCGCGGCAACCGGCGCTACTACCAGCACCACGAGGTGTTGCTGATCCGTCGTATCCGCGACCTGCTCTACGACCAGGGCTTCACCATCAGCGGCGCGCGCAATCAGCTCAGCGAGGGTCTACCGCCTGCCACCGCGCAGAACTTCCGCGACGAGGCAGAAGCCGCGCAAGCACTGGCCGTCGCGGAGGCGCTGGACGATGACAACGAGGCCACCGTCGTTGACGCACCGGCGCAACTGACGGCGAGCATCCCACCCCACCGCGGTACGCATCACCACGTTTCCGCTCAGCCCCTGAAGACCGCCGAAGCCTCGCTGACGCTGCCTGTGCTAGTGGTCGAGAACATCAGCTCGCTCGAACAGGTCCGTGCCGAGTTGTTGGCCATCAGAACCACGCTTCTCGGCTGAAAAGGGACGGCTCTCGGTCTGACGGCAAAAACTCGGTTATACTTATTGGCTCAGTCGGGGCGTAGCGCAGCCTGGTAGCGCACTTGCATGGGGTGCAAGGGGTCGCGAGTTCGAA
>CAMLKW010000135.1 GCA_946480605.1 uncultured Roseateles sp. | reverse complement strand
TCGCCCACCCCAAGGCCGGCGCCAACACCGCCTGGGTGCCCTCGCCCACCGCGGCGACGCTGCATGCGCTGCACTACCACCAGGTCAGCGTGGCCGCCGTGCAGCAGCAGCTGGAGCAGGTGGACCTCGCCGCCGAGCGCGACACGCTGCTCAACGCGCTGCTGACCATTCCCGTCGCGCCCCAGGCCGACTGGACACCCGAGCAGCGTCAGCAGGAGCTGGACAACAACGTGCAGGGCATCCTGGGCTACGTGGTGCGCTGGGTGGACCAGGGCGTGGGCTGCTCCAAGGTGCCCGACATCAACGACGTGGGCCTGATGGAAGACCGCGCCACGCTGCGCATCAGCAGCCAGCACATCGCCAACTGGCTGCGCCACGGCGTGGTCGGCGCCGAGCAGGTGCGCGAGACCTTCGCCCGCATGGCCCGGGTCGTGGACGGCCAGAACGCCGGCGACCCGGCCTACCAGCCGCTGGCCGAGCACCCGCAAGGCGCCGCCATGCAGGCCGCGCTGGACCTGGTGTTCAAGGGCGAAGCCCAGCCCAGCGGCTACACCGAGCCGCTGCTGCACGCCTGGCGGCTGCGGGTAAAGGCCGGCGCCTGAAGCGTCGGCCGCTGCTAGGCTCGCGCACCATGCGAGCCCTGCACCTCACCCCTTTGCTCATCGCCCTGGCCGGCCCCGCGTTCGGTCAGGACGCTTCGCTTCAGCGCTGCCGCGTCATTGCCGACACCACCGCCCGGCTGGCCTGCTACGACGCGCTGGCCGACGCCCGGCCCAAGCCTCCCGCACCGCCTGCTGCGCCCGTGGCAGCGGCCGCCGCCGCCAAGCCCGCCGACAGCTTCGGCCTGCCGGTCAAACGCCCCGAGGGCGAGCCGCAGACGGTGCAGAGCAGCGTCGGCGCCGACTTCGCCGGCTGGGGCCCCAACCAGAGCATCAAGCTGACCAACGGCCAGGTCTGGCGCATCGTGGACGGCTCGTCGGTGTCCATGCCGCGCGGCGCGCGCAAGGTGTCGGTGCGGCGCGGCCTGTTCGGCGACTTCCTGCTGGACATCGAGGGCTTGAACACCTCGCCCAAGGTCAAGCGCGTGGAGTAGGCAGCACGTCGAATGCGACGGTCAGCCGGTGGGCCTCGTCGTCGAACGGCACGGTGCCGTGCCACAGGTAGGACGGGAACAGCAGCAGCCGGCCCGGCACCGGCGCCTCGTGGCGCCACGGCGGCAGCCGCGAGCGCAGGGGCTCGGGCAGGTCGGGCTCGCCGAACTTGATCCACCCTTCATGCGCGGCGGACGCCAGCGCCGAGGGCGGCGTCGCGACGTAGTAGCAGCTGCTCAGCCAGCCCTGGCCGTGGATGTGGTTGGTGTGGAAGCCGCTGCGCCGCAGCCGTGAGCTCCAGCTGCCGGCGAACCGCCATGCCCCGGTGCGCCGCCCCAGCAGCGGGTGCGTCGCATCCACGCGGCGGCCGGCCAGCCAGGCGGTGATGGCCGCTTCGATCTGGCCGCGCAGCGCCTGCACCAGCGGCAGGTCCTGGTCGAACAGGTGGCCGCGCGTCTGCGTGCCTTCTCGCAAGGTCTGGTCGATGGGCGCCTCGCGGTCGGTGTGCAGCCGCTCCAGCTCCTGCGCCAGCGCGGCGTTGAAGCTGGCGATGTCGGCCCAGCCCGGTGGCGGCGGCAGGTCGATGACGCCGACCAACTCGTCCAGGTCGTGCAGCCAGGCGTCGCGCGGGTCGCCTGTCAGCCGCCAGCCCAGGCCCAGCAGTGCGAGCGCGAGCTGGTCGTGCGGCGCCAGCTGGTGGGCCTGCAAGGCCAGCACCAGGCCTTCGTCGGCACGACCGGCGGCATAGAGGCTGCGCGCGGCATTCGTCAGCACCGCCACGTCCTGCGGCGCCAGCGCCACGGCGCGTCGGTGGGCGAGGCGGGCCTCGTCGTGGCGACCCAGCAGGCTCAGGGCCTGGCCCCGGCCATCGGCATAGGCGGCGCGTTGCGGCGCCAGGCGTGCGGCCAGGTCGTAGGCCTGCAGCGCCGCGTCGGCATGGCCGGCCTTCAGCAGCAGCAGGCCCCGCAGGCCGGGCGCCGTGTCGGAGTCCGGCGACTGGGCCTGCGCGGCCAGCAGCTCGGCGTCGAAGTGGGCATGACCCAGCGCCCAGCGCAGCCGCGCCAGGTCGTAGAGGCTCAGCGCATGCTGGGGCGAGTGCAACAGCGCGCGCCGGTAGGCGGCCAGTGCCTCGTCCGCGCGGCCCAGCGCCTGCAGCGTGTTGCCCAGGTTGTAGTGGGCGTCCGCCACGTCCAGGCCCAGGGCCAGTGCCTGCCGGTGCGCCGCCAGCGCCTGCGCGTGGCGGCCCTGGCGGTGCAGCACGACGCCCAGGTTGTGATGCAGCGCGGCGCGCTGCGGCGCCACGGCCAGCGCGCGGGACAGCGTCACCGCGGCGGGCGCCAGTTGTGCCAGTTCCTCCTGCAGCATGGCCAGCAGCTGCAGCGCGTCGGCGTCCTGCGGCGCGAGGTCCACGGCCTGCTGAGCCACACCCAGCGCGTCGGCGGGCCGGCCCAGCTCGCGCAGCAGCCGGGCCAGCTGGTAGCGCGGCGCCGCCCAGCCGGGCTGGCGGTCGGCAGCCTGCGCGAAGGCATGGGCCGCGTCGCCCGGCCGGCCCAGTTGCTCCAGCACCTGGGCCTGCGCGAACCAGACGCGCGGCTGGGCCGCGTCGCCGGCCAGCGAGGCGCGCCAGGCCGCCTCGGCCTCGGGCCAGCGGCGGCCCTGCGCGGCGATCTGGCCCAGCCCGGCCAGCGCGGGCGGCGAACCGGGCGCGCGCTGCAGCACCTCGCGCAGCAGCGGCTCGGCGGCCTGCGGCCGGCCCTGGGCCAGCGCACGCAGGGCCTGGTCCAGCAGCACGGGAAGGGGGATGGGATTCATGGGCATGGGAGGCCGCCCGATTGTCAGCGGGTGGCCGATGAAAAACGGGCCCCGCAGGGCCCGTCGTGGTCCGTCGCAGCGCCCCGCGGGGCGCGGGCGATCAGAAGCTGGCGGTCATGGACAGCGTGTAGCGGCGGCCCACCACGTCGTAGGCACCCGGGTAGGTGTTGCCGTAGTTGTAGGTGCCGTTGCCGATGCCGGTGCCGATGAAGGGCGGCTGCTTGTTGAACAGGTTGTTCACCGTCAGCGAGGCGCGCAGGTTCTTGAACACCTGATAGCCCACGTTCAGGTCGAAGTAGTCGACGTCCGGGATGGACTCGAAGGCCTTCACGAAGTTGCCCGCCACGTTGCTGGCCGCGCCGGTGGTCTGCACCGTGGTGCCGCTGATGTGGCGCCACACCAGGCCGGCGGTCCAGTCCTTGTGCGTCCAGCTGGTGCGCAGGCTGAAGCGGCGCGAGCTGTACGGGTTGGGGCCGATGTCCACGCCGTAGTGGCCGTCACGCTCGATGGTGTCCAGCACCGGCAGGGCCTTGAAGTTGGCCTTGCCCAGCAGGCTGAGCTGCAGCGAGAAGTCCAGCCGGCCCAGGTCCAGGCCCACGTTGCTCAGCGGGAAGCGGTAGTTCGCGCCGATGTCCACGCCCTCGTAGTCCAGCAGGCCCGAGTTGGACGACTGCGTGTTGATGCCGCTGAAGCCGTTGCCGCTCAGGCCACCGCTGCTGGGGTTGCGCGCGATCATCTGGCAGAAGGCGTTGTAGGTCAGGCCGGGATTGCGGGCCGCCGTGTAGCAGCTGTCCACCACCTGGCTGGCCGACGGCTCCGTGATGGCATCGGTGATCTTGATGCGCCAGAAGTCCACCGTGGCCGAGAACGACGAGCCCACCGGCTCCCACACCAGACCGATGGTGGTGGTATCGGCCTTCTCGGGGCCGAGGTTGGGGTTGCCACCCGAGGTGTTGGCCGCCTGGCTGGCAGACGGGTTGGGCACGTTGCCGATCTGGCCCTGGGGCACGCCGGTCTGCTGGCACAGGTTGGTCAGCGAGCCCGCCACGCCGGCCTGGCCGGCACTGATCTTGTTGCCGGAGCAAGGGTCGGCGCTCAACGTGGCGAGGCCGGTCACCACCGGGGCGTACAGCTCGTTGACGTTGGGCGCGCGGGTGGCGCGCTGCTGCTCGCCGCGGAAGCGCAGGCCACGCACGGGCGCCCAGTCCAGGCCGGCCTTCCAACTGTTGTAGCTCTTGCCGGTGACGGCGGTCGTGAACTCGGTGTCGCGATAGCCCAGGCCCAGGTTCAGGCTGTGGATGAAGGGCTTGTTGGCGGCCAGCGGCAGGTTGGCTTCGAGGAAGACTTCCTTGAACTGGATGACGCCCGAGCGGTCCGGCGTCGGGGCGCCGCTGCCCAGCAACTCGCCGCTGGTCTGCACGACGTTGTCGGACTTGTTGCCGCCGGTGACCTTGCGGTCTTCATAGCCGAAGGCCAGGCCCAGCGGATTGCGGGCCCAGGGGCTCTTGACGATGCCCACTTCACCACTGGCCGACGCCGCCATCACGCGCTGGTCCACACGCGTGGTCTGGAAGGTCGGGATGGAGATGAAGGACAGCATCTGCGGCGTGATGCTGCCCACGGCGCCGAACACGTTCAGCGGCACGCAGCCGCCGGTGGTCACCGAGCAGCTGGTGGTGTTGAACGCGCGCAGGGCCTGCTGCGTCTTGGTGCGCGAGAAGCCGTTGGCGGTGGTCAGCGTCTGGTCGGCGCGGCCGCTCTGGTAGTAGGCGTCGTAGCTCCAGCCGTCCAGCAGCGGGATGTCGCCGCGCAGGCCGAGGGTGTACTGGTTGGACGTGTTGTCGTAGTTGTAGACACGCGGACCGGCCTCGACGAAGCGGCGGCCGATCAGCAGGTTGATTTCCGTCGTGCCCGCCGCGCCGGCCACGCAGTTGGCGGCGGAGATGTTGTACGCCGCGCACAGCTGCGAGCGCACCGGCGCCGTGATGTACGGGTTGCCGATGGGCACCGCGAACGACTGCAGGAAGGTGCCCGACGACGCCAGGTTCAGCGTGACCAGGCTGCTGTTGTGCAGATACTCGCCGTAGACCTCGGCGTTGTCGTTGATGCGGAAGTAGCCCATGCCGGTGGCCTGCTTTCGCGTCAGCGGCGTCTCGAAATAGTTGGGCGGGTTGGTGTTGTAGCCGTCCGGCGGCACCAGGCCGTTGCCGGCGCGCAGCAGGCCGGTAGTGCCGTCGATGACGCGGTCGCCCGGCAGCGTCGTGCTGGCCGGCGCGGGGAACTGGAACACGGCGGGCGCGGCGGTCTGCGAGAAACCACCTGCATTGCCGGTGCGCGACGAGATCACCGTGTTGGCGTAGGAGCGGTTGCCCAGCAGCACCGGGTCGGTCTTGGTGGTGCCGATGTGCAGCACGACGTTGCCGCGACCATCAGGCAGGTTGGCGCCGATGGTCAGGTCGTGCTTCATGCGGTTGCCGTCACCCTCCTCCGTCGTGCTGTACAGCGTGGCGGCCTCGACGCCCGAGAAGTTGCGCTTGGTGATGAAGTTGACGACGCCGGACACGGCGTCGGCACCGTACACCGCGGACGCGCCACCCGTCACCAGGTCCACGCGGTCCAGCAGCGAGACGGGAATGGCGTTGGTGTCCACCGTGCCGCCCAGCGTGGCGGGCACGAAGCGGCGGCCGTTGATCAGCACCAGCGTGCGGTTGGTGCCCAGGCCGCGCAGGTCGATGGAGGCCGTGCCGTTGGAGCCGTTGTTCACGGTGGGGCCGATGGCCGGATAGGCCGCCGGCAGGCCACGCATCAGCTCCTCGACGGCGACCGGCTGCTTGACGCCGATGTCTTCCTTGCCGACCGAGGTGATGGGGCTGCTGGATTCGGCGCCAATGGACTTGATCCGGGAACCGGTGATCTCGATGCGCTCCAGCTTCTGGGTGTCGGCTTCCTGGGCGTAGGCGGCGACGGCGCTGAGTGTGCCGATCATCGCGACCGCAGCGGCGCTGCGGGCGTTGCGTTTGAACATGTACTGCTCCTTTGTGGGGACGTTCAAGGGGTGGTTGGTAGGGGATATGGAAATGCGTCCCCCTCGCGGCGGACGCTCTTTCGCCGGCGAAGTCTGGCGACGCGCCAATTCAAGCCCGCCCCGGGATGCCCCCAATAGAGCCGTTTCAAGTGTCAAAAGACAGGGTTCAGAAAACAAAACCCAGGGGTTACACCAGGGCTCCACCACCCAGGCGTTGTCACATCGCCACAAACGGCCCGGCACCGGCTGCATAGGGCACGCCGTTCTGGGGTCTTTGGGCGCTCGCCCCGGGGGCGTCTCGGGGGGTGAAAGCGCGGCTTTGGGCTTTCCGCTGCAAAAAGGTCGGGAAAGCTGTCTCTTTCCTGTCACATCCCAATGGGGGTTGGGGCGGGCCGACAAATCTTTGCGTGGCGCCGGCCTGCGCTTACCGTCCAGTAAAAAACTCCGGCGTATCAGTGACTTAGGTCAGGGTGCCGAAAGCATGGCCGCCGATTCCGGCGGCGGCGCCGGCCGCTAGGGGTCGGTCCCCTGACTTTCCCTGACTGCCTTGGCGTGCGCCCCGTCCAGACAATGCCGGCCGGCTCCCTTATCGGGAAAACGTGTAGGCGCCTGACCTTTGGCGGCTCACGCTGTTCATGACCTATCGGTCAACTTGGAGTTCTCATGCACAAACGAACCCTGCTCTCTACGGCCGCAGCCGCTGCCCTGGGACTGATCGCCTCCTCCGCCTTTGCCCAAGCGCAAGGCAATGCCCAGCAACTCGAGCGCGTCGAAGTCACCGGCAGCCGCATCCTGTCGCTCAACGCCGAATCGGCCGCACCCATCCAGGTGCTGAGCGCCGCCGACATCGCCGCCTCCGGCGTGGCCAACCTGCAGGAACTGCTGCTCAAGAGCCCCGTGTTCGGCACGCCGGCCATCAGCCGCACCAATTCCAACTTCTCGACGTCCAGCGCCGGCGTGTCCACCGTGGACCTGCGCAACCTGGGCTCGAACCGCACCCTGGTGCTGGTGAACGGCCGCCGCTACGTGTCCGGCGTTCCCGGCGACACCGCGGTTGACTTCAACACCATCCCCGCCGACTTCATCGAGCGCGTCGAGGTCATGACCGGTGGCGCCTCGTCCACCTACGGCTCCGACGCCGTGGCCGGCGTGGTCAACGTCATCCTGAAGCGCAACTTCCAGGGCCTGCGCATGGACGCCCAGGTCGGCGTCAGCGAAGAAGGCGACGACAAGAAGAAGAAGGTCAGCGTGACCTTCGGCATGAACGGTTCCGACGGCCAGGGCAACCTGATGGTCAACCTGTCGGCCAGCCAGCAGGGCGCCGTGTACTCGGCCGACCGCGACTTTGCGGCCGTCGACCAGGCCTCGCTCGGCGCGTTCGTGACCGGCGAAGTGGCTGACATCTTCAAGATCCAGCGCCCGTTCTACTCCAGCTTCGCCCCCCAGGGCCGCTTCTTCTACAACGACGGCACCGCGACCCGCAACTTCACCTACAACGCCGCCGGTCAGCAGATCCCCTTCTCGACCAATGGCCCGGCCGGTGACGGCGTGGGCGCCACCGGCTACAACCGCTCGGCCATCCGCACCATCGCCATCCCGACCGACCGCCTGATGCTGGCCAGCAAGGGCGAGTTCAACCTGAACGACGCGCACACGGTCTTCTTCGAGGCCAACTACGCCGCCACCAAGACCAAGACCCAGCTGGAGCCCTATCCCCTGGATTCCACCGACCTGGGCGGCCTGATCCCGGCCGAGTTCATGGTCAACGGCGTCAAGATGCGCAACCCGCTGGTGCCCGACACCATCTACAACAACGCGATCGACCGTGACGGCGACGGCCTGAAGGACTACAACTTCACGCGCCGCATGTCGGACATCGAGAACCGTGGCAGCAAGGCCCAGCGCGACACCTTCCGCCTGCTGACCGGCGTGAAGGGCGAGATCAGCAAGACCTGGTCCTACGACGCCTACGCGGCCCACTCGTTCACGAAGGAAGGCCAGACCGGCACCGGCCAGGTCAACGTCATGAACTTCATGAACGCGCTGAGCGCCGTGGCCGACGTCAACGACGTGAACGGCAACGGCAACCGCACGGAAGCCATCTGCAAGGACGCCATCGCGCGCGACCAGGGCTGCGTGGCCGCCAACATCTTCGGCGCCAACACGCTGAGCCCCGAAGCCGCCCGCTACATCCACGCGCCGTCGTCGCTGAACACCCGCATCACGCAGACGCTGGTGGGCGCCTCGGTCAGCGGCGAGCCGTTCTCGCTGCCGGCCGGCCCGGTGGGCGTGGCCTTCGGTGCCGAGTACCGCAAGGAAACGTCGAGCATGGAGTTCGACGCGCTGACGCAGACCGGCCTGAACGCCGGCAACGCGCTGCCCAACACGGCCGGCAGCTTCGACGTGAAGGAAGCCTTCGCCGAAGTGCGCGCACCGCTGCTGAAGAACCTGCCGCTGATCAAGACGCTGGACGCTCAACTGGCGGTCCGCCAGGGCAAGTACTCCACGGTCGGCGACACCACCAGCTGGAACAGCGGCCTGGACTGGGGCATCAACTCGACGTTCCGCGTCCGCGCCAACTACTCGGTGTCGACCCGCGCGCCCAACATTGCCGAGCTGTACCAGGCTCCGTCGCAGACCTTCCCGACCGGCCTGTCCGATCCTTGCGACGGCAAGACGCTGACCGGCACCGATGCCGTGTCCGTGGCCTGCCGCACCAACCCCGGCGTCGTGGCCAACATGAACGCCAACGGCGGCAAGTTCACGCTGACCCAGGCCGACCTGCAGGGCGTCAGCGGCTTCGACAGCGGCAACCCCAACCTGGGCGCCGAGAAGGGCAAGTCCACGACCATCGGCATCGTCGTCACGCCCAAGGGCTTCGACCTGCTGAAGGACTTCACGTTCACGGCCGACTACTACAAGATCAAGATCAAGGACGCCATCAACACCCCGGGACGCCAGTACGCGCTGAACCAGTGCTACGGCGGCGGCAACACCACGTTCTGCAACTTCATCACCCGCCGCGCGGCCGACGTCGGCCCCAACAGCGCCGGCTCGCTGGAGTTCATCGACGAGACCGCAGCCAACACCGGCGGCGACTTCGTCGAGGGCGTGGACCTGACCGCCAGCCACCGCACCAAGCTGTTCGGCGGCGTGTTCAACTCGCGCATCGCCTACACCTACATCATGAAGTCCTACAACCAGCCCACCCCGCAGGCTGACAAGGACTACTCGCAAGGTGAAGTCGGCAACGCGCGCAACCGCTGGGTGCTGAACCTGGGCTACAACATCGGCAACCTGGGCGTCGCCGCCACGACCACGTACTTCGGCCAGTCCTACCTGGACGACGTGTTCATGCGCGACAACTTCGGCAGCACGAACAAGATGGACGGCAAGATCAAGGCGCGCGCCTACCTGGACCTGCAGGCCAACTACAAGCTGGGCAAGAGCGAGATCTACTTCGGCATCGACAACGCCACGGCCACCAAGGCGCCCCCGATCATCTCGGGCCTGCCGGGCAACACGACCGGCGCGGAAACCAACGCCAGCGTCTACGATGCGATCGGCCGTCGCTACTACGTCGGTCTGCGCTACAGCCTGTAAGCCTGACCAAGAAGCACCCGCCCTCCCGGCGGGTGCCTTCCCCGAAAAGCACATCGGCTCGATGTGCTTTTTTTTGGTCTCCTGTTCTGCCCTGCTCCATGACTGATTCCCTTCCCCTGCGCACCGACGTGCTGGTCGTCGGCGCCGGCCCCGCCGGCAGCGCCTGTGCCCGCGTGCTGGCCCAGGCCGGCGTCGCCGTGCTGCTGGTCGACCAGCATCCCCACGGCCGCGACAAGACCTGCGGCGACGGCCTCATCCCTGATGCGCACCAGGCGCTGGCGCGGCTGGGCCTGCTGGACGACGTGATGCGCCGCGCCGAGCCCGTGGCCCATGTGGGCTGCATAGGCCCGCGCGGCGGGCGGGTGGACGTGCCGGGCTCGCTGGCCGTGCTGCCGCGCAAGGAACTGGACGCGCTGCTGCTGCAGGCCGCGCAGGACGCCGGCGCGCGCTTCGAGCAGGCACGCTTCGAGGCGCCGCTGGAACAGGATGGCCGCGTGACCGGCGCGCGGCTCAGGCGCGGCGACGAGTTCGTCGAGGTGCAGGCACGCTGGGTCGTGCTGGCCACCGGCGCGGTGCCCAAGGCGCTCACGGCCGCCGGCATGTGCGAGCGCCACACGCCCAGCGGCGTGGCGCTGCGCGGCTACGTGAAGGCGCCGCAGATGGTCGGCAAGATCAAGGCGCTGGAAGTCGTCTGGGACAAGGCCGTGCGGCCGGGTTACGGCTGGATCTTTCCGGCGCCGGACGGTCACTTCAACATCGGCGTGGGCGTGACCGATTCCCACAAGGACATGAACGGCAAGGGCCAGAAGAAGGACGTCAACCTGCGCGCCATCTTCGATGCCTTCGTCGCCAAGTACCCGCCCGCGGCCGAGCTGATGCGCGTGGGCGAACTGGTGGGCGAGCTCAAGGGCGCGCCGCTGCGCTGCACGCTGACGGGCGCGAAATGGTCGCGCCCTGGCCTGCTGGTCACCGGCGAGGCGGCGGGCTCCACCTACTCGTTCACCGGCGAGGGCATAGGCAAGGCGATGGAGACCGGCATGCTGGCCGCCGACGCCATCCTGGCCCACGTGGACGACGCTGCAGCACGTGCTTCCTACGAGGCCGGCCTGACCGCGCTGAAGCCCAAGTTCGACCTCTACGAGCGTGCCAACCGCGTCAACGCCCACCCGTGGCTGGCCGACCTGCTGATCTGGCGCGCCAAGAAAAGCCCGCGGCTGCTGAAGCGCATGAGCGGCGTGCTCAACGAGACCAGCAACCCGGGCAATCTCGTCAGCTTCAAGGGCATCAGCCGCCTGTTCTTCGAGAAATGATCAGACGCGCTCGATGATGAGCGCGATCCCCTGCCCCACGCCTATGCACATGGTGCACAGCGCATAGCGGCCACCGCTGACTTCCAGCTGGTTGATGGCCGTCGTCACGAGCCGCGCGCCGCTGGCGCCCAGCGGGTGGCCCAGCGCGATGGCGCCGCCATTCGGATTCACGCGGGCGTCGTCGTCCGCCAGGCCCAGGTCGCGCAACACGGCCAGGCCCTGCGCGGCGAAGGCCTCGTTCAGCTCGATGACATCCATCTGCGCCAAGCTCAGGCCGGTCAGCGCCAGCACCTTGCGCGTGGCCGGCGCGGGGCCGATGCCCATGATGCGCGGCGCCACGCCGGCCGTGGCCATGCCGACGACACGGGCGCGCGGCGTCAGGCCATGGCGCTGGGCTGAAGCCTCGCTGGCCAGCAGCAGCGCACAGGCGCCGTCGTTGACGCCGCTGGCATTGCCGGCCGTCACCGTGCCCTCGGGCGTCACGACGCCCTTGAGCTTGGCCAGCGCCTCCAGGCTGGTCGCGCGCGGGTGTTCGTCCAGCTCGACGCGCAACGGCTCGCCCTTCTTCTGCGGCACCTCCACGGGCACGATCTCGCGCTCGAAGAAGCCGCGCTGCTGCGCGGCGATGGCCTTGCGCTGCGACGCCAGCGCCATGCGGTCCTGGGCCTCGCGCTCGATACCGAAATCACGCGCGACGTTCTCGGCCGTCTCGGGCATGGCGTCCACGCCGTACTGCGCCTTCATCAGCTTGTTGACGAAGCGCCAGCCTATGGTCGTGTCGTAGACCGCATTCGTGCGGCTGAAGGCCGATTCGGCTTTCGGCATCACGAACGGCGCACGGCTCATGCTCTCCACACCGCCGGCGATCATCAGGCCGGCCTCACCGGCCCGGATGGCGCGGGCCGCCGTACCCACCGCATCCAGGCCCGAACCGCACAGGCGGTTCACGGTGCTGCCCGGCACGTCGATCGGCAGGCCGGCCAGCAGCGCGGCCATGCGCGCGACGTTGCGGTTGTCCTCGC
>CAMLKW010000134.1 GCA_946480605.1 uncultured Roseateles sp. | reverse complement strand
GCCCGGCCAACAGCCTGACCGTGCTCGATACCCATGACGGTATCGGCATCATCGACATCGGCGCCGACGCGCAGGACCGCGCCGGCTCCCCCGGCCTGGTCAGCCCGGCGCAGCTCGACGCCCTGGTCGATCGCATCCACGCGGCCAGCCAGGGCCAGAGCCGCCAGGCCACCGGCGCCGCGGCCAGCAACCTCGATCTCTACCAGGTCAATTGCACCTTCTTCGACGCGATGGGCCGCGACGAGACGGCCTATCTGCTGGCCCGCGCGCTGCAGTTCTTCCTGCCCGGCGTGCCGCAGGTCTACTACGTGGGCCTGCTTGCGGGCCACAACGACATGGACCTGCTGGCGCGCACGCAGGTCGGCCGCGACATCAACCGCCACTACTACGACGCCGCCGAGATCGCCCGCGACTGCGAGCGGCCGTTGGTGCGCCGCCTCATCGAGCTGATCCGGCTGCGCAACACGCATCCGGCCTTCGGCGGCCAGTTCAGCGTCCTGCCGGGGCCCGACGACGAACTGCACCTGCGCTGGCAGCACGGCACGGAGTGGGCGGCGCTGCGGGTGAACTTCGCCAGCGGCAGCCATGAGCTCGGCTACAGCCACCAGGGTGGCAGCGAGGCCTTTGCCTTCAGTTGAGCGTCAGGCTCGACCTCCACAATCGCGGTCTTCTAGATACGGAGACCCCGAGCATGTGGAAATTGATCGTCGGCTTCATCGCCTTTGCCGCCCTGGCGCTTTACATCCTGACCAAGAGCGGCGGCAACATCGACCTGAGCGGTGAATCGCACGGCATCAGCGTTCCGCATGAGCCGGCATCGGCCGCGTCCGAGGCCGCCTCCGCTGCGACCGCAGCGCCCGTCGAGGCGGCGTCGGCACCGGCCTCGGGCGCTTCGCAGTAAGCCTTCAGCGCGGGCCGGTTTCCCCGGCCCGCTGCGGCGCCACCAGCGGCAGCCGCATCAGCATCTGCGTGCCCTGGCCGGGCGTCGAGCGCACCTCGATCTGCCCGCCCAGCACGTTGGTCACGATGCTGTGCACGATGTGCATGCCCAGGCCCGAGCCGCCGGTGCCGAGCTTGGTCGTGAAGAAGGGGTCGAAGATGCGCCGCCGCACCGACTCGTCCATGCCGCGGCCGTCGTCGATGACGCTCAGCTCGGCCTCCGCGTCGCCCACCCGTTCGCAGTGCACCCTCACGTGGCCTTGCTCCACGCCGTCGAAGCCGTGCAGCAGCGCGTTCATCAGCAGGTTGGTCAGCACCTGGCCCAGCGCGCCGGGGTAGCTGTTCATCGTCAGGCCGTGGCACAGATCGGTCTCGATGACGTGGGGCGTGTGCTTGAAGCTGGGCTCCACCATCACCAGCACGTCCTCGACGACCTTGCCGAGGTCGAAGTCGCGGCGCAGGTCGGCGGTCTGGTCGATGGCCACCTGCTTGAAGTCGCGCACCAGGTCGGCCGCCTTCTGCACATTGCGCTGCAGGATGTCCTGGCCGCGCCGCGTGTCGCGCGCCAGCTCCTCCAGCGTGCTGCGGCGCAGCTGCGCGCCGCCGCCGGCCAGCATGGCCTCCAGTTGCTTGTAACGGTCCTCCAGCGCCGACACCACGGTCAGCGCATTGCCCAGCGGCGTGTTCAGCTCGTGCGCCACGCCCGCCACCAGCCGGCCCAGCGAGGCCAGCTTCTCGGACTCCACCAGCTCGCGCTGCGCCTTCTGCAGCGTGGCCAGCGCGTCGGACAGCTCGGCGTTGCTGGCGGTCAGCTCGGCGGTGCGCTGGGCCACCGTCTCTTCCAGATTCAGGTTGTGCTGGCGCAGCGCCTCGAAGGCGGAGAGCAGCGCCTGGCGCATGCGCTCCATGGCCACACCCACGCGCGCGATCTCGTCGCCACCGCTGCTGACCTGCAGCGGCTGTTCCAGCCGGCCGGCGGCCAGCGCCTCGGCCGAGCCGGTCAGCTCCATCATGGGCCGCAGCACGTAGCGTTGCAGCACCCACAGGATCAGCACCAGCGACAGCGTCAGCGTCAGCCCGCTGCGCCACACAGTGCGCCAGATCTCGGCCTGCTTGGTCTCCAGCAGCGGCGCGGCACTCATGCGCACGATCAGCTTGGCGATCTCGCGTCCGTCGCGCAGCACCGGACGGGTCTGGCTGAGCACCAGGTCGGGGTAGGTCTGCACACCCGCACGCTGCTGTGACAGGAAGGGCGCGGTCGAGGCCGGCTCGACGACCTGCACGGACACGAAGCGCGGATCGTCCATCTGCGCCTTGACCATGGGGTCGGCCAGATCGGGCGACACCTGCCAGACCGGCTCGGCCAGCGACAGCGCCATCACCTCGGTCGCGCGGGCCAGGTCGCGGCGCAGGTCTTCCATCGCGGTGGCGCGGGTCTTTTGCACGTCGTACAGCAGCACCGCCGTGGTGGGCAGCAGCAGCCCCAGCAGCAGGGCCAGCACGACGGCGACGGTCAGCGAGCTGCGCTGCCAGCCCAGCCAGGCGGGCTGGGCGTGGGGTAGGGGAGCGGGCTGGGGCGGGGCGGGGCGGTCCGACATGTGGGGGCGCGTGGCGCAGCGAGTGTAGGCCCGTGAAATCCGGTCGAAATGCGCAAACGCTGCCCGTTCGCCTCGGGTTTTTCCTGGGGCGCAGGGGCTGCTGGCGAGCGCGGCTCAGGCGCCAAAATCCGCCGCCAGAAAACTCGTCGCGCACCCGCGCGAGCGCGGAGGAAGAACAGTGAATCGTTGGGCAGGTCTGGCGGCATTGTTGGTCGCCTGTATGGGTATGAACGGCGCGCTCGCGCAGGGTGCGCTGCGGGTCGGCATGGTGGCCGGGTTCTCGGGGCCCGTGGCCGGCTTGGTGCAGGAGAGCGCCGATGGCGCGCGGCTGTACTTTGATGCGGTCAACGCGCAGGGCGGCATCCGCGGCCAGAACGTCGAGCTGGTCACGCAGGACGACAAGTACAACCCCGCCACCGCCGCGGCGCAGGCGAAGTCGCTGGCCAGCCAGGGCGTGCTGGCGCTGATGCTCAGCCGCGGCACGGAGCCGACCGCGGCCATGCTGCCGGTGCTGAAGGAAAACCGCCTGCCGCTGATCGCGCCGGCCACCGGGGCGGCCAGCCTGCGTGAACCGGTGCAGCCCTTCGTCTACCACCTGCGTGCCAGCTACCAGGACGAGGCCGAGCGCGCCGTCAAGCACCTGGTCGGCATCGGCGTGAAGCGCATCACCATCGTGCAGGTCAACGACCCCTTCGGCACCGATGCCGGCAAGGGAGCGATCAAGGGCCTGGACGATTTGAAGCTGCGTGCGCTGTCCAACCTGCGCTTCGACCGCAACAAGCCCAATCTCGCGCCGACCATGCAGGCCATTGCCAAGGCCGGCATCGAGGCCGTCGTGCTGATCGGGCCGGGCTACGCGGTGGCCGAGGGGGTCAATGCGCTGCGCGCGGCGGGCTCCACGGCCCACGTGGCCACGCTGTCCAACAACGCCTCGCATGAATTCGTGAAGAGTCTGGGCGAGAACGCCCGTGGCGTCATCGTCACGCAGCTCTTCCCCTACGAGCGCTCCACGTCAAACCCGCTGGTGCGTGAGGCGCTGGGCCTGGCCAAGGCCGCCGGCCGCAGCGAGCTGACGCCCGCGCAGCTGGAAGGCTTCGCCGCGGCCAAACTGGTCGTCGAGGCGTTGCGCCGCACCGGCAAGGACGTGGACCGCAACGCCCTGATCCGGGCGCTGGAGGGGCCACGCATCGACGTGGGCGGCCTGCAGATCGGCTACAACGACAAGGAGCACAACGGCCTGGAGTTCACCGACGTGTCCATCATCGGGCCCGACGGCAAGTTCTGGAGATAAGGGCCCACGCCCTACGGTCTTACGGCAGCTCCCTCAAGGAGGCTGAGCCCGGACACAAAAAGTCCTGAGGACTGTTTGTGCCTGGCGAAGGACAAGGCCTCAGGCCTTGGCAACTGCCAGGTGCCCAGCCGAGCCGGTTCCGCGGCAGTCGCGCGATGATGCGGCGTGCTGCGCACGGCCGCAGCCGATGCAAGGAGTCGTTATGGATCTCGGATTGACTGGACGTTGGGCTTTGGTGTGCGCCGCGAGCAAGGGTCTGGGGCGTGGCTGCGCCGAGGCGCTGGTGGGCGAGGGCGTCAACGTCGTCGTCACGGCGCGCGGTGAGGCCGACCTGCTGGCCACGGCGGCGGCGCTGAGGGCGTTGAACCCGGCGGTGCAGGTCAAGGCCGTCATCGGCGACATCGCGACGCCCGAGGGACGTGCGGCGGCGCTGGCGGCCTGTCCGCAGGTGGACATCCTCATCAACAACGCCGGCGGTCCGCCGCCGGGCGACTTCCGAGACTGGGAGCGCGAGCAGTGGATCGCGGCGCTGGACGCCAACATGCTGGCCCCCATCGCGTTGATCAAGGCCACGGTGGACGGCATGGCCGCGCGCGGCTTCGGCCGCGTCGTCAACATCACCTCGGGCGCGGTCAAGGCGCCCATCGACACGCTGGGCCTGTCCAACGGCGCGCGTTCTGGGCTGACCGGCTTCGTCGCCGGCGTGGCCCGCCAGCCGCGGTTGGCCGGCGCCAACGTGACGATCAACAACCTGCTGCCCGGGGCCTTCGACACCGACCGCCTGCGCAAGAACATGGCCGGCGCGGCGGCCAAATCGGGCCAGTCGCTGGATGAGCTGCAGGCGAGGCGCCGCGCGGCCATTCCCGCGCAACGCTTCGGCACGGCCGCCGAGTTCGGTGCCATCTGCGCCATGCTGTGCAGCGCCCAAGCCGGTTACCTGACCGGGCAGAACATCCTGCTGGACGGGGGCAGCTACCCCGGCACCTTCTGATGCGCTGGGTCGGCCGGGTCATCGCGGGGGTGCTGCTGCTGGCAGCGATGCTGGCGTTGGGCCTGTGGCTGGCCTTGCGCGCCAGCCTGCCGCTGCTGGACGGCGAGCGCAGCCTCACCGGCATGGCCGCGCCGGCCGAGGTGCAGCGCGACGAGCGCGGCTACGCCACCGTCACGGCCGAGAACCGGCTGGACGTGGCACGCGCGCTGGGCTTCGTGCACGCGCAGGAGCGCTTCTTCCAGATGGACCTGATGCGGCGCAACGCGGCGGGCGAACTGTCCGCGCTGGTGGGCGCCAAGGCCCTGCCGCTGGACCAGGGCCGCCGCGTGCATCGCTTCCGCCACCGCGCCGAGACCGGCCTGGCCGCGCTGCCGGCCGACGAGCGGGCGCTGCTGGAGGCCTATGCGGTGGGCGTCAACGCCGGTCTCGCGGCGCTGGGCAGCCGCCCGCCTGAGTACCTGCTGTTGCGCCAGCAACCGCAGCCCTGGACGCCGGCCGACAGCGTGCTGGTGGCCTATGGCATGTACCTGGACCTGCAGGGCGCGCAGGGCCGCGACGACATCGCGATGGGGCTGCTGCACGACGCCGTGCCGGCCGACTGGTACGCCTTCCTGACCCAGCACAGCGCCGACTGGCAGGCCGCCATGGACGACAGCCGCGTCAGTGCCGTGCCGCTGCCCGCCAGCCCGCTGCCCGACGCGCTGCGCGCGCTGAAGACCGCCTGCGCCGACTGCCGCCTTCAGGATGCGCGCGACCTGGGCAGCAACAACTTCGCCGTCGCCGCCGCGCGGGGTGTGGACGGCCGCGCCATCGTGGCCGACGACATGCATCTGGGCCTGCGCTCGCCGGGTACCTGGTTCAAGGTGCGCATGACCTGGAAGGATGCGGGCGGTGACCGGGACGTCACCGGCGTCAGCCTGCCCGGTGCGCCGCTGGTGGTGGCCGGCAGCAATGGCCGCGTGGCCTGGGGCTTCACCAACACGACCTCAGACTGGGCCGACGTGGTGGTGCTGAAGCTCAACGCTGCCGGCACGCACTACCTGTCGGGCGGCGTCGAGAAGCCTTTGAAGCGGAGCGTGGAGCGCATCGAGGTGGCCGGCGAAGCGGCCGTTGAACATGAGGTGCTGGAGAGCGAATGGGGCCCCCTGCTGCCGCACAAGGCCGCCGCCGGCCTGGCCCATGCGCTGCGCTGGGTGGCGCACGATGCCGAGGGCATGAACCTGCGGCTGATGCAGCTGGAGATCGCGGCGGACGTCGACGCCGCCGTGAAGCTGGCCGTCGGCACCGGCGTGCCGCACCAGAACCTGCTGGTGGCCGACAGCGCGGGCCGCATCGCGTGGACCGTCATCGGTGCGATTCCGAAGCGGGTCGGTGGGGAGGACATGGATCGCCCGCAGGACTGGAGCGACGGCCGCGCGCGCTGGCAGGGCTATCTGACCGCTGCCGAGCAGCCGCGCATCGTGGACCCGGCCGACGGCCGGCTGTGGACGGCCAACTCGCGCATGGTGGGCGGCGAGGCGATGAAGATCGTCGGCAACGGCGGCTGGGATCTGGGCGCCCGCGGCCAGCAGATCCGCGACGGCCTGCGCGCGCACGACCGGCTGGACGAGGCCGGCCTGCACGCCATCCAGCTGGACCACCGCGCGCTGTTCCTGCAGCGCTGGCGCGCGCTGCTGCTGGAACGGGTGCTGACGCCCGAGTTCGTCGCCGCCCACGGGCTGAGCGACTACCGCGCCGAGGTCGAGAAGAGCGCCGATGCCGCTCGGCCGGACGCGGTGGGCTACCTGCTGGTGCGCGCGTTCCGCGAGCGGGCGCTGGAGCAGGTCTTTGCCCCGCTGGCCGCGCTGGTGGAGGCCCAGGGCCTGAAGGCACGTGACCTGAAGGTCGTGCCCGAGACGCCGGGCTGGGCGTTGATCCAGGCCGCCCGGCCGGACACGCTGCCGGTGGCCTACAAGACCTGGCCCGAACTGCTGCAGCGCGCCGTGCTGGACAGCCGCCGGCAGCTCATCGCCAAGCACGGCAGCCTGGCCGCCGCGACCTGGGGCGCCGACAACGGCACCAGCATGCGCCACCCGCTGAGCATGGCGCTGCCGGTGCTGTCCGGCTGGCTGGACCAGGCGTCGCAGGGCATGGCCGGCGACAGCCACATGCCGCGCGTGCACAACCACGGCCACGGGCAGAGCCAGCGCATGGTGGTGTCGCCGGGCCACGAGGAGAAGGGCCTGCTGGTCATCCCCGGCGGCCAGAGCGGCCACCCGCTCTCGCCCTACTATCGGGGCGACCACGCCACCTGGCTGGCCGGCGAGGCCTTGCCCTTCCTGCCCGGCGAGACGCGGTACCGCCTGGTGCTGCGCCCCTGATCCAGGCGACCCTGCTCGTGTGGGCGTGGGATGTAGGGCCGGGCCTGCGCTCGGCACAATCACCGGTTCGCAGATTTGGAGAGGAACGCGATGAACAAGACCCTGTACACGCTGATGCTGGCCGGCCTGACCGCAGGCGCCCAGGCGCAGGAGGCCGGCTCCACCGTCGAGAAGTGCAGCAAGAAGCTGGGTGTGCTGGCGGTGGCCGAGCCCCAGACCGGCTGGAACCACATCAGCCGCTACGGCCTGGGCTCGCCGGCCGCGCTGCTGCGCATGATGGTGCAGCAGTCGGGCTGCTTCGATGTGGTCGAACGCGGCCAGGCCATGCAAAACATCCAGCAGGAGCGCGCGCTGGCCTCGGCGGGTGAGATGCGCCAAGAGTCCAACATCGGCAAGGGCCAGATGCAGGCGGCCGACTTCGTCATGACGCCCAATGTGCAGGTCGGCGCCAACACCAGCGGCGGCATCGGCGGCTTCCTGGGCGGCAAGCTGGGCGTGCTGGGTGCCATCGCCGGAGGCCTCAAGTTCAAGGATGCCTCCACCAGCCTGATGCTGGCCGACGTGCGCTCCAGCATCCAGGTCGCGGCGGCCGAGGGCAATGCCAGCAAGACGGACTTCTCCATCGGCGGCTGGGGCTTTGGTGGGGGCGCCGTGGGCGGGCTGGGCGGCTACACCAGCACCGCCGAGGGCAAGCTCATCGCGGCCAGCTTCCTGGACAACTACAACAAGATCGTGCTGGCCATCCGAGATCAGGAAAGCCTGATCCGCACCGGCAGCGCCGCCGGCGACGCCAATGCGGGCGCGTCCACCAAGGCCGCGGCACCCATCAATGCCGGCCAGATGTTCGTCGCCAAGATCGCCAACGTGAAGGTCTACGCCTCGGCCTCGCGCGACAGCAAGGTCGTCGCCACGCTGAACCGCAGCGACGAACTGGTGGCCAGCGGCGAGGTCAAGGACGGCTTCATGCAGGTGGACGCCGCCAACTTCAGCGGCTGGGTGCAGCGCACGCTGCTGATGCCCATCAGCCGCTGAGGCGGTCATGGGGCGGATCGCCCTCGTCACCGGCGCCGGTTCCGGCATAGGCCGCGCCGTCGCCCGCGCGCTGGCCCGCGAGGGCTGGACGCTGGCGCTGATGGGCCGCCGCGAGGCGCCGCTGCGGGAGACGCTGGCGGACTTGCAGCCCGGGGCGCTGCACCTGCCCGCCGACGTGGCCGACGAGGCCCAGGTGGACGCCGCCTTCGCCGCCCTGCAGCAGCGCTTCGGCCGGCTGGACCTGCTGTTCAACAACGCCGGCATCAGCGCGATCGGCGTGCCCATCGACGAACTGCCGGTGGCGCAGTGGCGGGCGGTGGTGGACACCAATCTGACCGGCAGCTTCCTGTGCGCCCGCGCGGCCTTCCGGCTGATGAAGTCGCAGGACCCGCGCGGCGGCCGCATCATCAACAACGGCTCCATCTCGGCCCATGCGCCGCGGCCGTTCTCGGCGCCCTACACGTCCACCAAGCATGCCATCACGGGCCTGACCAAGTCGCTGAGCCTGGACGGCCGTGCCTTCGACATCGCGGCCGGACAGATCGACATCGGCAATGCCGCGACGGAGATGACCGAGAAGATGGCGCGCGGCATGCCGCAGGCCAACGGCGAGATCGCGGTCGAACCGCGCATGGACGTCGAGGACGTGGCCCGCGCCGTGCTCTACATGGCCGGCCTGCCGCTGTCGGCCAATGTGCAGACCCTGACGGTCATGGCGACGAACATGCCTTTCGTCGGGCGGGGCTGAGCCGTCCGACAATGCGGGCCATGCGCCTGTTCCGTTCGCTGATCCGCCTCGTCATCCTGCTTGCCGGAGCCCTCGTGGGCTTGGCCGTGTTCCTGTTCGCCGTGCTGGCCTTTGCGCTGTTCGTCGCCGTCAGCCTGCTTCGCGGCAAGAAGCCCAACGTGGCGTTCCGCATGAACCGCAATCCCTGGGCGCAGCGTCAGGCGCCATCGGCGGAGGATGTCGTCGACATCGAGGCGCGCGAGGTCAAGGACTCGGCGCCCTTGCCCTTGCAGCCTCCCCGCCGCTGAGCTGCGGCGGCACCAGTTCCACCGCGCCGTACCAGGTTCGTGCCGATGCGCGGTTGTTGTCGCTGTCGGTCATGACGGCCATGGACGTCAGCGGCCCCGGCTCCTCGCCGAAGGCCAGGCGGAAGTCGGCCGCCAGGTCGCGGCGGTGGTCGCGCCAGCGGTGCAGATGGCCGGGGCCGGAGTCCACGACGATCTTGCGGATGCGGTCGCTGCGCGGGTTGACGACCACGGTGCCCACCGGCAACTGGCTGTCCCAGACGTACATCAGTGTCGCGTAGGGAGGCGCCTCGCCGGTGAGGGCCTGGGCCAGTTCGAACTTCATGCGCGTGCGCAACGGCAGTTTGTCGGTGTCGCCGCCGAAGCCGAAGATGACGCGCGCAACGGCGTCCTCGCGGTCGATGTCGGCCACGCTGGCATCGGGGATGAGGCGCTGCGCCCACCACGAGAAGCTGACCTGGCCGACCCCGTCCAGCGCCGGGTCCAGACGCTTGCGCCAGATGCTGGCGGAGCGTTCGGACGCGGCTTCCAGCGCCGGGCGGCCATCCTTCTCGGTCCAGCTGTAGCGGGTCGACTTCTTGCCGGGCAGGGCGAGTGACTGCCAGCCGTCCGCCGAAGGCGGCGGCGTGAGCTTGGGGCTGGCGCAGGCGGCCAGCAGGGCGGCGGCGCACAGGGAGAGGAGAGCGGTTTTCACCAGGTCTTGCGTTGGAGTTCTTCGAGGATTTCGCCGTATATGCGGTATCGGCTGGCGCTGATCAAGCCCGAATCGACTGCCGCGCGCACGCCGCAGCCGGGTTCGTGAATATGTGAGCAGTTGGCGAAGCGGCATTCGGCGTGTTCGCGCAGGTCGGGCATGAAGCGCCACAGGTCGGCTGCCGCGATCTGGCCCAGGCCGAACTGCTGGAAGCCGGGCGAGTCGATCAGCGCGGTCGCGCGGCTGTCGTCGGTCCAGTACCACTGCGTCGTGGTGGTCGTGTGGCGGCCGGAGTTCAAGGCCTGCGAGATCTCGCCGACCTGGGCCTGAGCGTCCTTCACGAGCAGGTTGATCAGCGTGCTCTTGCCCGTGCCGCTGGGGCCCAGCACGAAGCTGCGCTGATCCTTCAGCCAGGGTTCCAGCGTGGCGCGAGAGCCCTCGCGGTCGGCCTTCAGCGCGACCTCGAACATCGTCAGCCCCATCGCGCGGTACGGCGCCAGCCGCTCGCGCGCCGAATCGGTACCGGGCAGGTCGGTCTTGTTCAGCGCGATGGCCATGCGGATGCCGGCGGACTCGGCGGCGATCAGCGCGCGCGCGAGCTGGCTCTCGCTGAACACCGGCTCCACGGCCACCAGCACCAGCATCTGGTCCAGGTTGGCGGCAAAGCTCTTGGTCTTCCACTCGTCCTGCCGGAACAGCAGGTTGCGGCGCGGCTCCACGGCCTCGATGACGCCCTCGTCGCCGGACTCGGCAAAGCGCACCTGGTCGCCCACGACGGCATCACTCTTCTTGCCGCGCGGGTGGCAGACCAGGCGCTTGCCCTCCGCGTCCTCGACGATGTAGTGGCGGCCGTGGCCGCGCACGACAAGCCCCAGGTCCAGCGCCTGGAATTTGCTCATGAGCCCGAGGCTTCGGGCAGCGAGCTGACCTGGGCTGCGCAGATCGCATCGTTCAGCGTCAGGCCGCCACGCGAGTGCGTGGTCCAGCTGACCGTGCAGGCGTCGTAGCCGACCAGCATCTCGGGGTGGTGGTCCTGCGCATGGGCGATCTCGGCGACCGCATCGACGAAGGCCATGGTCTGGTAGTAGTTGTCGAAGCCGAAGCGGCGGCCGATGACGCGGCCTTCAGCAAAAAAAAAAAAAAAGGGCAGGGCGGCCAGCACGCGGGCGCGCGTGTCGGCGTCCAGCAGCGGGGCTTTGGGGTCACATTGGGCGAGCAGCAAATCGTTCATGACGCGAGGGCGGCCAGGCGTTCAGCGGCTGGCGGGTGCGAGTAGTAGAAGCGCGCATACACCGGGTCGGGCGTCAGCGTGCCGGCATTGTCTTCGTGCAGCTTCAAGAGCGCCGAGGCGAGGTCCGCGCCGCTGGCCTGGGCGCGGGCATAGGCGTCGGCCTGGAACTCGTCGCGGCGCGAGAAGTGGCTGGCCAGCGGCGTCACGAAGAAGCCGAACACCGGGCCGGCGAGCAGGAACAGCAGCAGCGCCAGCGCATCGTTGGGCGCACTGAAGTTGGGCTGCACGCCCAGGGCGAGATAGAAGGCCGGCTGTTGCGCCAGCCAGCCCAGCAGCGCCAGGCCGGCCAGGCTCATGACGAAGGCCAGCGCGATGCGCTTGGTGATGTGGCGGTGCCTGAAGTGGCCCAGCTCATGGGCCAGCACGGCCTCCAGCTCCTCGCCATTGAGTTTGCCAAGCAGCGTGTCGAAGAACACCACACGCTTGGCCGGGCCGAAGCCGCTGAAGTAGGCGTTGGCGTGGGCCGAGCGGCGGCTGCCGTCCATGACGAACAGGCCCTTGGCCGCGAAGCCGCAGCGCGCCATCAGCCGCTCCACGCGTTCCTTCAGCGCCACGTCGGCCAGTGGCTCGAACTTGTTGAACAGCGGTGCGATGACGCTGGGATAGATGACCATGACCAGCAACTGGAAGCTCATCCAC
>CAMLKW010000133.1 GCA_946480605.1 uncultured Roseateles sp. | reverse complement strand
TTGGGCGCGTAGAGCTTGTGGCCGGAGAACGGCGCGTAGGCTATGCGGCGCTCGGCCAGCCGCAGCGGCAGCTTGCCCAGCGCCTGCACGCCGTCCACCATCCACAGCGCCGGGCTGCCGGCCAGTGCGGCCGCGATGCCGTCCAGGTCGCTGATGACGCCGGTCTCGTTGTTGGCGGCCATCGTGCAGACCAGCCCGGCCCGCGGCGCGTGCGCGCGCAGCCAGTCCAGGTCATGGCGGCCGTCGCGGCCCACGGGAATGGCCAGCACCTCCAGCTTCAGGCCCAGCAACTCGTTCCAGTGCCGCAGGGCCTCGGGCACGGCCTTGTGCTCGGTCGCACCGTACAGCAGCAGCTCGGGTCGGTGCTCGGCCTGACGCAAAGCGCTCAAGGCCGACAGCACGGCCGTCTGTATGCCTTCGGTCGCACCGCTGAGGAACAGCAGCTTGCCGCTGCCCGCACCGAGCACACGCCGCGCACGGGCTCGCACGCCGTCCATCAGCGCCCTCGCCTTCAGGCCGGTGCTGTGGGTGCTGCTGGGGTTGCCGAAGTCCTCGGCCATCGCGGCCAGGGCCGCCTCGCGCGCTTGTGGCAGCACGGGCGTCGTGGCATTGGCATCCAGGTAGATTTCCATGGCCGCGATGTTAGGCGCTGCCCCGCGGCCTGGCTCAGCGCCGCACCACCGCCTGCTTGCCGGACACCGGGGCCGTGACGCCGCCGGCCAGGAAGTCCACGGTCTGGCGCACGAAGGTCTCGAAGGCGTCCTCGTTGGCGTCGTTGACGCGGCCATGCGACTCCACCCACAGAGCCAGCGCAAAGGTGCCGTGCTGGTAGGCCATCTCCGCCCGCTGCAGGAAGACCGGCAGCGGCAGGCGCTCGACGGCCTTGCGGCCCAGCGCCCGCACCAGCTCGTTGCCCGCGCCCAGCTCGGCCGGCACCATGCTGCCCAGGTCCAGCTCGGGGTGGAAGAACACCTGGGCCAGCACGACGACGAAGTCCGGCCCCCAGGACTCCAGCCGCACGGCGTCGGCCGCCACGCGGAACGAGGTATCGATGATGGCGTGGACGTCGCCGGCCCGACCCGCCTTGGACAAGGCCTGCAGCCGCTGCAGGCGCTGCTTGTTCAGCACCCACAGCCGGCGCGCCAGCATGGCGCCCAGCAGGCCCTCGCGGCTGCCGAAGTGGTAGGCCACCGCCGACACATTGCGCTGGCCGCTGGCCGTGACGATGTCGCGGAAGGACACCGCCTCGATGCCGCGCTGGGCGAACAGCTGCTCGGCCACGTCCAGGATGTGCCGGGCCGTGGGCGTGAGCTTCTCGTCGGGCGCCGGCCCGATCTGCCAGCTCTCGCCGGGCACGGGTTCCACGGTGGCGGCGCGGTCCGCCGGGGTCTTTCTGCTTGCCATCTCAACAAAGGGGGAAGGTGGACGCCCCGCCTGCAGCGGGTTGCGGATAGCGAGCATTTTAATTCGATCGACTCAAACACAAGACATATGTCTTTCGGCTGTGGTGCAGAAGCCGACACGCTTTGCGGCATAGGCGACCGCCATGAGTCCCATAGCCGATCCGAGGCGAGACCCGGCGTTCAACGTGAAGGATTTGGCTTCTTCGAAATAAGTCACCTGTCTTACACTTCTGACGGTCGATTCATTTTTCAGTCGAACAAATTACATCATCGGGATGCCGGCGGCCACGCCGCCCGGGCACGGCCCGAGTCGCCAGACGCTCATCATCCCGAACCGCAAGCCATGACCCTGAACACCATCCGACGCCTGAGCCTGGGCACCAAACTCACCACCGCCAACATCGCGCTGACCGCGCTGATGTTCGGCGCCTTCCTGCTGGCCATCAGCATCACGCTGTCGCGCTCCGTCGAGCAGCAGGCCAAGACCGACGTGTCGGCCAAGATAGCCCTGCTGGTCGACATGATCCAGGCCGCCGACCAGGACCTGCGCCAGCGCACCGAGGGCCTGGCCAAGGTCTTCAACACCAGCCTGAATGGTGGCTTCGAGCTCAAGCCCGAAACGGTGGACATCAAGGGCCGCGCCACGCCGGTGCTCAGCCTGGGCGGCCGCACGCTGAACCTGGACTTCACGGCGGTGGACGCCTTCAGCGCGTCCACCGGCGGCGTCGCCACGCTGTTCGCCAAGAGCGGCGACGACTACGTGCGCGTCAGCACCTCGGTGAAGAACGAGAAGGGCGAGCGCGCCGTCGGCACGCTGCTGGACCGTGAGCACCCGGGCTACAAGGCCATCGCGGCCGGCAAGAGCTATGTCGGCACGGCCACGTTGTTCGGCCGCCAGTACATGACGCGCTACGACCCCATCGCCGACGCCACCGGCCGCACCGTCGGTGTGCGCTTCGTGGGCCTGGACTTCAGCGACCTCGTCGCCGCCATGAAGGCGACCATCCGCGAAATGAAGATCGGCGCCACCGGCTACTTCTACGTGCTGGACGCCCGCCCGGGCAAGACCCAGGGCCAGTTGCTGGTGCACCCGACGCAGGAGGGCAGCAACCTGCTCGACGCCCAGGACGCCGGCGGCCGCCCTTTCGTCAGGGAGATGCTGAACACCGGGCGCGGCGTCATCGCCTACGACTGGCTGAACAAGGCGCGCGGCGAGACGCAGGCGCGTGAGAAGCTGGTCGCCTTCGCGCCGGTGGCGGACTGGAACTGGCTGATCTGCGGCGGCAGCTATGCCGATGAGTTCACGGCCGAGGTGCGCCAACTGCGCAACCGCTACCTGGCGCTGGGCCTGGCCATGCTGGCGCTGATCTCCGCCGTCACCTATTTCCTGATCCGTGCACTGGTCAGCCAGCCGCTGGCCCGCGTGCACGGTGCCGCCGCCGCCATCGCCGACGGCGACCTGACCGTTCGGCTCAAGACCGTGCGCCTGGACGAAGTCGGCAAGCTCATCGCCGCCACCAACCGCATCGGTGCCAATCTGACCACGGTGGTCGGCGCGGTGCGCGAGAACTCCGAGAGCGTGGCCACGGCCAGCGCGCAGATCGCCCAGGGCAACCACGAGCTGTCGTCGCGCACCGAGAGCCAAGCCAGTTCGCTGGAGCAGACCTCGGCCGCCATGCAGCAGTTGGGCAGTACCGTGCAGGAGAACGCCGGCGCCGCCGTGGACGCCAACCAACGCGCCCGCCAGGCCAGCCAAGTGGCGGCGCGCGGCGGCGACGTCATGACCGAGGTGGCCACCACCATGCAGGGCATCAACGACGCCAGCCGTCGCATTGCCGACATCACCAGCCTGATCGACGGTATCGCCTTCCAGACCAACATCCTGGCGCTGAATGCGGCCGTCGAATCGGCCCGCGCCGGCGAAGCCGGCCGCGGCTTCGCGGTCGTGGCCGGCGAGGTGCGCAGCCTGGCCGCACGCAGCGCCGAAGCCGCGCGCGAGATCAAGAGCCTGATCGCCGACAGCGTGGCCCGCGTCGAGAGCGGCAGCCGCCTGGTGGATCAGGCTGGCCGCACCATGGCCGAGGTGGTCGCCAGCATCGACGATGTGGCCCGCCTGATGACCGGCATCAGCGGCGCCAGCCAGGAGCAGGCCAGCGGCGTGCAGCAGGTCGGCGTCGCCGTCCTGCAGATGGACCAGAGCACCCATGCCAACTCGGCGCTGGTCGAGGAGATGGCCGCCGCCGCCGACAGCCTGCGCGGCCAGGCCCAGTCCCTGGTCACGGCCGTGTCCATGTTCAAGATCGCGGCCGCCTGAGCGCCCGCCCCGACGCACTACCCCACCCGCCATGAACGCACTTCTCCCGGCCCCGCTCGCGGGCCAGGCCGCCGCATTGACGCTGCGCGCCGAACCGGCCGCACGCGGTTATCTGTCCTTCCGCATCGACGGCGAGCATTACGGTGTCTGCATCCTGCACGTGCAGGAGATCCGCCGCTACGAGTCCCCCACCCGCCTGCCCGGCACCGCCAGCCACAGCCTGGGCGTGCTGGACCTGCGCGGCGAGATCGTGCCCGTGGCCGACCTGCGCGCCCGGCTGGGCGCCCCGGTGGGCTTCGACGCCACCACGGTCACCATCATCCTCAGCGTCGCGGGCCGTCGCCACGGGCTGGTGGTGGACGCCGTGGCGGACGTCCACCCCTTGAGCGCCGCCGACATCAAGCCGGCCCCGCCGCTGGGCGGCGCGCTGGACGCCGACTGCATCGACGGCATCAGCGCACTGCAGGACGAGGCGGGCGAGCACCTGCTGGTGCTGCTGGATGCCGAGCGCCTCGTGGCGCGCATGCACTGAGCACCCGCCACGAGCCGACTCAACATCCGCGCCAAGCTCACACCGTCCTTCGGCGCGCTGACCCTGCTGCTGCCGGCCGTCGCCGGCCTGTCCATCCAGTTGCTGGGCAGCGCCGCTGACCGGTTCGAGGCCTATGTCAACGGCGTCAACGCCCGCGCCAGCGCGGCGGCCTAGGTGCGAGCCGTCACCCGCCCACCTCATCATCGAGATCACCGAGGAAGTCTTAGGCGAGGACGTGCAGGCCCTCAAGCAAGCCTGCGCCGAGCTGGGCGTGCAGGTGTCGCTGGACGACTTCGGCAGCGGCTTCTCGTCGCTGGGCTATCTGAGTGAGGCGCAGTTCGACGAGACCAAGATTGACCGCTCCTTCGTGCAGGGCATCGAGACCGCCGAACAGGTGGAGCGGGTCAGCCTGCTGCGCGGCGATTACGTGCAGAGTTTCTTCTTCGCCCGGCCCGAGACGCTGGACACGCTGCTCGCGACGGCGAACCCGGAGCGGAAATGAAAACAGGCGCCGAGGCGCCTGTTTTTACTGGAGTTTCTTGGGGTGGCTGATGGGACTCGAACCCACGACGACAGGAATCACAATCCTGGACTCTACCAACTGAGCTACAGCCACCGCAGAGCCAAAGAGTATAGCGCAAAAATCAGGGTGCGCTTGCAGCCGATGCAGGAGCCGCAATATTGATGGCCGCTTTGTATTGCGACTTCAGCGCGGCCATGTAGGCCTGGCCTTCGGCGCGGGCCCAGGCGGCTGCGTACTGCCGGGCCGCAACCTGGTCATCAACGACAGCCGGGTCGCGCGCCTGCAGCTGATTGATGCGCACGACCACGTAGCTGCCGTCGTCGGCTGCGACGCCCACGGCTGCGGGCAGCTTGGTGGCATCGGCGCCCAGCACGGCTTCGAGTTGCGCGCGGCTCAGGCCCTGGGGCTTGGCGCGCGACACGGTGACGGCGGCGTCCAGGCCGGACAGATCGGCTGCGTTGGACTTCAGCGCGGCCAGGCGAACCTCGCCGGCCTTCTTGGCCTCGGCGATGGCGAGCTTCTTCAACAGCAGCTCGCGCGCCTTGTCCTTCACGTCAGCCAGCGGCGGCACGCGGGCGGGGCTGTACTGCACGACCCGAGCGGCAACCAGTTGGCTGGGGCCGGTCTCGGTGGCTTCGGTGTTGCGCTTGTTGTTCAAGGCCTCGGGGCCGAAGACGGCGTCCAGCAGCTTGGCCGATGCCAGCGGGCCCGCAGCGCCCGGCTGAGGCTTGCGGCCCACGGTGGCGGTCTGGATCTGCAGCTTCAGCTTGTCGGCGGCGGGCTGCAGCGAGTCGGACTGCTCGTAGACCAGGTTGCCGAACTGCTCGGACGCTTCGCTGTACTTGCGCTGGGCCAGTTGCTTGCGCACCTCGGCCTCGACCTCGGCCCGCACCGCCTCGAAGGGCTTCTTCTCACCGCCACGGGCGCCGGTCATCTGGATGATGTGGAAGCCGAAGTCGGTTTCGACCAGGTTGCTGATCTCGCCGGGCTTCATCGCATAGACGGCCGCGTCGAACTCCTTGACCATGGCGCCACGGCCGAAGAAGTCCAGGTCGCCGCCATTGACGGCCGAGCCCTCGTCCTGCGAGTTCTTCTTGGCCACCTCGGCGAACGAAGCCGGATTCTTGCGCACGTCGGCCAGCAGGACTTCGGCCTTGGCCTTGGCCTTGGCGCGCTCATCGGCCGGCGCACTGCGCTCGGCCTTGATCAGGATGTGGCTGGCGCGGCGCTCCTCGGGCACACCGTAGCGCGAAGCGTTCTCGTCGTAATACTTGCGCAGGTCTTCCTCGGTGAAGCTGACGTCCTTCTTCAGCGCCTCCAGGTCCAGCACGACGTACTGGATCTGAGCCGATTCAGGCAGCTGGAACTTGGCCGCGTTGGCTGGCTCTTTGTAGAAGGCCTCGATGTCCGCGTCGCTGGGATTCAGCTTGGCGGCGAACTCCCGCACGTCGAAGCGCTGCACCTGCACCTCGCGCTGCTGCAGCAGCGAATCGAAGGCCAGCTTGGGCGCGGCGGCGCCGACGGCCACCGACGACTCGACGGGTGCGGTCACTTGGCGCACGGCGTAGTCCTGGCGCAGACGCTCCAGGAAGATGGACGGCGTCATGCCCTGGGCGGCCAGCAACGCCTTGTTGACGGTGCCATCCGAATTGCGCAGGAAGGCAAACTGCGGATCGTTCCAGAAGCGCGCGCTGACCACATCGCTGCTGGGCGTGAAATGCTGGTGCTGCGCAGCGGCCTGCAGCGTGCGCTCGGTGACCAGATTTTCCAGCGCCTGGTGCTTGGCCTCGGGCGTGTCCAGCAGCTTGGGGTCCACGCCCGGGCTCTGCGAGCGGACACGGTCGGCGAACTGGCGCTGCGCGGCCTCCCATTCGCCCTGAGTGATCTTGCGACCGTCAACGCTGGCCACGGTCGTGTTGGCGCCGCCCATCATGCTCGTGTAGCCCTCGATGCCCACGAAGGCGAACGACGGCAGGATCAACAGCAGCAGGATGAACTGGAACAGCTTGTTGTGCTGGCGGACAAACTCGAACATCTCGAAAGCCTTGAGGATCAGGGCGCGCGGTGGCGCGCGTCAAACGCGACAAAGGCGAACCGGGGTTCGCCTTCGAGGGGAGTCGCATTCTAAGTGCGGACGAATGGAAGGTCAGATGGTGGGTGCTGACGGGATCGAACCGCCGACCTACGCCGTGTAAAGGCGCTGCTCTACCGCTGAGCTAAGCACCCGGTAAAAACCGGCCGGATGAATTCAGTTCACGGCGTCCTTGAGCGCCTTGCCCGGCTTGAACTTGGGAACCTTGGCCGATTTGATCTTGATCGCCTCGTTCGTGCGCGGGTTGCGGCCGGTGCGCGCCGCACGCTTGGTGACGCTGAAGGTGCCGAAGCCCACCAGCGAGACGGTGCCGTTCTTCTTCAGCGTCGTCTTCACGCCGGCGATCACGGCCTCAAGCGCACGGCCCGCTGCGGCCTTTGAAATGTCGGCCTGCTTGGCGATGTGCTCGATCAATTCGGACTTGTTCACTCGTGCCCCCAGGTTGGACGATTCAGCGGACTTCGTAACCCTGCAGCCGTGGCCGGGCGCAGGCTTGCGATGAAGGGTCGGCCCGCGCACTGCACCGCCCATGAGAGCCGTCTGACGACAGGCCCGGGCGCCGCGGGGAAGCGGATTCTAGACGCGCGAACTGCGGGTTCCGGGGAGGGAAAAGTCCCGATACAACTCGTTATCCGGTCGCCCGGCCGATGTCGTCTTCAGCGCGCCTTGGCGCGGATCTCGGGAAGGGCCTTCTGCAGGTAATAGACCATGGACCAGATGGTCAGCACCACGGCGGCATAGATCAGCCAGGTGCCCCAGACCCGCGTCGGAATCAGCCCGAACAGCGGGCCGTCATACAGCAGGAAGGGAATGGCCACCATCTGCACGGTGGTCTTGAGCTTGCCGACCATGTGCACGGCCACACTGCGCGACGCGCCGATCTGCGCCATCCACTCGCGCAGCGCCGAGATGGCGATCTCGCGGCCCACGATGACCAGCGCGACGAAGGCGTTGACGCGGCCCAGTTCCAGCAGCACCAGCAGTGCCGAGCAGACCAGGAACTTGTCGGCCACCGGGTCCAGGAAGGCACCAAAGGACGAGGTCTGGTTGAGCTTGCGCGCCAGGTAGCCGTCCAGCCAGTCGGTCAGCGCGACGACGATGAACAAACCGGTCGCAAACAGGTTCTGGTGGTCAGGTGCGAGGTCCAGGTGGAACACCCCGACGATCAACGGGATGGCCACGATGCGGGCCCAGGTCAGCAGAGTCGGCAGCGTCAGGAACATGCGCCGATTGTGCCCAAGCCTGGGGCGGGCAAGGCGCAGGCTGTGGCGGCCAGTCCTCAGTCCAGCGAACGCGGCTTGAAGCGGCGGTGTTCGTCGAACAGGAAGGTCTCGGTGAAGCGCCAGGGTTCGGGCATGCGGCGCACATCGCCGAAGGGCGCGGCACGGTGCACGGCGTCGATGGCCATCTGCAGCGTCTCGGGGCCGAACTTCGGCGGGCGCACGACGTGGATCTTGCGCACGCTGCCGTCGGCCTTGACCTCCACGTCCAGCACGATGACGGTCAGCAGATGGGACGGCGCGGGCGTCATATAGCTGCGCTCGGGGTTGGCCATGACCAGGCGCTGCGCGGCCTGGCGGCGCAGCTCCTCGTTCGTTCGCACCGGCTTGGGGGCGGGCAGGCCTTGGGGTTTGGGCAGGCCAGGCGCCGCGTTGACGGCAGGGGCCGCCACCGCGACGGGTGCGGGAGCCGGTGCAGGGGCGGGCACGGGCGCAGGTGCCCGAGGTGCGGCGCCGCAGGCCGCCAGCACCGGTGCAGCCAACCATCGGGCGGCACGCTTGAGGGTCGTAAGCATGGGCATAGGGCTCCGATTCTCGATCAGTGCAGCGCGCGGTAAATGTCTTCTGCCAGTTCGCGCGAAATACCTTTTACGCTGGCCAGCTCCTCCACGCTGGCGCCGGCCACGCCGCGCACGCCGCCAAAGCGCTGCAGCAGCTGCGAGCGCTTCTTGGGCCCGACGCCCGGCACGTCCTCCAGCCGCGAGCCGCCCGTGCGCGCCGCCGCGCGCTTGGCGCGCATGCCGGTGATGGCGAAGCGGTGCGCCTCGTCGCGGATCTGCGCGATCAACATCAACGCCGCCGAGTCGCGGCCCAGGTAGACCTTCTCGCGGCCGTCGGCGAACACCAATTCCTCCAGGCCGACCTTGCGGCCCTCGCCCTTCTCGACGCCGGCGATGAGGCCCAGGTCCAGTCCCAGCTCTTCGAACACCTCGCGCGCCATGCTGACCTGCCCACGACCACCGTCCACCAGCACCAGGTCGGGCAGGCGCCCGGTGCCCAGCTGCGCGGCCTCGGCCATCTTGCTGTAGCGGCGCGTCAGCACCTGGCGCATGGCGGCGTAGTCGTCGCCCCCGGTGATGCCCTCGATGGTGTAGCGCCGGTACTGGCTGCTCTGCATCTGGTGGCCCTCGAACACGACGCAGCTGGCCATCGTCGCCTCGCCGGCGGTGTGGCTGATGTCGAAGCACTCGACGCGGAACTTGTCGATCTCGGCGACGGACAGGTCCAGCGCCTCCACCAGCGCGTGCGTGCGCGCCTGTTGCGAACCCTCCTCGGCCAACAGGCGCGTCAGCGCCAGCTCCACGCCGTTGACGCACATCTCCAGCCAGATGCGGCGCTGGCCGCGCGGCTGCGCCTGCACGGTGACGCGGCTGCCCGCCTGCAGGCCCAGCGCCTCCGCCAGGCCGGCGTCCACCGCCTCGCTGACGACGATGAGGCCCGGCACCGGCGACGCCAGGTAGTGCTGGGCGATGAAGGCCTCCAGCACCTGTCGCTCGGGCGACAAGGGCTCGTCGCCTTCCAGCAGCAGTGCGGTCGCGTCGTCGACATGCTTGGGGAAGAACGCCCGGTCGCCCAGGTGGCGGCCGCCGCGCACCATGGCCAGGTTCACGCAGGCGCGGCCACCTTGCACCTTCACGGCCAGGATGTCCACGTCGCGGTCGCGGCCGGTGGCGCTGCTCTCCTCCACCACCTGCTGCTGCAACACCTTCGACAGCGCCTGGATCTGGTTGCGCACCTCGGCCGCCAGCTCGTACTGCATGCCGTCCGCGAAGGCCATCATCTGCTCCTGCAGCGCGGCCATCACCTCGTCGGTCTCGCCACGCAGGAAGCGCACGGCACTGTCCACGTTGCGCGCGTACTCGCCGGTCTGGCCGGCCGGCACGCAGGGGCCGGAGCAGCGCTTGATCTGGTGCAGCAGGCAGGGCCGGCTGCGGTTGTTGAAGACGCTGTCCTCGCAGGTGCGCAGCTTGAACACTTTCTGCATCAGCTGGATGGCCTCCTTCACCGCCCAGCCGCTGGGGTAGGGTCCGAAGTATTGGTGGCGCTTGTCCACCGCGCCGCGGTAGTAGCTCATGCGCGGCCACGCATGGCCACTGAGCTTGAGGTAGGGGTAGCTCTTGTCGTCCCTGAACAGGATGTTGAACCGCGGGTTCAAGGTCTTGATCAGGTTGTTTTCCAGCAGCAGCGCCTCTGCCTCGGTGCGCACGACGGTGGTTTCCAGCCGCGCAATGCGCGCGACCATCATGCCGATGCGTGTGCCACCGTGGTTCTTCTGAAAGTAGCTGGAGACGCGCTTCTTCAGCTCCTTGGCCTTACCGACATAGAGCACCTCGCCCTTGGCGTCGAAGTAGCGGTAGACGCCGGGCAGCGCGGGCAGCGCGGCCACCTCGGCCAGCAGCCGCTCGCGCGCTTCGCGCGCAGCGGCCTCGACCTCGGCGGTACGCAATTTCTCGGCCGCTTCGACGGCGGCGCGCTCACTGGCCCACTGCGCCAACTGCTGATCGCCGGGTTCGGTATTGGAGAGGGGAGTCGGGCTCGACATGACGCCGGATTTTGGCCTGGGACAATCCCGCCCATGCTCTGGGACATCTTCTGCCGCGTCATCGACAACCATGGCGACCTGGGCGTGTGCTGGCGACTGGCCCGCGAGGTGGCGACGCGCGGGCACCGCGCACGGCTGTGGGTGGACGACGCATCCGCACTGGCCTGGATGGCGCCACAGCGCCCGGCAGGCATCGAGCTGCGTGAATGGCCGGCGGGACCGGTGGACGTCGACAGCGGCGACGTGGTCATCGAGGCCTTCGGTTGCGAGCTGCCGCCGGCCTTCGTCGAGCGCATGGCCAGGCGCCGGCCGGCCTGGATCAACCTGGAGTACCTGAGCGCCGAGGACTACGTGGAGCGCAGCCATGGCCTGGCGTCACCGCAGTTCCACGGCCCTGGCGCAGGTCTGCACAAGCGCTTCTTCTACCCCGGCTTCACGCCGCGCACCGGAGGGCTGTTGCGCGAGCGCGGGCTGCTGGAACAGGTCGACCGCTTCGACGGCGCGGCCTGGCTGGGCGCGCACGGCTGGGCGCCGCAGCCGGGCGAGCGCGTGGTCAGTTTGTTCTGCTACGAGAACCCGCGGTTGCCGCAGCTGCTGGCCGCGCTGGCCCCTCAACCCACGCTTTTGCTGGCCTGCCCCGGCTGGGCGCAGCAACGCATCGCGCCATGTGAGGGCTTGCGCAGCATCGCCCTGCCCTACCTGGCGCAGGACGACTACGACCGGCTGCTGTGGTCCTGCGACCTGAACCTCGTGCGCGGCGAGGACTCCTTCGTGCGCGCGCAGTGGGCCGGCAAGCCCTTCGCCTGGCACATCTACCCGCAGGACGATGGCGCCCATGCCCCCAAGCTGGAGGCCTTCATGGCCCGTGCCGGCCTGCCGGCGGACTGGGCCGCGTTCTGGCGCGGCTGGAACGGGCTGGACCGCTTCGCACCGCTGCCGGAACTGCGCGCCGCGCCCTTCCGGCCATGGCGTGCGCAGTTGGCGGAGCAGCCGGATCTGCTGACCCAGCTGCTGGGGTTCATCGAGGGTTTCCAGCTAGAATGACGGGCTTTGCCGCGCCACGCCGGGATGTTTTCGGAGTCTGGTGCGCCATCCTGACCGGCTGCTCGGCCGGCCCTCAATCGAGATACCACCATGAAACTCGCTCAAGAAATCCGCGCCGGCAACGTGATCATGCAGGGCAAGGACC
>CAMLKW010000132.1 GCA_946480605.1 uncultured Roseateles sp. | reverse complement strand
CGTCGAAGTTCTTCGGGTCCACCACGGTGCTGTGGATGTTGGTGAAGACCTTGAACTCGGGCGCGCAGCGGATGTCGTAGCCGTAGCTGCTGGTGCCGTAGCTGACGATCTTGCGGCCGTCCTGCTCGCGCACCTGGCCGGGCTCGAACGGCTCGATCATGCCGTGCTGCTCGGCCATGCGGCGTATCCACTTGTCGCTCTTGATGCTCATCTTCTCGTCCAATCAGCGGGGCAAGGCCCCGTCAAAGTATGTACTGCCGTCCATGTCCAGCACGAAGCCCTTGACCGTCGCGCGCATGGGCACGGCCACGCGGCCATAGGCCAATGGGCTCCAGGGCAGCTGCTCCAGCACGAGCTTCTGCGCGCTGGCATACAGGGCCTTGCGCTCGTCCAGGCCGTTCGCCTGGCGGGCCTGGGCCAGCAGCTTGTCGTAGGCCGGATTGCACCAGAAGGTGCCGCTGGCCGAGCCACAGGCCAACTGGGCGAAGGTGCCCGAGGGTTCGGGGTCGCCGTTCCAGCCGGACATGGCCACGTCGTGCTCGCCGGCGTCGATGCGGCGCAGGTACTCGCCCCACTCGTAGGTGACGATGCGCACGTTGACGCCGACCTTGGCCCAGTCGGCCTGGATCATCTGCGCCATCAGCTGGCCGTTGGGGTTGTAGAAGCGCACGACCGGCATGGCCCACAGCGTGAGATTCAGCGGCAGCACGCCGGCTTTCTGCAGCAGCCCGCGTGCCTTGGCGGGGTCGTGGGGCGCGGGCTTCAGCGTCGCGTCGTGCGCCCAGCTGGACGCCGGGATGACGGTGCTGGCCGCCGTGCCGGCCTCGCCGTAGACGGTGCGCAGGATGGCGGCCTTGTCGATGGCCATGTCCAGCGCCTGGCGCACTTCCAGCTTGGCCAGCGCGGGCTTCTTCGTGTTGAAGGCCAGGATGCCCACGTTCAGGCCCGGCGCCGTGGCGAGCCTGATGGCGGGGTCCTTCTGCAGCTGGGCCTGTTCGATCGGGCCCACCGGCGCGGCCACGTCGCACTCGTTGCGCTTCAGGCGCTGCGCGCGCACGGTGGCGTCGGGCGTGATCGCGAACACCAGTTGGTCGGCGCGCGGCACGTCCGCCTTGCGCCACCAGCCGGGGTGGGCGCTGTAGCGGATGACGGCATCCTTGCGGAAGCTCTTCAGCTGGAACGGCCCCGTGCCCACCGGCAGCTGCGCGATGCGCTGCGGCGCGCCGGCCTTGAGCAGCTGCGCGCCCAGTTCGGCGGACTGCATGGAGGCGAAGGCCTGTGTCAGCGTGGCCAGAAAGCTTGCGTCGCGCTCGGCCAGCGTGATGCGGATCTGGTGCTCGCCCAGCTTCTCGACCCGGCGGATCAGCTTCTCCCAGCCGAAGGACACCACATAGGGCGACACGTTCGGCATGGCCTTGGCGAAGGCACTGTCACGGCTCAGCAGGCGGCCGAAGGTGAACACGACGTCGTCGGCGTTGAACGCCCGCGTGGGCTTGAAGCCTTCGACCGTGTGCCAGGCCACGCCACGGCGCAGCTCGAAGCTGTAGGCCAGGCCGTCGGGGCTGAGGCTCCAGCTCGTGGCCAGGGCCGGGATCAACTGGTCCGTGCCGCGTTGGGTCTCCACCAGCGTGCCGAAGATGGGCAGGTGGGAGATGTGGTCGATGCCGCTGTCGGTGGCGGCCGGGTCGAAGGTCTTGGGGCTGCCGGCGGCGCAGAAGCGCAGCGTGGTGTCGGCACCGGCCAGCAGCGGGACGGCAAGCAGCAACGCAGCCAAGCGCCTCACGGGCCGAGCGCCGGGCCGCTCCCAAGCCGGCCCGTCCTGGCGATGTGCTTGCGGCTCAACGCCGCAAGCATCGCCGTCCCCTCGGGGGACCGGCCAAGGTACTCCTTGGACGAGGGGCTTCATTTCAGGATTTCCGCCGCGGGCACGAACGGCAGGATGCCCATCGCCTGGTACATCGCCGCGGGCGACAACGCCTTGTCGCCTTGAATCACCAGCGCCACGCGGCGCAGCGCGCGGATGTCGGCCACCGGGTCGCCGTCCACCAGCAGCAGGTCGGCCCGCTTGCCGCGCTCGATGCTGCCGATCTGGTCCAGCCGGTCGCTGTACTTCGCGCCGTTGTAGGTGCCTATCTTCAGCGCCTGCGCGGCCGGGATGCCGGCCTGCACGTACAGCTCCAGCTCACGCTGCAGCGCGAAGCCGGCCGTCGCGTCGGTGCCGGCCACCAGCGGGATGCCGGCCGCGTGCATGCGGCGCAGCAGGTCCATCATGACCTTCCAGCTCGCGCCCCAGCGCTTGGCCTTCACGTCGTCCATGTCCACCTCGGCGGACAAATAGCTGCGCTGCATGACCGCCGGCCAATGCGACGACACCATCGCGTAGCTGGGGTTGGGTTGGCCCTGGCGCTGCGTGTACTGCGCCTCGAACGCGGTCATCGTCGCGTCGACGACGGTGCCCTTCTTCTTCAGCAGCGCGATGAAGTCGCGCGTGCGCTGGTCGTTGAGCTTCAGGTCGGCGGCCTTGTCGCCCACCAGGTTGAAGCGCAGCAGCGTGCGCGTGTCGTCGGTCTTGCTGACGAGGAAGTTCAGCGTCAGCTGGTTGATGTGGTGCAGCTCGTCATAGCCGGCCTCCACCGCCTGCCGCGCCGTCATGAAGGCCGGCACATGGCCGCCGGTGCGCAGGCCCAGGGACCGCGCATGCGCCACCATGGGCTTCACCCATTCGGGCTTGATGGAGTTGTAGAGCTTCAACTGGCGGTAGCCATGCGCGGCATACCAGTCGATGGCGGCGAGCGCGCCCTCCAGGCTGTCGGGCACGAAGTCGGCCTGTGACGAGAACGGGCTCCTGCCCTCGATGAAGCCGTTGGCCGAGATGCTCGGCCCCAGCAGCTCGCCACGCGCGATGCGGCCGCGCAGCTCGGCCACGTCGGCATTGCTGTTGCCCACGTCGCGCACCGCCGTCACGCCGGCGGCCAGATTGAGCAGCAGCTCGCCATGGCCGATGTGGGCATGCATGTCGACCAGGCCGGGAAGCAGCGTGCGACCCTGGCCGGCAATGCGCTGCGCGGGCAACACGTTCTTCAGGCTGCCAGGCCTGGCGATCGCCGCGATGCGGCCTTCCAGCAGATAGACGTCGGACGGCCCCTGCAACCTGGCGGCGGGCGCGTCGAACCAGCGCACGCCCTCGATGACCGTCAGCCCCGGCAGCGGCTGCGGCAGCTCCCTGGCCAGGCGCTGCAGCCGCGCGATCTCGGCGGCCTTCTGCGCATCGGCCAGGCGCTCCACCTGGCCCTCGAAGCCCTGCAGCAGCGTGCCGCCCCAGCCCGGCCAGACCTGCGCGAACAGGCTGTGGTCGTCCTCGCGCAGCCAGACATAGCTGGGCTCCAGCTCCAACCCGGTGACAGCATAGAGCCCGATCTCGTAGGCCTGGCCCGGCACGCTCAGGCGCTGCACGCGCGCGACGGACGGCTGGCCCACCGGCAGTGCCGGCGTGCGTGCCGACGCGTTGTTCAGCAGGCTCTGCGCCAGCTTCGCCAGCCAGGCCGGGCTGCCCTGCACCGGCAGGTACACCGCCTCCCGCGCCGCGCCGAGCTGCTCGCCGCGGTCCACCGGCGAGCGCCACTGGGCCCGGCCATCGGCGCCGCGCTCGAAGCTCTCGTCAATGCGCGCGCCGTAGGTGGCCACGCCCTCGGTGCGATAGCTCATCCAGGCGCCATCGGGCGCGAACTGCAGCACCTCCTTCTGATCGGGGCCGCGGCCGTTGTTGCGGTAGCTGTAGTCCACGGCCATGCGGCCGGGCACGCTGTCCAGCTTCAGATGGCCGCAGGGCGTCTTCACGCACAGCACCGTGTAGGTCTGGGCCTGAGCCTGGGTGAAGGCGGCCAGCAGCAAGGCGAGCAACAAGGGCTTCATGCAGCGATCTCCGGGGACTCAGCTGGCGCGCACTCTACCGACTGATGGACGCCACGCCCTTGTTGGCGAGCGCATCGGCGCGCTCGTTGCCGGGGTCGCCTGCGTGGCCCTTCACCCAGCGCCACTCCACGTGGTGCAGCTTGCGCAGCGCGTCCAGCCGCTTCCACAGGTCGTCGTTCTTCACCGGCTTGCCGTCGGCGGTCTTCCAGCCGCGGCGCTGCCAGTTGGTGATCCACTCGGTGATGCCCTTGCGCACGTACTCGCTGTCCAGGTAGACGATCACGTCGCAGCTGCGCTTCAGCGACGCCAGCGCCTCGATGGGCGCGGTCAGCTCCATGCGATTGTTGGTGGTCTCGCGCTCGCCGCCGAACAGTTCCTTGTCGTGGCCGGCGCTGTGCAGCCAGGCACCCCAGCCGCCGGGGCCCGGGTTGCCCTTGCAGGCGCCGTCGGTGTAGATGGTGACCTGGGGCCGCTTCACGGCGACGGCAGGTTTCTGGGTGTCGGTCATTCTTTGCGTTGATGGTTGTTCAGCGCCACGGCCGGCGCCTTCTTGGCCGCGACGCGCTTGTTCCTGGCCAAGCCGATCATGCGCGTGCCGTGCACACGCTTGACCGCCTGGATGAAGTAGGCCGCTCCCAGCACCGGCCACCAGCGCGAGCCCACGCGCTCGGCCCACTGCCAGCGGTCCAGCCAGGCCTCGCCTCGCAGCGGCGGGCGGTAGATGCCAAAGCGCGCTGCCTCGACCTCGAAGCTCAGCAGCTTGAGCCAGTCGCGCAGCCGCCAGTAGCCGATGAATTCGCCGTCCTGCGGCAGATAAGCCTCGCCGCCGCGCCGCAGCCGCCCCAGCTTCTGGCGCAGCCCCCAGGCGCTGGCCGGATTCAGGCCGAACACGATGAGCCGCCCTTCCGGCCGCAGCACCCGCTCCACCTCCCGCAGCAGCGCATGGGCGTCGCAGGCGCGCTCCAGCGCGTGCGGCAACAGCACCAGGTCCATGCTGGCGCTCTCGAAGGGCAGCGCGTCGAACTCGCATTGCAGGTCTCGCCCCACCAGCCAGCGGTGCGGCATGCGGTTGGCCTGCAGGCCGGCCAGCTCGGGCATGCCCAGCTGCAGCGCATGGAAGCCGAACAGGTCCACCACCGCAGCATCGACCTGGGCCTGCTCCCAGGCCAGCAGATAGCGGCCCGGCGGTGTCTGCAGCCAGGCTGCCAAATCTATACTCGGCGCTTTATCTGTCATGGGTTACGCGCCTTTGACGCTCACGCCTCTTCCCGCATTCGACGACAACTATCTCTGGCTGCTGGACAACGGCCACGAGGCGCTCGTCGTCGATCCCGGCGATGCCGGTCCGGTGGCCGCGGCCCTCGATGCCCGGGGCCTGAAGCTCGCCGGCATTCTATTGACCCACCACCACGGCGATCACGTCGGCGGCGTCGATGCGCTGCGCCCGCGGCTGCAGGGCCCCGTCTACGCACCCGCCGGCGAACGCATGCCCGAGCCGGTGCTGCGCCTGCACGGCGGTGACAGCGTCGAGCTGCTGGGCCTGCGCTTCACCGTCCTGGACGTGCCCGGCCACACCGCCGGCCACATCGCCTACTTTGCCGCCGAGGCCGGCAGCGTCGGCCCGCTGCTGTTCTGCGGTGACACGCTGTTCAGCGCCGGCTGCGGCCGGCTGTTCGAAGGCACGCCCGCGCAGATGCATGCGTCGCTGCAGTCGCTGGCCGCGCTGCCGGGCGACACGCGCGTCTGCTGCGCCCATGAGTACACCTTGTCCAACCTGCGCTTCGCGCGCGAAGTGGACCCCGGCAACGCCGAGCTGGCCGCCTACACCGAATGGTGCGAGGCCCGGCGCGCCGCGGGGCAGCCCACGCTGCCCGGCCGCCTCGGCACCGAGGTCCGCATCAACCCTTTCCTGCGCTGCGCGGAACCCGCGCTGCGTGACGCCGCGCGACGCCACGCGCCCCTGAAACTGCCGGCCGTGCCCAGCCCGGTCGACGTGTTCGCCACGTTGCGCGAATGGAAGAACGGATTCCGATGACGATCTCCAAACTCTCCGTCCTGGCCCTGGCGGCATTGCTCGCCGCCTGCGCCACCACCACCCCGCCCGAGCCAGCCCCCGCTGCCGAGCCGCCCTCCGCCCCCCCGCCCGCCGCCACCCAGCCCCTGCCCGCGCCCGAACCCGCGGTCGCCACGGCCCCGGTGCGCCAGCTCGCCGCCGAGCTGCTGGAGGACAACCTGCGCCCCGGCGAGAAGGTCGACCTGGACGCGCCCAACGCCAGCGCCGACCTCTGGGCCCGCGTGCGCCAGGGCTTCCAGCTCGACGACCTGGACGACGACTGGGTGCGCAAGGCCGAGGCCTGGTACAGCGCCAGGCCCGACTACGTCGAGCGCATGACGACGCGCGGCAGCCGCTACCTGTTCCACATCGTCGAGGAGGTCGAGAAGCGCGGCATGCCCACCGAACTGGCGCTGCTGCCCTTCATCGAGAGCGCCTTCGTCACGCACGCCGTGTCCAGCGCCAAGGCCACCGGCATGTGGCAGTTCATGCCCGCCACCGGCCGCGATTTCGACCTCAAGCAGAACATCTTCCGCGACGACCGCCGCGACGTGCTGGCCTCCACCCGCGCCGCGCTGGACTACCTGGGCCGGCTGCACCGCATGTTCGGCGACTGGCACCTCGCGCTGGCCGCCTACAACTGGGGCCAGGGCAATGTGCAGAAGGCCATCGCGCGCAACCAGCGCCTGGGCAAGCCCACCGACTACGCCAGCCTGAAGCTGCCCGACGAGACGCGCTACTACGTGCCCAAGCTGCAGGCCGTGAAGAACATCGTGCTCAACCCCGACCGCTACGCGCTCGCGCTGCCGCCGGTGGCCAACCACCCCTACTTCCTGAGCGTGAAGATCGAGCGCGACATCGACGTGGCGCTGGCGGCCGAACTCGCGGGCCTGAGCCTGGAGACCTTCCAGCAGTTCAACCCGCAGATGAACAAGCCGGTCATCCTGGCCGCGGCCACCGAACAGGTGCTGCTGCCCTACGACCAGGCCAGCGCGTTCGCCGAGAACCTGGCCCGCCACGGTGGCCCGCTGGCGACCTGGACCGCCTGGGTCGTGCCCAAGACCATGAGCCCGTCCGAGGCCGCCAAGCGCACCGGCATGGCCGAGTCGGCGCTGCGCGAGGTCAATCGCATCCCGCCCAAGATGCTGGTCAAGCGCGGCTCCACGCTGCTGGTGCCGCGCGCCGCGCATGTGACGGCCGACGTCTCCGAGCGCCTGGCCGACACCGCCAGCCTCAGCCTGGCGCCCGACGCACCTCCGCTGCGCCGCGTGACGCTGAAGGCCGGCAAGGCCGACACGGTGGCCAGCGTCGCCGCGCGCTACCGGCTCAGCCGGGCGCAGGTGGCACAGTGGAACAAGGTCGGCAGCTCGGCCCGCTTCAAGCCGGGCCAGGCCATCGTGGTCTACACCGCGACCAAGGCCGCTTCGAAGACGGCAGTCGCCACCCGCGCGCCCGCCAAGGGCAAGGCCAGCGCCAGCCATGTGCGCGCCGCCAAGCCGGCCGCGCCGCGCAAGCTCGCCAAGGAGCGCGGCGGCAAGGGCCGCAACAACGTCGCGGCCGCCACGCCCTGAGGGCCAGGGCCTGTCAGCGCGGCGCAGGGCACGAAGGCCCTGACTAGCGCCGCAGCCTCAGCCTGACCGCAAAGCCCTGCGCGCTGTCGGGCAACTCCAGCATGCCGCCATGCGCCTCGGCCACCAGCTGGGCCAGCCGCAGGCCCAGCCCCTGGTCGGTCGATCCCGAGGCCAGGCGCTGGCGCAGTGCGTGACGCTCGGCATCGGCAATGCCGCTGCCGTCATCCGTCAGCAGCAGGCTTGCCGCGTCGGGCTGGCTCAGCCACAGCCGCGTGGCGCCGTGGCGCTGGGCGTTGTCGACCAAGTTCAGCAGCGCCGCGGCCAGCAGCTCGGCATCGGCATCCAGCGGGCAGGCCGGGCCGTCCTGCAGCACCAGCGCCCCCAGCGGCAGCTCGGCCAGCAGAGCGCGCGCGTCCAGTGGCACGCGGCGCAGTTCGGACGCGCTGCGGAACAGCCGCAGCAGCGCCAGCAGCAGGTGCTGCAGCCGGCGGCTGGCCTCGCGCACGCGCTGCAGCCGCGGCTGGCCGGGCTGCTCCTTCAGCGCCACGGCCAGCTGCGCGTCGATGCCGGCCAGCGGCGTGCGCAGCAGGTGGGCCGACTGCGCGGCGAACTCGCGCTCGAAGTCCAGCCGCTCGCCCAGCCGCTCGCCCAGCTGGCGCAAGGCCGCGTGGATGGCCGCCAGCTCGCTGCGGCCCGGCGGCCCCAGCTGCGCAGCCAGCGCACGCGGGTCGCTGCGCCCGGCGTCGAAGCCGGCCAACCGCTGCGCCAGCTGCTGCAGCGGCCTCAGCTCGCGCTGCGCGCGCCAGGCCAGCAGCGGCAGGCCCAGCAGCGCCAGCGCCAGCGCCGCCAGCAGCGCGTTGCGGCCCACCTCGAAGCGCGCTTCGCGCCGCTCGGCGCCGGTCTGCGCCACCACCAGCAGGCCTTGGCCGTCGCGCAGCGGCAGGCCGTACAGGCGCCAGCCCTGGCGGTGCGCAAAGCCCGGAGCCGGCGGCGCCCAGGCTTCCGGATGGGCGCCGGGGCTGGCCCGCAGCAGGCGACCGGCGGCGTCGAACCAGGCCCAGGCAAAGCGCAGCTCGTCGTCGGCGGCGGCCGACTGCGGCACCGCGCCGGCCGCCAGCACCAGCGGCGCCAGTTGCGCAGCGCTGGCCTGCAGGCCGTCGTCCAGCAGCTCGTCCACCTCGCCGTCCACCGTCCACACCGACGCTGCGGTGACGGTCAGCGCGATCAGCAGGCTGCCACCGCCCGTCACCCACAGCAGGCGCCGGGCCATGGAGGCCAGCGGGCGCACGGCGGCCTCAGTCATCGCCGCCTCCGGCCTGCACGCGGTAGCCCATGCCGCGCCGCGACTCGATGGCCTCGCGCCCCAGCTTGCGGCGCAGGTTGGCGACATGCACCTCCAGCGCATTGCTGGCCGCGGGCTCGCCGTCGAAGCCCAGCACCAGCTTCTCCAGCTGGTCCTTGCCCACCCAGCGCCCCGCGCGCAGCCCCAGCGCCTCCAGCACGGCCCATTCGCGCGCAGTCAGCTCCACCACCTCGCCCGCGACCCAGGCGCGGCGGCCGGCCAGGTCGATGCGCAGGCCGGGGCCCAGCCTCAGCAGCGGCGCCCCGCCCTGCTGGCGGCGCAGCAGCGCGCGCAGCCGCGCGGCCAGCTCCTCGGGCGCAAAGGGCTTGACCAGATAGTCGTCCGCCCCCGCGTCCAGGCCCTCGATGCGGTCGGCCAGCTGGTCGCGCGCGGTCAGCAGCAGCGCAGGCGTCTGCCGGCCGGCGGCACGCAGTTCGCCCAGCCACTGCCGGCCAGAGCCATCGGGCAGCTGCCAGTCCAGCAGCCAGACGTCGAAGGGCTCGCCCTGCAACGCCGCGCGGGCTGCGGCCAGGTGGCGGCACCAGTCCACGACATGCCCCTCCGCGGCCAGAAAGTCGCGCAGGCCTTCGCCGAGGATGGGGTCGTCTTCGAGCAGCAGCAGCCTCATGCGTTCACGCTAGCACGACCGGGCCGTCGGCGCGGCTTCAGCCTCTCTTCAGCGAAGCCGCATGAAATCGCCGACCATGTCGCTCGCCACACCCCGCCGTCGCCCTCTCGCCGCCCTGGCCCTGGGGCTGCTGCTGGTGCTGGCCTGGGACGCCAGCGGCCTGGACCTGGCGCTGGCGCGCTGCTTCGGCGGCCCTGGCGGCTTCCCGGCCCGCGAGGCCTTCTGGTCGCGCGACCTGCTGCACGCCGGTCTGCGCAACCTGTGGATGCTCGCCTGGCTGCTGCTGGCCGCGGACGCCTGGCGCCGCCAGCCAACCCGCCGCGGCCCGTCGCGGCGCGAGCGCCGGCTGGCGCTGGCGGCGGGCCTGCTGGTGCTGGTCATCGTGCCGGCGCTGAAGGGCCTCAGCCACAGCAGCTGCCCATGGAGCCTGCTGGAGTTCGGCGGCAGCTCGCCCTGGGTCTCGCACTGGGACTGGACGCTGCGCGACGGCGGCCCGGGTCACTGCTTCCCGTCCGGCCACACGGCCGGCGCCATCGCCTTCAGCCCCTTCGCATGGATCTGGGGGCGGCGCGCCTGGGGCCTGGTCGCCGTCGTGGCCGGCCTGGCCGGCCTGGCGCAGATGGCGCGGGGGGCGCATTTCCTCAGCCACTCGCTGTGGGCCGCCTGGATAGGCATCGCGCTGGGCTGGCTGCTGCTGCAGTTGCTGGGCAACCTGGCCTGGTGCCGCAGCCCGGCAGCCGGGCTGACGCCGTCCTAGTCGATAGACAAGCCATTCTCGGCCAGCAGCTCGGCGGCCTTGGCATAGCCGCCGCGTGCGGACGCCCGCAGCAGGGCCACGGCGCGCGCTTCGTCCACGGGCGCCGACTCGCCGTCCAGCAGCATGTTGGCCAGCACGAACTGCGCCGACGCCAGGCCGCGGTCCGCCGCGGCCTCCACGTAGGACAGCGCCTTCTCGGTGTTGCGCGCCACCTGCTTGCCGTCCAGGTAGACGATGCACAGCAGGATGCTGGCATGGGCATGGCCGTTGTTGTGGGCGCGGCGCAGCCAGAACAGCCCCTCGGCCACGTCCTGGTCCACATGCAGGCCGTTCAGCCTGGCCGCGCCGTAGGTGGTCTGCGCCACCGGGCTGCCGGCCATCGCATGCTCCAGGCTGACCTCGGCCGACCTCGCCCCCGCGACGATGACCGCCTTCATGTAGGCCGCGTCCTTCGCCTCGCAGTGCTCGTCGATGATGTGGTGCACATAGGCGACCGCATCCGCAGGCGACAGCGCCGCCAGTTGGGCGCGCGGATCGAAGATCGCGTCGTTCGAGGATTCGCCGGGCATGCCGCCAATCTAAAGCATGGCGGCCGTCCCTGCACTCGCGGGGCCGATGCCGGCTCGTGGCACCATGCCGCCCCATGACCGTCCACGTCGCCTGCCTCTGCGCCGCCTGGTGCCGCACCTGCGAGTCCTACCAGCAAGTCTTCGAAGCCGCCTGCGCCGGGCTGCCGCAGACCGGGCTGCGGGTGCGCTGGATCGACATCGAGGACGAGGCCGAGCTGATCGGCGACCTGGACATCGAGACCTTCCCGACGCTGCTGATCGCCGACGACGAGCATGTGCGTTTCGCCGGCCCGCTGACGCCGCAGCCCGAGACGCTGAGGCGCATGCTGAAGGCCCACCTGGCCGACGCCACGCCGGCCCGCGTCGCGCCCGCCTACATCGAGCTGGCGGCGCGCCTGCGCGCGGGGCACTGAGCCGGCAGGCGGCGCGGGCCGCGATGCGCGGGAGCCACGCCGAGAACCCAGCGGCGCGCGCAGCCGCCACAATGGGCCGTGAGGTTCCAGGAGTCGGGTGGCATGAACGCAATGGTGCGATCAAGCGTGTGGTGCTTGGGCTGGCTGGCCGCAGCGGCGGCGCAGGCAGCCTGCACGCGCCCCATCAACGTGCCCATGGCCCCCATAGGCCTGAGCGTCGCCTTCGACGACGGCCGGGCCCACGGCATCTACCCGACGCTGCTGCGCGAGGTGGCCGCCAGCTCCCGCTGCCAGCTGGACCTGCACAAGGTGCCGCGTGCGCGGCTGCAGACGATGTTCGACGCCGGCCAGGCCGACCTGCTGGTGCCGGCCTCGGCCACGCCCGCGCGCGACGCGACGGCCGAGTTCGTGCCGCTGATCCAGGTGCGCGTCAGCCTGTTGACGCTGGACGCCGGCGCGCCCGTACCGCGCTCGCTGGCCGAGTTGCTGGCGCAGCCGGACTACAAGCTGGCGGTGGTGCGCGGCTTCTCGTTCGGCGCGGCCTACGACGCCGCCATCGCGGCGCTGCGCCAGCGCCAGCGCCTGGTCGAGGAGTCCGACCCGGCCGGCGTCGCCCGGGCGCTGCGCCTGGGGCTGGCCCAGGCCACGGTGATGGCGGCGTCCATCATGGTCGGCACGCTGGTCAACGAGCCCGAGCTGGCGCC
>CAMLKW010000131.1 GCA_946480605.1 uncultured Roseateles sp. | reverse complement strand
ACGGCCCGCACCTGGACCGCCCCGATACCTGGTTCTGGTTCGGCGCCGGCGGCGTGGGCAGCTTCAGCGCGCTGGCGGGCAGCCAGGTCAACCTGGCCGGCTTCAGCCTGGGCGCCGGAGGCAACGGCGTGGGCACGGGCCTGCTGGACGGCACCGGCACGGTATTGCGCATCGCGTCGCCCGTGGGCCAGACCCGCCTGGCCGTGGGCGACTGGGGCACGGGCACGCTGACCGTCAGCGGTGGCGCGCTGCTGGACGCCGCAAGCGGCGCGGCCGCCTGCGCCAACGCCTTCTGCGGCGCCTTCATCGGCCAGTACGCCGGCGACACCGCGCGACTGACCGTCACCGGCGCCGGCAGCGAGGCGCGCTTCGTGAGCAACCTGGAGATCGGCAGCAGCCGGGTCGCGCGCCCGGCCATCGAGGGCTGGACGGCCGGCGAAGTCAACGGCACGGCGCGCGCCCGTGTCGAGGTGCTGGCCGGCGGCAGCCTCGTCACCGAGAACGTGGTGGCGGGCAATGGCAACCCGCCCGGCGGCTCGCAGGGCGGTGGCGAGCGCAGCTTTGCGGACCTGGTGGTCAGCGGCGCTGGCTCGACCTGGCGGGTGACCGGCCAGCGCGACAGCGGCGGCACGGCGGGCCTGCGGCTGGGGCAGAGCATCGGCTCCACCGTCACGTTGGACGTGAACCAGGGCGGCCTGCTGTGGGGCGACAACCCCGGTCAGTCCGTGCACTTCGCGCTGGGCCATGGCGGCGGCAACGTCGCGATGGCCGTGGACGGTGCCGACAGCGAGGTGCGCCTGAGCGGCCGCTGGCCCGGCCTGTGGGTGGGCTTCCACGACAGCGCCAGCAACAACCAGCTCACGGTCGCCAACGGCGGCGCGCTGCGCTTCGAGGCCACCGAGCATGCCTGGCTGCGCGTGGGCGACACGCGCGGCAGCAACCTGATCCGCGTCAGCGGGGGCGGCAGCATCAGCGGCATGAACGACCTGCGCGTGGGTGGCTTCTACGGCGGTACCGGCACGCTGGAGGTCAGCGGCACGGGCTCGCGCGTGACGGGCGCCAACAGCGCGGCCACGCTGAACCTGGGCGCCGAATTCGGCACCACGGGCGAGAACCGGCTGCTGGTCAGCGACGGTGGCCTGGTGCAGATGGGCCGGCTGGCCGTGGGCGTCGATTCGCCCAGCCAGAACCGCGTGCTGCTCAGCGGCAGCGGCACGCGGCTGGAACTGAACGGCACGAACACCGAACGCATCTACGTGGGCAACGGCAGCATCACGGTCAGCGGCGGCGCCGTGCTGGACGCGCGTGCCGACGAAGCGAACTGCGCCGGCGGCGTGTGGTGCGCCACCAAGATCGGCACGGTGGCCGGCAGCCAGGGCAGCCTGACCGTGGACGGCGCCGGCTCGGTGGGCCGCTTCACGGGCCACTTCCAGGTCGGCGTCACCGACCTCGCCACCCAGGCCGCCGACGGCTGGACCCTCGGCACGCCCGGCGGCCAGACGCTGGCCAGCGTCAAGGTGTTGAACGGCGGCCTGGTGCAGACCGACCACGTCACGATGGCGCTGGGCACCTTCAGCACCGGCGCCACCGGCACCGAGAGCGCCATCGTCGACTTCAGCGTGCAGGGCCCGGGCTCGCGCTTCGAGGTGCTGGGCCGCGACGGCCTGGGCAGCTATGTGCAGACCGTGACGTGGAACGCGCAGAACTCCAGCGCCAACCTGGCCGTGCTGGACGGCGGCGTGCTGGCGCTGCAGGCGCATGGCGGCGGCACGGCGCTGATGAGCCTGTCCAACCTGGCCGGCAGCACGCGCATGCAGGTCCGCGGCGCGGGCTCGACGCTGAGCTTCGCGGCCAACGAGGTGGGCCGCACCAGCCTGCAGCTGGCGCGCTCGGCCGGGTCTTTTGCCGACATCGCCGTGTCGCAGGGCGGCCGCATCACCGGCAACGAATACTTCACCATCGGCACCGCGCCCGGCGCCGTCGGCACGGCCTCCATCAGCGGCGCGGGATCCGCCTATGTCAGTGGCGGCGGCATTGCCTACACCTCGGTCGGCTACACCGGCGGCCAGGGCAGCCTGGACGTCACCGCCGGCGGCCTGCTGCAGATGCAGGCCGGCCAGTCCGCGCTGCGCGTGGGCATAGGCACACGTGAGGGCGTGGCGGCCAACGGCCTGCTGCGCATCGCTGGCGGCACGGTCAACGTGGTCGGCCGCCGCGACGCCAGCCATGCGCTGGGCATCGGCATGGGCTTCATGCAGGTAGGCAACGACGCGCAGGGCAGCGTGCAGGTCAGCAACGGCGGGCAGCTGCTGATAGACAGCGACGGCGACGCGCTGGCCAGCAACGGCTGGCTGGGCAGCGGCCTGACGGTGGGCAAGAGCAACGCCGCGGTGGGCACCGGCCAGCTGCTGGTCAGCGGCGCTGGCAGCCGCGTCGACACCGTGGGCAGCAACCCCTTCGTCACCATAGGCACCGGCAGCCAGGCCAGCGGCGCGCTGCGCATCAACAGCGGCGGCGTGGTGGCGACCACGCTGATGGGCGTGGGCGACCTGGGTGCCATGGGCACGGTGGGCATGGACGCCGCCACGCTGCGGCTGGACGGCGCCTGGCGCAGCGGCGTCACGATAGGCGCAAGCCTGGCGCTGGGCAGCGGCGGCGGCACGGGCCTGATGACGCTGACCAACGGCAGCCAGTTGCTCATCCATGCCGACGGCGCCGAGCGCGGCAGCCTGGCGCTGGGCGGCAGCTGGTTCTCGCCCGGCGGCGTGGGCGTGCTGCAGGCCGCAGGCTCCGCGATCAGCGTGACCGGCGCCGGCGGCGGCCAGGTGGTGGTGGGCGCCACGGCGGGCGGCATCGGCACGCTGTCCCTGAGCGGCGGCAGCACGCTGGTGACCGACTACCTGGGCGTGGGCGCCTTCGACGGCGCCGACAGCGGCGGCGTGGGCACGCTCATCGTCAACGGCACCAGCACGCTGACCGCCGCCACCATCGAGATCGGCGCCAGGGGCTATGTGGGCGGCACCGGCACGCTGATCGGCAACGTCATCAACCGCGGCGTCTTCAGCCCCGGCAACTCGCCGGGCACGCTGCACGTGCAGGGCAGCTTCGTCAACCAGGCCGGCGGACGGCTGGTGCTGGAGGTGGAGTCCGACGGCCAGGGCGGCTTCGTGACCGACCAGCTGGTCTTCGGCGCCGGCGGCGCCCTGGACCTGGGCGGGCTGCAGATCGAGTTCCGCTTCCTCGGCGCCACCGACCCCAACGCCTTCCAGGCCAGCGGCGGCTTCCAGATCGACAGCTTCCTGAGCCAGGCCGGTGCACCGCTGGACCACGCGCTGCTGGGCGGCGTCAGCTATGCGGCCAGCAGCAGCGCCTACCAGTTCACGTCGTTCACGTTCAGCGCCGAGGGCGGCGCGGTGTTCGCGGCACAGCCGGTGCCGGAGCCGGGGACGTGGATGCTGTTTGCACTGGGGCTGGGGGTGACCGGGTGGCTGCAAAAGCGCCGCAAGCCCTGACCCTGCGGGAGCCGGCGCTCGCCGGGCGGCTCCGCACTTCCACGGCCTATCTGGCGATGAAACAAACCGCTACATTCCGCCGCAACGGCCCTCAAGAGCCGCCCTCCCGCTCCGCTCAGGGGCCCATGACAGTGCATGGGAGTTGTCATGCCCAAGGATCTCGACTGGCTGCAGAGGCTCTTCTCCGAGAAGACCGAGCCGCCGGTGATACGCGGCCTCAACCTGGCCCTCAAGCTGGCCGATCCGGCCAAGCTGCCGCTGATGCTGTGGGACGTCGTCGCGGCCCAGCCCAAGATCGACCTGGCGATGCGGGAGCTGTCCTTCCTGCACTTCGCGCGCTTCGTGCCCTCGTGGGACGGCACGGCGCTGATGGTCATCACCGAGTTCGACGGCCCGCTGGAGGACTATGTGCTGGACTTCGCCATCGTCATCGGCGACGTCTTCGACACCTTGCTGCGCTACGTCGAGAACCCGCCACCGCTGCCGGTGCGCGAGCACCCCAGCGACTTCCTGAGGTTCGTGCGGCTGTGGAACCGCGTGCCCTACGGCCCCCGCCGGGCCGACGGCAGCCCGTCACTGCTGCCCGGCCGGTTCGACTTTCCCATCTACCAGGCCTATCCGGACAAGACCGTCCTCGACATTCATCCGCACCGCGACCCCGACCGGCTGCTGCCGCCGGTCATCGACGGGCCCGCCGCCATGGTGGACCTGGACGATGTGCAGGGCAACATCCTGAAGGGCTACGGCGCCCCGCATGCGAGGCATTTCTTCCTGCGCGTGCGCGATGGCGCCGCGGCGCGGCCGTGGCTGGCGCATGAGTTCGCCGCGCCGGACAGCGGCTACCCGTGGAAGGGGCTGACCAGCGCCGCGCCCTGGCCGCTGAAGCCCCAACTGGCCGCCAACATCGGCTTCACCTGGCTGGGCCTGCAGATGCTGATGCCCTGGCGCCAGGACGACCTGGACGAGTTCCCGACCGCCTTCCGCCAGGGCGCCGCGCTGCGCGCCGAAGACAACGGTGACGAGGGTTCCAGCGCCCCCGAGCACTGGCGCTTCGGCAACGACAAGGACGTGGAGCAACAGGTCCATGTGGTCATCTCGCTGTACGGCTTCAACGATGACGGGCACGCCCTGCAGCAGGCCTGCCTGCGGCTACGCAACGACTGCAAGATCAACGGCCTGACCGTGCTGCATGAGCAGGGCCTGGACCTGATGCCGCGCGACTGGCAGAAGTACCAGCACCCCGACAAGTCGGACGACTGGATAGGCCGGGAGCAGTTCGGGTTCAAGGACTCGATCACCCAGCCCCGCATCAGCGGCCTGGCCGCCGCGAACGACAAGCCCGACATGCAGCCCTCGGCCAGCCCCGGCGAGTTCCTGCTGGGCAAGGACTACGCCAGCATCTACGGCGGCTCGTCGCTGCGCGGCCTGGCCCCGGACCTGGCGCAGAACGGCAGCTTCGGCGTGCTGCGGCTCATCGAGCAGCACGTGGACGACTTCGAGCAGGCCGTGAACCAGGCCGCTGCAGACACCGGGCAAGCCGCCGACTTCATCAAGGCCAAGCTGATGGGCCGCTGGCCCAGCGGGGAACCACTGTCGCCAGCCAGCCATGTGAGCGAGCAAAGCAACGCCTTCGACTACGCGCCCAGCTGGGAGCACCCCAAGACCGTCGACGACCACGAGGGCAACTTCTGCCCGTTGGGCGCCCACATCCGCCGCACCAACCCGCGCTCCTCGCGGGTGGCCGGCCTGCGCCACTCGCGCCGCCTGCTGAGGCGCGGCATGCTGGCGAACTGGTCAGACACGGTCACGGATGAGACGACGGGCAAGGTTGCCACGCAGCGCAAGCACGGCCTGATGGGCCTGTTCTTCTGCGCCAACCTGGAGCGCCAGTTCGAATTCATCCAGCGCAACTGGATACAAGGCAGTGCCGACAGTCGCCTGCGCGGCACGCAAGACCCCATCGCGGGCATACGGTCCAAGCCGGTCCGGTTCGACCTCGGGCCGGGCGCGGGCAACCATGTCATGGACGTGCCGCCGCTGGTGACCACGCGCGGCTGCCTCTACCTGTTCTACCCGGGGCTGCGCATGCTGGACAGCCTGCTCCCCGGCAGCGACAAGCCGCCAGCCATGGCCGAGCGCACGCCCAGGGATTTGCTGCGGCCACTGCGCCAGACCCTGGCCCGCACGCCGCGGCATCTGCTGCTGCTGGCGCTGAACAAGCTGGTCGACGCGGCCGGCGACAGCGACCAACTGGACAAATGGCGCCCCAAGCTGGAGGAGTGGGTGCCGCAACTGCTGCCCAGGCGCTTCGATGGTCCCGCCACCTACGCCGCCGGCCATCGCACCGGCCAGTCGCCCAAGAAGGACTGGCCCTTCAAGGCCGGTAGCTCCAGCTTCATCGCCGAACCGCAGAAGGCGTTGAAGCCAACCGGCAAGAAGCTGCCCAAGGTCCTCTGGGTGTCCGGGCATCGCGCCTACTGGGCCATCGATCGTGAACTCGTCGGCGCCATACTGGCGCAGCCGCAGGACTTCCGCCAGGCCCCGTCCACGGCGCTGCTGCGGGGCATCATCCGGCAGGACGGCGAACGCCACGGTCTGGTGCGCAACGCCGTCGGCCGGGCCTTCACGAACTCGACCGAGCACATCGCCACCTACCTGAACGATGCGCTGGTCGAAGTGCTGCCGCGGCTGTGGCAGCTGGACCAGTTCGACTTCGTGCGCGAGGTGGCTCAGCCCGTGCCCAGGCGCGTGTTCTGGCGCTTCTTCGGGCTGCCCGCCGACGAGGTCGCGACCTGCGACGCGCTCGCACAGACCATGATGCGCTACTACAACCTGCCCGACGGGGCCTGGGAGGCGGGGCGCAAGACCTATGCGGACGCGACCGTGCGCCTGTCCGCCCACTTGGGCCGCGCGCTGGCGCGCGCCTGGATCGCCGAGTTGCGGCCGGGCCACCACTCGCTCTACGACGGCACGCTGATCGGCGAGATTGCGCGTCAGACCAAGGTGGACCTGAGCGAACTGCCGGTGGGCTCCGCCATCCCGCCGCCGCTGTACCGCATGCATTTCCCCGGCCACGACAACAGGCCGCTGGCCGCGCTGGAAGCTGTGGCCGTGCTGACCCAGATCGTGCTGGCCGGCTACATGTCCACGCAGTTCCTGCTGGGCTCGGCGGCGCTGAACTTCCTGCGCCCCGATCCGCGCACCAAGACCGGCAAGGCCGGCAAGACCCCCTGGCGGCAGCTCGCCGACCTGCATGGCGAGCCACGCACCGCTTCGCTGAAGCTGGCGCTGGCCGAGGCCGTGCGCTTCGACCCACCGGTGGCCATCGTCGAGCGCTACACGGCCCGTGCAATGGACGACTTGGAAGGCTTCGCCATGCCCAAGGACGCGCCCATCCACGCCGTCATCGCCGCGGCCAACCGCCAGGGTCCGGGCATGGACCAGTTCCACTGGGATCGCCCCAAGAACGACAACCTCTCGCTCGGCTACGGCATGCACGAATGCATAGGCCGCTTCCTGCAAGACCAGATTGCCACGCGCGTGTTCGACGTGCTGCTGGACGAGTTCCCCGCGCTGGCCCTGTGCCGGCCCGACGCCATGCCGGCCTGGATAGAGAACATCTACTTCCGCGGCCTGACCACCCTGCCGGTCACCCGCGACCGGACCTGAGGACGGCACCGCTGCAGAACCCGCCATGGACGTGTTGAAGTTCGGTCACTTCGAGGTACGCCCCGCGCTGCGCCAACTGTGGGTCAACGGCAGCGCCGCCAATGTGGGCGGCCGCGCGTTCGACCTGCTGCTGCTGCTGCTGGAGCACCGCGACCGCGTGCTGACCAAGGAGGAGATCCTGGACCGCGTCTGGCCAGGCCTGGTGGTCGAGGAGAACAATCTCAGCGTGCAGATCTCGACGCTGCGCCGCCTGCTGGGCGCGGACACCATCGCCACGGTGACCGGACGCGGCTACCAGTTCATCGCCGCGCAGCAGGCCGAGGCACCCGCGGCCGTGCCTGCCCGGCAGCGCACCGGCAACCTGCCGGTGCGCCTGCCACCGCTACTGGGCCGCGATGCCGACCTGGCCGACCTGCTGGCCGCCTACGCCGGCGCGGCCTGCGTGACCGTGTGCGGCCTGGCCGGCGTGGGCAAGACCACGCTGGCCAACACCGCGGCGCTGCAGCTTGCGGCCACCGGGCGCTACGCGCAGGGCGTGTGGCGCATCGACCTGACCGACGTGCGCGACCCCGTGCTGCTGCCGCAGGCCGTCTGCCAGACGCTGGGGCTGGAGCTGGAACCCGGCGGCAACGCGATGGCGGCCTGCGTCGCCGCGCTGCAGCACCGCGAGCTGCTGCTGGTGCTGGACAACTGCGAGCACATCATCGACGCCGCGGCCGACCTCGTCGAAGGCCTGCTGGACCAGGCCTCGCGCCTGCACGTGCTGGCCACCAGCCAGGAGCCGCTGCGCGTGGCCGGCGAGCGCGTGCTGCGGCTGAACCCGCTGGCCGTGCCCATCTCGGCCGAGGCCGATGGCGCCAGCGACTACGGCGCCGTCAGCCTGCTGCTGGCACGGGTGCGCGGCGCCATGGGCGGGCGCTTCGAGCCCACGGCCGAGGAGTTCGTCGACCTCATCGAGATCTGTCGCCAGCTGGACGGCATCCCGCTGGCGCTGGAGTTCGCCGCCACGCGCGTGCCGCTGCTGGGCACGGCCGGCGTGCGCAGCCGGCTGAACGACCGCCTGCGCCTGCTGGCCGGTGGCCAGCGCACCGCGCCGCCGCGCCACCGCAGCCTGCAGGCCGCGCTGGAATGGAGCCACCAGCTGCTGGCCCCGCGCACACAGGAAATCCTGCACCTGCTGGCCGCCTTTCCCAGCGGCTTCGGCCTGGTGGGCGCGCAACTGCTGCTGAAAGACAGCTCCGAGCCCGACCTCATCGAGCATCTCAACATCCTGGTGGACCGCTCGCTGATCGGCATGCAGCCCGGCACGCGGCCGCGCTACCGCATGCTGGAGACCACGCGCGCGTTCGCGCTGGACTGCCTGAAGCAGGCCGGCGCCGACGCCGACGCGCAGGCGCGGCTGGCCCGCGTGATGAGCCAGGTCTGCGTGCTGGCGGCCGGCGAGCGCGAAAGCGCCTGGATGCTGCAGGAAATGCCCAACGCGCGTGCCGCGCTGTCCTGGGCGCTGCCGCGCCCCGCGCTCGCCGAGCAGGCCATCACCATCGCGACCTACACCTCCGTCGTGCTGGGCGCCACGGGCTCGATCGGCGAGGCGCTGGACAACCTGGGCCGCGTGCAGCCGCTGGTGACCGACGCCTGCCCGGCGCCGCTGCGCGCGCGCTACTGGCACTGGCTGGGCCGCCTGGGCGTGGAAGGGCGCCTGCCCGGCGCGCAGTGCATTGCGGCGCTGGAGCGCGCCGACGCGCTGTTCGAGGCGCTGGGGGACACGCGCCACCGCCACGGCTGCCAGCGCCATCTGGCGGAGGCCCAGCTGCGCGCCGGCCGCGTGGAGCTGGCCGAGCGCCACCTGCAGGCGGCGCGCGAGTTCGAGGCCCGCGACCCGCGACCCGCCGACCGCGTGCGGCGGCTGCGCGTGGAGGTGCTGCTGGCCGATGCCAGGAATGAGCACGCCAACGCCTTGCGGCATGCCCAGTCCGCCCTGGCACTGGCCGAGGCCCACGGCATCGACCGCTACCGCGTGCTGCTGCTCGCCGACATGGCCTGGACCCACCTGCAGATGGGCCATGCCGACGCCGCCGTGGCCGACTTCCGGGACCTGCTGGCCCACCTGGGCCCGCACCTGCGGCACGGCCAGGCGCGGGCGCGGGCGATGTCGGGCCTGACCGCGGCGCTGGTGGCGGCGGACCGCATCGACGAGGCCATGCAGGGTGCCATCCGCACGGCCCGCGCGCTGCAGCATGAAAACCTGTTGCGCTCGCGCTGCGAGATCTTTGCCTGGCTGGCCGCCGCCGCCGGCGCCGAGGCCGCCGCCGCCCAGCTGCTCGGCGCCAGCGAGGATTTCATGCGCCGCACCGAGACCGAGCCCGATCCCATCTCCCAGCTCGCCCGCGAACGCGCGCGCAGCCTCATCGCCGACGCGCTGCCCGATGAGGACCGCGCCTACTGGCAGGCCCAGGGCGGCACCGCCGACGCCACCGAACTGATGCACCTGCTCGAACAGACCTTCTCACCCCGCCCCCACGCCCATCCCTCGGAGCTCGACGCATGAGGCCAACCGTCTTCCGCCTGGACACGCGCGCGCAGCAGAAGCCGGCGGTGGCCATCGCACGCGATGCCCTCGCACACCTGGCGGCGCTGCTGCCGCGACTGGAACTGCCCGCGAAGGCGCCCGCGGGCGAGCGCAGCAAGTCGCCCACGCACCTGGAGCTGCGCTCCGAGGTGCTGCAGGCGCTGGTCAACGAGTACGGCAGCGAGAGCGCCCACCGGCTGCTGTCCAGGCTGGGCCTCAGCGAGCCTCGTGCGCTGGATTGGCGGGAAGCGCTGCGGCGCGATCTGCGCGCGCCGGACGGAGCGCTGGGCCGGCTCTGGCACCGCCTGGGCGGCGTGCACCCCGAGGACAAGGACGACGACACCTCGCGGCAGTGGCACCTGGACCTGTGCAACGCCCGCAGCAGCTATCCGCCGGCACCCGACGAGTGGGGCGACATCAAGGTGGGCCTGATCGACACGGGCTACACCGAGCACCCCGCGCTGGGCCTGCCCGGCGACAGCTGGGTGGATGTCCAGGCGGCACGCAGCTTCGACGGACTGTCGGCGCAGCCGGGGCGCGACCGCATGCGCGGCGGCTATGCGGGCCATGGCACGTCCAGCGCCAGCGTGGTCGCCGGCTTCGACGAGGCGGCCGGGTTCTACGGCGTCGCCCCCTGCGTGCCGCTGGTGCCGGTGCGCGTGGGCCAGGGCATCCTGCTGGACCAGCGGGCCTACGAGTTCGAGGCCGCCGCGCGCTACCTCGTGGACGAGGCCAAGGTCCGGGTCATCAACGTCAGCCTGGGCACCTTCCTGGCCCAGAGCGCGCCGGAGCCGATCTGGCGTGCGGTGAACCATTGCTACGAGCGCGGCGTCCTGCTGATCGCCGCGGCCGGCAACGTGCCGGTGCGCGGCTGGCCGGCCTACCCGGCCGCACTGCCGCGCAGCATCGCGGTGGCCGGCGTGGAGCGCGCGGGCCGGCCCTGGATCATGAGCTCTTCCGGCGAATGGGTGGACTTCAGCGCCCCTGCAGCCGGCGTCAGGCGGGCGGTCGCGACGTCGGCGCCACGCTCGTCCTACACCGCAGCCTTTGGCGGCACCACCTGCGCGGCGGCCATGACCTCGGGCGCCGCCGCGCGCTGGCTGCACCGCCACCATGACGCGCTGAAGGAATACGACGCCCCCTGGCAGCGCGTCGAGGGCTTCCGCCTGGCGGCCCGGCAGTCCGCCGGCCGGCCGGACGGCTGGAACCCGGACGCCGGCTACGGCGCCGGCATCCTGGACGTCGAGCGCCTGCTGGAGACCCCACCGCCGCCGGCCATGACGCTGACCCGGCGCTGAAACCGGCTCTGAAGCGTGAAATTCATCAAGTTTTAGGAGGCTAAAGGACGTCTGAGCCTCGCCCCGGAACACTGGCCAGACCAGAAATCAGGGGAACTGCGATGAATGCCTTTGCCGAAGCCTTTGCCACCGAGCCCGTCCGCGACGAGGTGGCCGAACCCATCCCGCGCGCCCTGCCGCGCACCGGCCCGCCGGGCTGGCCAGGCGCCCAGCAGACCCATTGGCTCATCGTGGACCTGCTGCCGCAGGCCATCATGCTGGTGCACGAGGATCGCAGCGTGCTGAGCGCCAACCCGATGGCGCGCCGCCTGATGGACGACGGCTCCATCCGCGTCGGCGAGGGCCGCCTGCATGCGCTGGGCCAGTTGGGCCTGCTGCCGCTGACCCGTTTGCTGGCCCAGGCCGCCTCGGGAGCAGCGCTGGACTGCGCGATCTGGTTCGAGCGCTGTCTGTCGACCGGCCTGTTGCACCTGTCGCGCTCGCGGCAGCGCGGCGCCGACCCCGGGCTGCCGCCGCCCGCCAGCCCTTTGCTGCTGGTCGTGCAGGTGGACCAGCCGGCACTGACGCAGAGTGCCCGCATCGACGCCATCGCGCAGAAATGCCGGCTCAGCCCCACGGAGCGCCATGTGCTGATGCTGCTGGCGGACGGCATGACCGTGGAAACCGCGGCCAGGCACCTGAGCCTGCAGCTCAGCACGGTGCGCAGCCACGTGCGCAACCTGCTGGGCAAGACTCAGGCGCCGTCGCTGATGCAGTTGCTGCGCTGGACCGGCAGCGCCTCCGCGCTGCCGAACTGAGCGCTACAGGATGAAGCGGCTCAGGTCCTCGTTCGCTGCCAGCGCGGCCAGCTTGCCGTCCACCGCCGCCCCGTCCAGCGACACGGTCTGGCCGCCGCGGTTGGGGGCGTCGAAGCTGATCTCGTCCAGCAGCCGCTCCATCACGGTAGCCAGGCGACGCGCGCCGATGTTCTCGGTGCGCTCGTTGACCTCG
>CAMLKW010000130.1 GCA_946480605.1 uncultured Roseateles sp. | reverse complement strand
CAACGGCATCCTCAAGGTCAGCCACTACATCAACCTGATGCGCTTCGAGGGCGAGCACTTCGACATCAAGATGATCACGCGCGGCTCGCTCGAACGCCTGGCACCGGTGCTGATGACGGCACTCGTCACGGCCTTTGCGCTGGCGCCGCTGCTGTTCGAGGCCGAGCAGCCCGGCACCGAGATCCTGCACCCGGTGGCCGTGGTCATCTTCTGCGGCCTCATCAGCTCCACGCTGCTGGACACCTTCCTGACCCCCGCGATGTTCTGGTGCTTCGGCCGTCGGGACGCCGAGCGCCTGCAGCAGGCCGCGAGCGCCGAAGCCCTTTGATCGCTTCACTTCACCGAAAGGAGCACCCATGAAACGCATCCTCATCGCCCTGTGCGCCGCCGCCCTGGCCGGCAACGTCGCCCTGGCGGGCGGCGACCACCAGCCCATGAAGGGCGGCATCGTCACGCCGGGCAAGGAGGCCGACTACGAGCTGGTCGCCAAGCCCACCCTGCTGCAGCTGTACGTGCAGGACCACGGCAAGCTGCGCGATGTCTCCAAGGCGAGCGCAAAGCTGACGCTGCTGGCCGGCAAGGAGAAGCAGGAGGTCGAGCTGAAGCCTGCGGGCGACAGGCTGGAAGCCAGCGGCAGCTTCAAGGTTGCTGCGGGCACCAAGGTGGTCGCGGTCGTCAGCGACGGTGGCAAGACCCTGGGCACGGCGCGGTTCACACTCAGGTGAAGCCCGGCTGAACCGCCCCGGCGCTGTGTTTCAGGGGCCTGAGCCGCCAACACCGGCCGCCCGCGCCGCCAGCGTGCCCAGCTCGCCGTACAGCGGCAGCACGTTGGTGCCCGCCGCCGGATGCACGCGGTTGGACAGCAGCACGAAGAAGCTGCGGCTGGCCGGGTCCAGCCAGAAGGCGCAGCCGGTGAAGCCGGTATGGCCGAAGCTGGTGGGCGGATAGAGGCTGCCGCGCGGGCGGGCATAGGGCGAGGCGATGTCCCAGCCCAGGCTGCGCCGCTCTGCGATCACGGCCGGCGACTGCGCCGTCGTCAGCAGCGCGACGCTCTGCATCGACAGCAGGCGCCGGCCATCCTCGGCCATGCCGCCGGACAGCAGCATGCGCGCGAAGCGGGCCAGGTCGGCCGTGGTCGTGAACAGGCCCGCATGGCCGGCCACGCCGCCCATCTTGCGCGCCGTGGGGTCGTGCACCTCGCCGCGCAGCAGCCGGCCGTCCTTCAGCCGCTCGGTGGGCGCGATGCGGGTGCCGTCCATGCGGCGCAGCGGCAGGTAGCCGCTGTCCGTCATGCCCAGCGGCTGGAACAAGGCCTCGTCGGCGAAGCGGTCCAGCGTCTGGCCGCTGACCTGCTCCACGATGCGGCCCAGCAGGATGAAGTTGACGTCCGAGTAGCGGAACCCCGTGCCCGGCGGCGCGGTCACGGGCAGGCCGCAGGCGATGCGTTGCGCGTCGGCCGGACCGGCCCAGTCGCCCGCGCCGTTGCCGGGCAGGCTGGCGGGCAGGCCGGAGCTGTGCGTGAGCAGCTGGCGCAGCGTGATGGCGGCCTTGTCCTCACCGCCGCAGCCGGGCAGGTAGCGCTGCAGCGGGGCTTCCAGGTCCAGCCGGCCGCGTTCGCGCAGCAGCTGCACCAGCGTGGCGGTGACGACCGGCTTGGTCAGCGACGCGGCGTCGAACACGGTGGCCTCGTCCAGCGGCTCGGGCGCCGGGTCCACGGCGCGCTGGCCGTAGGCGCGGTGGTGGCTGCCGTGGCCCAGGCGCTCGATCCACACGGCAGCGCCGGGCATCTGGCGCGCGGCGATGACGCGTTCCACGGCTGCGTCGGCCTGGGCCAGGGGCTCGGGCGGCAGCGCCGCACGGTGGGCGCAGCCGGCCAGCAGCGTGGCGGCGAGGGCCAGGGCAGGGGGCAGGAGGCGGTGTCTCACACAAGGATTCTGGAAGATGTCCGACACACGGGGCCATGAATTCCTGCGAGGCTCCCATGCCATGACGTCGCCACCCCCGCCCCGGCGCGAAGCGCCGTTCTTTGTCGTGTTCAACCCCGCCGCCGGCCGCGGCCACCCGGACGAGCTTGGGGTGGCTGTCGAGGCCGCCTGCGCGGCGGCCGGCCGGCGCTGCGAGCTGCTTGCGGTCACGCGGGCGCACGAGTTGCCGGACGTCGCCCGGGAGGCGGTGCGGCGTGCCCGCGCGTCGGGCGGCGTGGTCGTCGCGGCCGGTGGCGACGGCAGCATCAACGGCGTGGCGCAGCAGGTGCTGGGCAGTGGCTGCCGCTTCGGCGTGCTGCCGCGCGGCACCTTCAACTACTTTGCACGCACCCATGGCATCCCCACCGAGCTGGACGGCGCGCTGCGTGTGCTGCTGCAGGAGCCGGCCGTCCCGGTGCAGGTCGGCCAGGTCAACGGACGCGTCTTTCTCGTCAACCTCAGCCTGGGTCTGTATGCGCAGGTGCTGGAGGATCGCGAGGGCTGGAAGCGTCAGTTCGGCCGCAGCCGGCTGGTGGCGCTGGCGGCGGGAATCAAGACCCTCCTGCGCGGCCACCGCAGCCTGCGGCTGGACATCGAGCTGCCGCAGCGGCGCTGGTCGGCGCGCACGCCCACGCTGTTCGTGGGCAACAACGCGCTGCAGATGGAGCAGGTGGGGCTGCCGCAGGCCGGCGCCATCGACGCGGGCAGGCTGGCCGGCGTGATGCTGCAGCCGGTGGGGCGCTGGTCGCTGCTGGCCCTGCTGGCGCGTGGCGCCTTCGGACAGCTGGGCGAGGCGGAGCAGGTCCAGCACTTCGCGTTCCGCCGCCTGACGGTCGGGGCCCGGGCGCTGGGCTCGCCGCGCATCAAGGTGGCTGCGGACGGCGAAGTGCAGCGCATGCGGCTGCCGCTGTGCATCGAGGTGGCGCCGCAGCCGCTGCTGCTGATCCGGCCGCCGGGGCTGGCGCCGGAGCGGCGCGAGGTGCAGCCGTGACGCGGGTGCTGCAAGTGTCCGACACGCACTTCGGCACGCAACGCGCGGTGGCGGTGGCGGCGCTGCAGCAGCTGTGCGGCATGCTGCGGCCCGACCTGCTGCTGGTTACCGGCGACATCACGCAGCGCGCCCGGGCGAGCGAGTTCGCCGCGGCCCGCGCCTTCTTCGATGCGCTGGACGTGCCGGCGCGGCTCATCGTGCCGGGCAATCACGACATCCCGCTGTTCGACCTGTTCGCGCGTGCCTTCGACCCGCATGGTCGCCACGTCCGGACCTTGGGCGACGCGCTGGAGGGGGAGTTCGAGCGCGACGACCTGTTGCTCGTCGCGCTGAACACGACGCGGCGCTGGCGGCATGTGCAGGGCCAGGTGTCGGCGGCGCAGATTGCCCGCGTCGAGGCGCGCATGGCCGCGGCGCGGCCGGGGCAGTTGCGCCTGGTGGCCGTGCACCAGCCGGTGGCGGCCCTGCTGGACGAGGACGTCGGCAACCTGCTGCGCGGCCATGAGCAGGCGGTGCGCCGCTGGGCGTCGGCGGGCGTCGATGCGGTGGTTGGCGGCCACATCCACCTGCCCTATGTGTTGCCGCTGCGGCAGCGCTGGCCGGACCTGCCCCGCGCCATGTGGGCCGTGCAGGCCGGCACCGCGCTGAGCCGGCGCCTGCGCGGCGGCATCGACAACTCGGTCAATCTCATCCGCTGCGGGTCGGAGGCCGCCGTGGAGCGCTGGGACCTGGACACGGCCACGGGCTGCTTCCTGCGCGTCGGGGCGACGCCGATCGGCCCGCAGGCGCGTTGAAGGCCGCCGCGCAGGCGCCGGCTCAGCGCGCGGCGTTGATCTGCCGGATCAGCGCGGCGTGGCTGGGCAGGTCCACCAGCGCGCGGTCGGCGAAGCGCTGGATCTTGGCAAACAGCTTGCCGGCCTCGGCAGCCTGCGTGAAGTCGTCGCGCCCGGCACTGAGGTCGGTGCGGAAGCCCATGCCGTACAGGATGTACTGGTAGTTGAAGAAGGCGAAGGTCTCGGTGTCCAGCACGAAGTCGAAGCGGCCCGGCGGGCGCAGCTTCCACTGCTCCAGCAGCTCGGCCAGGCGCTCGGGGATGGTGGCGGGGTCGGCGTTGTCGCGCCAGAAGGGCTCGGGGCGCTGGCTCAGGCAGTAGTGCAGCTTCAGGAAGTTGACGATGTTGTCGAAGCGCATCGTCATCAGCTGGTTGAAGCGCCGCGCCGGCGCCTCCATCGGGCCGCTGTGCGGCAGCATCTCGGCGATCATGCCGACGGCAGCCTCGATGAGCACCAGGCCGGTGGACTCCAGCGGCTCCAGGAAGCCGGCCGACAGACCCACGGCGACGCAGTTCTTGACCCACTGCTGCTCGCGGTAGCCGGGCGCGAAGGGGATGCTGCGGATGGGCAGGTGTTCGTGGGGGCCGGCGCCGCAGTAGCCGCGCAGGATGGCCTCGGCACGTTCGTCGCCGACGTGGGTGCTGGAGTAGACGCAGCCGATGCCGCGCGCGCCGTTCAGGCCGATCTCCCACAGCCAGCCGGCCTCGTGCGCGGTGGCGATGGTGCAGCTCTCCATCGGTGTGTCGGGGCCCTCGAAGGGCAGCTTGCAGGCCAGCGCACGGTCGGCAAACAGCTGGCCGCGCACGGACTTGAACTCGCTGCCCAGCGCCTGGCCGATGAGCTCCGCGCGGAAGCCCGAGCAGTCGATGTAGAGGTCGGCCTGGAAGCGGCCGTGCTCGGCGGTGTCGAGGTGGGCGATGGCGCCGGCCGCGTCGAGCTGGACGTGGTTCACCGTGCCCTGCACATGCGCCACGCCCAGCTGGCGCGCGCGGTCGGCCAGCAGGCGCGCGAGCTTGGCGGCGTCGAAGTGGTAGGCGTAGTTCAGCGGTGCGGCATAGGGCGCCTCGCCGGCGCGCTTCGGAGCGCGCTGCGCCTCGGCGACGCGCTGCTGCAGCGTCATGGCCTGCGCGAAAGGCGGGCGCGTGGCCTCGTCCTGCAGCAGCCAGTAGGGCACGAGGTTGACGTCCTCGGCGTAGAACGGCGCCTCGAAGGGATGGAAGAACTGCTGCGGCCCGCCGCTGCCGGGTGCATGCGCCCAGTCGACGAAGCGTATGCCCTGCTTCAGCGTGGCCGAGGTCTCGCGGATGAAGCGGGCTTCGTCTATGCCCAGGAACTGCAGCGTGCTGCGGATGGTGGGGAAAGTGCCTTCGCCGACGCCCACGGTGCTGATCTCGGGCGACTCCAGCACGGTCACTTCCAGGTGCGGCCGTTCGGCCAGGCGCAGCGCCTTGGCGAGGTAGGCGGCCGTCAGCCAGCCGGCCGTGCCGCCGCCGACGATGAGGATGCGTCGCTTGTTCATGCTCTCACGTAGAGGTTCTTGAGCCACTGCTGGCCGGACTGGGCGCCGTGGGCCCAGTCTTCGTCCTCGTCGCTGGGCTGCGCAATGTAGCCGGAGGGGTTCAGCAGCTTCACGCGGCCGGCGCGAAAGGCCGAGACGCGGTGGGTCACGAAGGTCAGGCCGTGTTCCAGCGCGGTCGCGGCCAGCAGGCCGTCGCGCGTGTTGGCATAGGGCAGCTGCGCGCGGCGGCGCACGACGGCGGCGTCCACCGCCAGCACGCGGCCTTCGAAGGCCGGCATCACGCGGTTGTCGATCCAGTCCCGCACGACCAGTCCGGCCGCACGGTCCTTGCGCCCGAGCCGGGCGGCGGCGTTCTCCAGCTCCAGCAGCGTCAGCGCCGAGATGAACAGCTTCTGTCGCGGCAGCGCAGCGGCCCAGGCGGTGAGGCCCGTGTCGGCGTCGGCGGTCCTGGCCTTGCGAAGCTCCAGCACGATGCCGGTGTCGAGCAGGAACATGGCGTGTTCAGTCCAGGTTCTCGCGGTGATCCCAGGCGCCGTCGGCCGCCACGTCGGTGGCGTCGATGGCCACGGATTCGGGCATGGCCAGCAGCTCCAGGATGCTTTCACCCTCGCCCGTCAGCCGGCGGTACTCGCCGATGCTGAGCAGCACGTGCGTGGGCTGGCCGCGGTCGGTGATCAGCACGGGCTCCACCAGCGCCGCGCGCTTGGCGGCGCTGACGTCACGGTTGAACTCGCGGCTGGTGAGCAGCTTCATGGCCGCAGATCGTACCTACGTACCTGCCTGGTCGCAAATCTGATGTAGGTACGTAGGCTCGGAACTGCGAGTTCCGATGGACTTCACAAATTCAATCGGCACAGTACGTTGCGAGACTGGCAGCGCTTTCAGCCATATCAGGAGACAACGTTGTACAGGACCGCCGCTGCGGCCTGGAACGGCGCCGAATACAACGAGGAACGCGATGGAAAACTTCGACCTGCTGGCCATGCTGGCCGACGTCTTCGCCAAGCACGGTGGCCCGGCCCCGGCGGTGGCGCAGACCTATTCCCCCACCGACTTCAGCGTGCACTTCTTCCTGCAGCTGGGGATCATCATCCTGGCCTGCCGCGTGGTGGGCTGGCTGGGAGCCAAGTTCCTGGCGCAACCCCAGGTGGTGGGCGAAATGATCGCGGGCGTCGTCCTCGGCCCGTCGCTGTTCGGCCTGTTCATGCCCGACATCCAGTCGGCCATCTTCCCCAAGGAGATGAAGAACGTCCTGTACTGCGGTGCGCAGCTGGGCGTGGGCCTGTACATGTTCCTGGTCGGCACGACACTGCGGCTGGACCATTTCGCCACCAAGGCCAAGAGCGCCATCGGCGTGTCGGTATCCGGCATTGCGGCGCCGTTCTTCATCGCCTTCCTGATCACGCCGCTGCTGCTGCAGGTGCCGGGCCTGTTCGCCGAGGGCATCTCGGTGGCCAACGCCACGCTGTTCATGGGCGCCTGCATCGCGCTGACCGCCTTCCCCATGCTGGCCCGCATCATCAACGAGCGCGGCCTAGCCCACACCTCGCTGGGCACGCTGTCGCTGACGGCCGGCGCGTTCGACGACGCGGTGTCCTGGTGCGTGCTGGCCCTGGTGCTGGCGGCCTTCGGCGGCGGCGCCGGCGTGGCCGTGCTGGCCATTGGCGGGGGGGCCATCTGGGCGGCCTTCGTGATGCTGTTCGGCCGCAGGATCCTGGCGCCGCTGGGCAAGCGGGTCGAGCGCGAAGGCCACATGAGCAATACGGTGCTGGGCATCACGCTGATCGCCTTCTGCACCTCGGCCTTCATCATGGACGCCGTGGGCATCCACGCCATCTTCGGCGGGTTCATCCTGGGCGCCGTCATGCCACGCGGCCTGTTCGCCACCGAGCTGAAGAAGAAGGTCGAGCCCATCACCGTGCTGCTGCTGCTGCCGATGTTCTTCACCTATTCGGGCCTGAACACGCGGCTGGACATGATCAACTCCATGGAGCTGCTGCTGATCGCCGGTGGCGTGCTGGTGGCCTCGGTGCTGGCCAAGTTCGGCGCCTGCTACCTGGCCGCCCGTCTGGCCGGCGAGGACAACCGCACCGCTTTGGGCATCGGCGCGCTGATGAACTCGCGCGGCCTGATGGAGCTCATCATCATCAACATCGGCCTGCAAAAGGGCATCATCGGCCCGGCGCTGTTCTCCATGCTGGTGCTGATGGCGGTGGTCACGACCATGATGGCCAGCCCGGTGTTCGAGTGGGTCTACGGCAGACGCGCCCGCGAGTCGGGCGAACTGGGCGCGGTGCCCGGCAGCGCCAGCGCCGCCTGACGCTCAACCGAGCCTCTGCGCCGCCGCTGAGAGGTGTCGGCGGCGCCATTTGGGGGCTAGGCCGGCGGCCTGCCCTCTTTTTAGCGCGGGTCGGCGTGATCCTTGCTAAGACCCGGAGACCCTGCAGAGGACATCCATGAGCGAGCTTGCTCCCGGCGTCGTGGCGCGCCCGCCCGCACCCGTCGCGCCAGCGCCCACCCAGGCCCCCAGCTTCACGCTGGCCCAGGGCGTCGTCGCCTGTGCGGGCGTGTTCACGATCATCGGCGTGCTGGCCTTCAGCTCGTTCAACCTGGGCGTGCTGTTGGCGCTGGGGTCGTTCGGCTCCACCGCGGTGATGGTGTTCACCTTCCCGGAGATCCATTTCGCGCAGCCGCGCAGCGTCATCGGCGGGCACTTCATCTGCACCGCGGTGGGCCTGGCGGCGCTGGCGCTGCTGGGGCCGTCCTGGTGGTCGCTGGCAACGGCCGCGGCCGTGTCGACGGCGCTGATGATGCTGACGCGCACCATGCACCCGCCCGCCGGCTCCAACCCCATCATCGTGTTCCTGGTCGCACCCAAGTGGGGCTTTCTGTGCTTCCCGACGCTGGCCGGCGCACTGGTCATGGTCGGGGTGGCGGTGCTGTACCACCGGGCCTGCCGGCGGCCCTACCCGGCCTACTGGCTCTGAGGCGGCGTCCTCACTCGGCCTTGAACAGGTGCAGATAGGTGCGGCTGACCGGCAGCACCTCGCTGCGGTGCCGGAAATGCAGGTCGGCCTTCTCGTTGCTGCCGGGCTTCACATGGCTGACGGCGCCCAGGTTCACCACCACGGCCCGGTGCACCTGCTGGAACTGCGTCGGGTCCAGCTGCTCCAGCAGCGACTTCAGCGAGCTGCGCACCAGCGCCTCGTCCGGTCGGCCGCCGTCGCCGCGCCAGGCGACCAGCGTGTATTTCTCGTCCGAGCGCAGGTAGTCGATGTCCTCCACCGGAATGAGCCGCACCGCGCCGCCGACGGCCGCCCGCAGCCAGCGCAGCCGCTGCGGCGCTGCGTCGGCGCCGGTGCGCGTCAGCCGGTCGGTCAGCTGCGTCAGCAGCGCCTCGGTGGCGGCGCCGGGCTGGGCCTGGTGCAGCCGTTCGCGCAGCCGGGCCACGGTGTCGGCCAGCCGCGCCGCCTGCACCGGCTTGACGAGATAGTCCAGTGCGCCCTGTTCGAAGGCCTGCACGGCGTGGTGGTCGAAGGCGGTGATGAACACCACGTGCGCGCGGCGGGCGATGCGCTGCGCGACCGCGATGCCCGACAGGCCCGGCATGTGAACGTCCAGGAAACACACCGCCGGCCGCAGTGCCTCGAACTGTTCGATGGCCTCCACACCGTTGCGCGCCAGCGCCACCACGCGCAGCTCCGGCCATTGCGCGGCCAGCAGGCCCTGCAGCGCCTCGCGCAGCAGGGGTTCGTCGTCGGCGATGAGAGCGGTGGCAGGGGTCATGTCATAGCAGCTTGCGGACCGAGCGCCGGGCTGCTCCCAAGCCGGCCCGTCTTGGCGATGTGCTTGCGGTTCAATGCCGCAAGCATCACCGTCCCCTCGGGGGCTGAGGCCGGACACATTGAGCCCAGTGGGCTCGATGTGCCTGCCGAAGGGCTGCGGCGCATGCCGCAACGCGGTCTGCAAGACCGGCCAATGTACTCATTGGACGAGGGGCTCACGGGAACTCGATCTCGACCAGCATGCCATGCGGCGCCACCTCGCTGAGCCGCAACTCGGCCGCGGCGCCGAACGCCAGCTGCAGGCGCTCGCGCAGCGTGGACAGCCCCGTGCCCAGCCCTGCGCTCGTGGGCTGCAGGCCGACGCCCGTGTCGCGCACCTCGGCCAGGCAGCGGCCGCTGGCCAGGCGGCGCAGGCGCACGTCGATGCGGCCACCGTCCAGGCTGGGGTCGATGCCGTGCCGCACGGCGTTCTCCACCGGCGTCAGCAGCGTCATGGGCGGGCAGCGCTGCAGCTCCAGACCGGGCTCGACGGCCACGCTGAAATGCAGCCGGTCGGGCATGCGCAGCTGCATCAGCGCCAGGTAGGCGCGCACCATCTCCAGCTCCTGGCCGACACGGTGCTCGGGCTCCGACAGTCGCGGCACCGCTGCGCGCAGATAGGCCACCAGGCTTTGCAGCACCGGCGAGGCGCGTGGCGAGCCGGCGTCCACCAGCGCCTGCACATTGGCCAGCGTGTTGAACAGGAAGTGCGGCTCCACCTGCGCCTGCAGCAGCCGCAGCTGTGCGTCCAGCGCCTGGCGCTCCAGCTCGCCGCGGCGGCGTTCGGCCTGGATGACGAGGGCGTCGCGCTGGCGCAGCAAGGCCGACACCGCCACCCACGACGCCACCAGCATGCCCATCGTGCTCAGCACCAGGAAGCCGTTGAGCATGTCGCGCACCTCCCAGAACGGCGGCCGGCCGGGCGTGATCGTCGACAGGAACAGGCCCAGCACGACGGCCGGCACCGTGACCGTCACGGCCACGACCTGCAGCGCCCAGCGTGCGACGAAGCGCGGCAGGCGGCGCGGCCAGCGTTCCAGCAGGCTGAAGACCCCCAGCGCCGCCAGCGCCGGCACGAAAACCTGCGTGGCCAGCGTGGGCAGGTGCGCATTCGAGTTCAGCGCCAGCAGCGTGAACATCAGCGCCGCGACGATGAAGGTCACGTGCAGACGCTTCAGCCGCAGCAGGCGCAGGGGCCAGGATGGAGAGGCTTGCATGCGGCGGCATTGTGGGCAGGTGCGCGGCGGCGTCGAGGGGTATGCGACCGGCGACGGCCCGCCACGGCCGACACGCGCCCGGTGGCGACGGGGCGCGGCGCGCTCCGTCCGTGCCGGCCGTGCCTCGGCGCCGGCCAGCGTGGCCCGTCGCAAAGCGCTGGCGACGCGGGCGGCGGGCTTGCACAGTCGCCGGCCATGAAGCACCTCCGCCTGGCCATCCCCCTTCTCGTCGTCCTGCTGTCGCTGCCGTCACGGGCGACCGAGGCCGAGTTCCAGCAACTGCGCCTGACCCACCAGCACGCCGCGCTCGAAGCGCTGGCCCGCGAGCACCTGGCGCGCGACGCCCAGGACGAGACGGCGCTCTGGTACCTGGGCCGCCAGGCCTTCGGCGAGCCCCGCCTGCGCGCCGAGCTGATGCCGCGGGCCCAGGCCTGCGCGCGGGACAAGCCGCAGTCCGCCCGCTGCCAGCACCTGCTGGGCCTGCTGATCGGCGCCGAGCTGATGGATGCCGGCAGCTTCGCCGCCATGCGCCGCGTGGGCGAGGTGAAGGAGCGCTTCGAGCGCGCCGTGGCACTGGCGCCGCACGACTACGCGATGCGCCGCGACTTGCAGGGCCTCTACCTCGCGTTGCCGGCGCTGCTGGGTGGTGGCACGCGCAAGGCCCGCGCGCAGGCCGAGGCGATGGCGCGCGTGGATGCGCCCCGCGGCCTGTTGCTGCAGGCGGTGCTCAGCATCGCCGACAAGGCCTTCGACCCGGCCGAGCAGCGCCTGGCCGCCGTGCAGCCCGGGGCCGACCGGCTGCTGGCCGCCGACCTGCTGCAGACGCAGATCGACCTCGGCCGCGCGCTGCTGGACAGCGGCGCCGCCGAGCGCGCGCGCGGCTGGCTCGCGCGGCTGCAGCAGCAAGGCGCCAGCAGCCCCGAGCTGCATCTGGAGCTGGGCCGCACGCTGCTGGCGCTGAAGCAGCCGGCAGAAGCCGTCGCCGCCTTCGAGCAGGCGCTGCGGCTGAACACCAGGATGCGCCTGCACCACCACCTTGCCGCCGCCTTCGAGGCTGCGGGCGACACGCCCCAGGCCATCACCGCCTACCGCCGCGTGCTGGAGCATCCCTTCAACAACGCGGTCGCCGAGCACGCGAACGAGCGACTCAAGGCACTGCAACCCGCTCAACAAGCCAGGAGAAACCCATGAAGCCCACCCTCACAGCACCCATGACAAGCACAAGCATGGCGGACGGCGTGCCGCCGGTGTCCCGACTGCGCCTGAACCTGCTGCGGTTGCTGTACGGCATCGTCGTCGTCGGGCTGGCCTGCGTCGTCTGGCCCAACCTGCTGCTGCGCACGCGGCCCTATGAGCTGATGGAAGGCGTCGTCGCCTGCATGCTGGCCGCCTTCTCGCTGCTGTGCGCGCTGGGGCTGCTGCAGCCGCTGCGCATGCTGCCGGTGCTGCTGTGGGAGCTGTTCTGGAAGGGGCTGTGGCTGGCCGCCGTCTTCGTGCCGCTGTGGCTGGCGGGCCGTCTCGACGAGCAGACCATCGCCGTGGCGGTGACCGTGGTGCCGGTGCTGGTCTTCCCCTTCGTCATGCCCTGGCGCTACATGGCTGAGCGCTACGTCAGACGGCCGGGCCGGACATGAAAAAAGGGCGCCCATGGCGCCCTTTGCCTTCAGCGAGACAGGATCAGGCAGCGACGACGCGCACCATCTCCAGCACCTTGTTCGAGTAGCCCCACTCGTTGTCGTACCAGGACACCA
>CAMLKW010000129.1 GCA_946480605.1 uncultured Roseateles sp. | reverse complement strand
GCAGGCCCAGCGCGCGGGCCTTGATGCGCATGTTGATGTCCTTGGACACCAGCACGACTTCGCGGCCCGGGTGGCGGCCCTTCAGCGCCTGGACGACGCCCAGGATCTGGTTGTCCGCCTTGCCCTGCGGCAGGCCTTGCGGCAGCGGCGTGTCGATCAGCTCGGTCTGGAAGAACAGCTTGCCCTCGGCCTCGCGGTGGCCGGTGGCGGCCAGCGGCAGGCCCTTGGCCATCTCGGCGATGCTGCTGCTCTGCAGGCTGGCGGCGAGCTGGTCCAGTTCGCGGCTGACCTGGCGCACGTTGCGGGCGACTTCGGTCATGCCCTTCTTGTGCCCGTCCAGCTCTTCGAGCGTGATCATCGGCAGGTAGACGTCGTGCTCCTCGAAACGGAACAGCGACATCGGGTCGTGCATCAGCACGTTGGTGTCGAGGACGAAGAGCTTGGGATCGCCGGCCGGCTTGCGCGTGCGCTTGGGCGCGGCGGCCGTCTTGGCCGGCGTTTTGCTCGCCGCCTTGACGGGCAAGCCCGACTTGGCGCCGGCTGGGTTGGAGGCGGGAGTGGGGAGTCGCAGCACTTCGGCTGAGGGCGGCGCGGCCGGCGTCGCCGGACTCAGCGCGGGCGCGACGCTCGGGGGTGTCGCGCGGGGTTTGCTGGGGGTCAGATTGGCCGAATAAGCAGTGGCATCGAGGCGGCTGGCGCGTTGTGCAGGAGGCTTAGGCAGTGGCATGTACGGCGTGTCGACGGGAAGTGAACCCCACGCTCACCAGGCGCCAGAAAGCAAAAAGCCGCACAAGATGAGTGCGGCTTTTTGATCTGAGACATGGATTCGACCCGGGGCATGGGCTGATTATGCACATCCCGCGGGTAGCCGCGATGTCAGGAAGCAACGCGTGTCAGGCCGCTTCCTTCTTCAGGCCCTTCACGGCCTTCAGCACCTCGTCGACATGGCCGGCGACCTTGATGCCGCGCCATTCGCCGACCAGCACGCCGGAGGGGCTGATCAAAAAGGTCGAGCGCTCGATGCCCTTGACCTTCTTGCCGTACATGATCTTGTTCTTGACCACGCCGAACATGTGGCAGAGCTTCTCTTCGGTGTCGGCAATCAGCTCGAACGGCAGTTCCAGTGCCTGCTTGAACTTGTCGTGCGAGGCCATGTTGTCGCGAGAGACGCCGAACACGACGGCGCCGGCCTTCACGAAGTCCTTGTGGCGATCCCGGAATTGCATCGCTTCGGTGGTACAACCCGGCGTGTTGTCCTTCGGATAGAAGTACAGCACGACCGACTTGCCCAGGAAGGCGTTGCCGGTGAACTTCACGCCGCCGGTGGCTTGAGCCTCAATTTCCGGCAGGGGTTTGTTGAGCGCAGGCGTCATTGGGGGGTGCGGCAAGTTGGTCTCACGGGGTCCCCGGTTCGTGAGCGATGTCACGCGGGCGCCCGCAAGCAATAGCCAGTGATTATAGGGCCTCGCCCCACCGCTTCGGCCGGCAGGTCATCCCTCGATCAGCAGCGCCGCCAGCACATTGCGGCCTTCGCTGGCCAGCACGTTGTAGGTGCGGCAGGCGGCGGCGATGTCCATCACCTCGAAGCCGATGCGCGCCTCGACCAGCCCGCGCCACAGCGCCGGGCTCGGGAAACGCAGCCGTGCACCGCTGCCAAAGACCACCAGCTCGGGTTTCAGTGCCTGGATTGCTTCGAAATGCGCGGGCTGAAGTTCCTCGAAGCGCGAAGGCGCCCAGGCGACCACGTCACCTTTCCACGGCACCAGCACGCTGGCCGTGTGGAGCTGGCCATTGACCCAGACGCCCTGGGTGTCGTGGCGGGAGATGCTGTTGCCGCCTTGCGGCTCGTCGAGCTGGAACTTCATCTGAAACAGAGGCGCTGAAAGCCGGGCGCGAGTGTCGCCCAGAACGGCATGCCGCGTGCCCGGCCCTTTAAACTTCGAGGCCCCTCTTTTTGCACTGCAGCAGACGCTGCGCCGGAGCCCCTTTTGAAGCCCATCGCCAAGTCCAGCAAGCTCGCCAGCGTCAGCTACGACATCCGTGGCCCGGTGCTGGACAAGGCCCGGCAGATGGAGGAAGAGGGCCAGAAGATCATCAAGCTGAACATCGGCAACACCGCCGTTTTCGGCCTGACGCCGCCGGACGAGATCGTGCAGGACATGATCCGCAACCTCGGCGACGCCGGCGGCTACACCGACAGCAAGGGCCTGTTCGCGCCGCGCAAGGCGGTGGTGCACTACATGCAGCAGAAGGGCGTCAAGGGCGTCACCGTCGATGACGTGTACCTCGGCAACGGCGCGTCCGAGCTGATCCAGATGGCCATCAACGCGCTGGTCAACGACGGCGACGAGATCCTGATCCCGGCGCCGGACTTCCCGCTCTACACGGCGGTCGTCGGCCTGTCCGGTGGCCGCCCGGTGCACTACCGCTGCGACGAGGGCGCCGGCTGGCTGCCCGACCTGGCCGACATCGAGAGCAAGATCACCGATCGCACCCGCGGCATCATGGTCTGCAACCCGAACAACCCGACCGGCGCGCTGTATCCCAACGACCTGCTGCTGGGCATCATCGAGCTGGCCCGCAAGCATCAACTCGTCGTCTTCGCCGACGAGATCTATGACAAGACGCTGTACGACGGCAACATGCACACGGCAATGGCTTCGCTGGCCGACGACGTGCTGTTCATCACCTTCAACGGCCTGTCCAAGAATTACCGCAGCTGCGGCTACCGGGCCGGCTGGATGGTCGTCAGCGGCGAGAAGCGCCACGCCCGCGACTACATCGAGGGCCTGAACATGCTGGCCTCGCTGCGGTTGTGCTCCAACACGCCGGGGCAATTGGCCATCCAGACCGCCCTGGGCGGTTACCAGAGCATCGACGACCTCGTCGCGCCCACCGGCCGCCTGTGCCGCCAGCGCGACCTGGCCTACGAGCTGCTGTCGCAGATCCCGGGGGTCAGCGTCGTCAAGCCGAAGGCCGCGCTCTACATGTTTCCGAAGCTGGACCCCAAGGTCTATCCCATCGCCGACGACCAGCAGTTCGCCTACGAGCTGCTGGCCGACGAGAAGGTGCTCATCGTCCAGGGCACCGGCTTCAACTGGCCGGAACACGACCATTTCCGCCTCGTCTTCCTGCCCAATGTGGACGACCTGCGCGAGGCCATCGGCCGCATCGAACGTTTCCTGGCTGGCTATCGCCGCCGCCACTCCGCCTGATTTCCCGTTGTCCTGAGAGCCCTGCAATGAAAGCGATCCAAGTCGGCCTGATCGGCCTCGGCACCGTCGGTGCCGGCACCTTCAACGTCCTGCAGCGCAACCAGACCGAGATTCGCGGCCGCGCCGGCCGGGGCATAGCGATTGCGATGGTGGCCGCCCGCAATGCCGAGCGCGCCAAGGCCTACCAGGCCATCGTCGGCGACGGCGTGCCCTGCACGGGTGATGCGCAAGAGCTGGTGAACAACCCCGCCATCGACATCGTCGTTGAGCTGATCGGCGGCATCGAACCGGCACGCACGCTGGTGCTGCAGGCGATCGCCAACGGCAAACATGTCGTCACGGCCAACAAGGCACTGCTGGCGCTGCATGGCACCGAGATCTTCGAAGCTGCGCGCGAGAAGGGCGTCGTCGTCGCCTTTGAAGCTGCGGTCGCTGGCGGCATCCCCATCATCAAGGCGCTGCGCGAAGGCCTGACGGCCAACCGCATCGAGTGGATCGCCGGCATCATCAACGGCACGACCAACTTCATCCTGTCGGAGATGCGCGGCAAGGGCCTGGACTTCGCCACCGTGCTGAAGGAAGCGCAGCGCCTGGGCTATGCCGAGAGCGACCCGACCTTCGACATCGAAGGCGTGGACGCGGCCCACAAGCTGACCATCATGAGCGCCATCGCCTTCGGCGTGCCGGTGCAGTTCGACAAGGCGCACGTGGAAGGCATCTCCGCGCTGCAGGCCACCGACATCAAGTACGCCGAGCAGCTCGGCTACCGCATCAAGCTGCTGGGCATCACGCGCCGCCGTGAGAACGGCTTCGAGCTGCGCGTGCACCCCACGCTGATCCCGGCGACCCGCCTCATCGCCAATGTCGAAGGCGCGATGAACGCTGTCGTCGTGCAGGCCGATGCCGTCGGCACGACGCTGTACTACGGCAAGGGCGCCGGCGCCGAGCCGACCGCGTCGGCCGTCGTCGCCGACCTGGTGGACGTGACCCGCCTGGCCACCGCCGACCCCGACCACCGCGTGCCCCACCTGGCCTTCCAGCCCGACGCGATGAGCGACACGCCCGTGCTGCCCATGGCCGACGTGAACACCGCCTTCTACCTGCGCCTGGTCGTCGCGGACCAGGCCGGCGTGCTGTCGCGCATCACCACCATCCTGGCCGAGCACGACATCTCCATCGACGCCGTGCTGCAGCGCGAGTCCGCCGAAGGCGAGCGTCAGACCGACCTCATCATCCTGACGCACGACACCGTCGAAGGCCGCATGAACGAGGCGCTGGCCAAGATGCAGGGCCTGCCCACCGTGCTCGCGCCCATCGTCAAGCTGCGCAAGGAAGAACTGGCCTGAACATGAAGTACATCTCCACCCGCGGTGACCAGACCGAGCGCGGCTTCTCCGACATCCTGCTGGAAGGCCTGGCGCCCGATGGCGGCCTGTATCTGCCCAAGACCTATCCGAAGGTCGATGCCGCCACGTTGACGCGCTGGCGTGGCCTCGCCTACGCGGACCTGGCGTTCGAGATCCTGTCGCTCTACATCGACGACATTCCCGCCGACGACCTGCGCGCCATCACGCGCCGCGTCTACACGGCCGAGGTCTTTGGCACGGAGCAGATCACGCCGCTGACCTGGCTGGGCGACCACATCGCGCTGCAAGGCCTGTCCAACGGCCCGACGCTGGCCTTCAAGGACATGGCCATGCAGCTGCTGGGCGCCTTGTTCGAGTACGAGCTGGGCCGCCGCGGCGAGACGCTGAACATCCTGGGCGCCACTTCCGGCGACACCGGCAGCGCCGCCGAGTACGCGATGCGCGGCAAGAAGGGCGTCAAGGTCTTCATGCTCAGCCCCAACGGCCGCATGAGCCCGTTCCAGCAGGCGCAGATGTTCAGCCTGCAGGACGCCAACATCCACAACATCGCCATCGAGGGCGTGTTCGACGATTGCCAGGACATCGTCAAGGCCGTGTCCAACGACCTGGCCTTCAAGCGCGAGCACCGCATCGGCACGGTCAACAGCATCAACTGGGCACGGCTGCTGGCCCAGGTCGTCTACTACTTCGCCGGCTACTTCCAGGCCACGAAGACCAACGACCAGAAGGTCAGCTTCACGGTGCCGTCGGGCAACTTCGGCAACGTCTGTGCCGGCCATGTGGCGCGCCAGATGGGCCTGCCGATCGCCAAGTTGGTCGTCGCGACCAACGAGAACGACGTGCTCGACGAGTTCTTCCGCACCGGCGCCTACCGCCCGCGCGGCACGGCCGACACGCACGAGACGTCGAGCCCGTCGATGGACATCTCCAAGGCCAGCAACTTCGAGCGCTTCGTGTTCGACCTGCTGGGCCGCGACGGCGCGCGCGTGAAGGCGCACTTCACCGCGCCGCAGTTCGAGTTGGCGGCCAGCGAGCATGCCGACATCGCGGGTTTTGGCTTCACGTCCGGCCGCAGCACGCACGCCGACCGCGTGGCCACCATCCGCCGCTGCCATGCCGAGCACGGCATCGTCATCGACCCGCACACGGCCGACGGCCTCAAGGTGGCGCTGGAGAGACACGAGCCCGGCACGACCATGCTGGTGCTGGAGACGGCGCTGCCGGCCAAGTTCGCCTCCACCATCGTGGAGGCCCTGGGCACCGAGCCGCCGCGGCCCGCGGCGCTGGAAGGCATCGAGGACCTGCCCAAGCGCGTGAAGGTCATGCCCGCCGACGTGGCCCAGGTGAAGGCCTACATCCGCGCCCATGTCTGACGGCAAGAAGCCCGGCCTGATCCCGCTGGACGACGCGCTGGCGTCGCTGCTGGCGCAGATGACGCCGCTGGTGCAGGTTGAGACGCTGGCCACGTTCGATGCGCGTGGCCGCGTGCTGGCGGCGGACCTCGTGTCGCCGGTGGACGTGCCGCCCGCCGACAACTCGGCCATGGACGGCTACGCCCTGCGTGCCACCGATGCCGCGGGCCTGCTGCCCGTGACGCAGCGCATCCCCGCCGGCAGCGTGCCGACGCCGCTGGCCGCTGGCGAAGCCGCGCGCATCTTCACCGGCGCGCAGGTGCCGCCGGGCGCAGACACCGTGGTCATGCAGGAGCACACCGAACTGGCGGACGGCCAGTTGCGCGTGACCCAGCCCGTCAGCGCCGGTCAGCATGTGCGCCGCCGCGGCGAGGATGTGAAGGCCGGCGTCGTCGTGCTGCCGGCCGGCACGCGGCTGGACGCCGTGTCGCTGGGCCTCGCTGCGACCGCTGGCGCGGCGCAGCTCACCGTGACCCGCCGCCCGCGCGTCGCGCTGTTCTCGACCGGCGACGAACTGGTCATGCCCGGCGAGCCGCTGCCGCCCGGCGCCATCTACAACTCCAACCGCTTCACGCTGCGTGCGCTGCTGGAAGGGCTGGGCTGCGAGGTGGTGGACCTGGGCATCGTGCCGGATAACTTGGACGCCACGCGCGCCGCGCTGCGTGAAGCCGCCTCCCGGGCCGACGTCATCCTGACCTCCGGCGGTGTGTCCGTCGGCGAAGAGGACCACCTGCGCCCGGCCGTGCAGGCCGAGGGGCGGCTGGACCTGTGGGCCATTGCCATCAAGCCCGGCAAGCCCTTCGCGTATGGCCGTGTGGGCGAGGCCCATTTCATCGGCCTGCCCGGCAATCCGGTGTCCAGCCTGGTGACTTTCTTCGTGCTCGTGCGGCCCGCACTGCTGAAACTGCAGGGGGCCACGCGCCTGGCGCCGCGCGCCTGCCGCATCGCGGCGGGCTTCGACTGGCCCAGGCCCGACAAGCGCCGGGAGTTCCTGCGCGTGCGGCTGGGCGATGACGGTGGCCTGGCGCTGTTCGGCAACCAGAGCAGCGGCGTGCTGACCTCGGCCTTCTGGGCCGACGGCCTGCTGGACAACCCACCGGGCCAGCCCTTCAAGGCGGGTGACACGGTGCGCTTCATCCCGTTTGCGGAGCTGCTGTCATGACCATTGCCGTGCGCCTGAAGTTCTTTGCCTCGTTGCGCGAGAAGCTCGGCGAGGGCGAGGCGCTGGTCCTGCCACCCGGCAGCACCGTGGCGGCGGCGCGCGAGGCGCTGCGCTCGCGCGGCGGCGTGCATGCCGAGGCTCTGGCGCCTGGCCGCGCGGTGCGCTCGGCGCTGAACCAGAAGATGTGCGCCGAATCCGCCGCGCTGGCGGATGGCGACGAGCTGGCCTTCTTCCCGCCGGTCACCGGCGGTTGAGGCTCACAGCCAGCCCAGCAGCCGCAGCGCCAGCAGCAGCTGGCAGGCCACCCCGGCCAGGAAGCACAGCGTGCGCGGAATGATGGGCAGGCCCGCCATGCAGATGGCGATGTAGCCTGCGCGTGCCCAGAAGTAGGCTTGGCAGGCGCCGGCGGTGAGCGCGTCACCGCGGCCGCCGAGGGCCACGGCCAGCGCCAGCGGCGCGAACACCACGAGGTTCTCCACCGAATTGGCATGGGCGCGGGCCGCGCGGTTGGCCCATTCGGCCCGGTGCGGCGGGTCGGCGGGCGGAAACCAGGCCCAGCCCGGCGCGCCCAGTTCGCGGAAGCGGTTGACCACGTAGGGCAACCAGGCCAGGCCCGTCAACAGCGTGGCCAGGGTCAGCCAGAACAGATGGCTCTCAGTAGACTGCGTCATGCGTGCGCTCTCCTTTTCATGAGGCGCCACCATAGGTCGCAGGCACGCGGTTCGCAGGGATGGCATGGAAGCAAGACTGGTCTGGGATGGAAACGGCAGGGCGCCTGCCGCGCTGCGGGGCATGCTGGCGCGCGGCTTCGGCGTGGCGACCGTGACGGGAACGCGTCTGCAGGCCCGCTTCGAGGCGGGCGCATCGACCTGCCTGAAGCTCGTGTCCATCGAGGCCGGCCGGGCCGAGTTGCGCACGTCGCGCGGGCGGGAGCGCCTGCAGCCGGGTGACCTGGTGTTGCTGGACCCGCGTGATGGCGCGGAGCTGTGCAGCGATGCCGGGTTCCGGCATGCGGTGGCCTTCGTGCCGCGCTTCGAGGGGCGCCTGATCGGGCAGGCGTGGGCGGCGCAGGCCGCCGACGAGCCCTTGCTGGGCCTGCTGCGGGGCTGGCGTCGCTCGGCGGGGCTGTCGCCGTCCTCCGGATGGGCCGCGGCCATGGCGATGTCGCAGTTGCTGGCCGAGCGCCTGTCGGCGGGGCCCGCACCGCAGGCCTGGGTCCAGCGGCAGAGCCGCAGCTTCGTGGAGCTGGACCTTGCGGCGGTCACACCCGACAGCCTGGCCGCGAGGCTGCGGCTGAGCCGCCGCCGGCTCGACCAGTTGCTGGCGGCTCAGGGCCTGACCGCCAGCCGGCTGATCTGGGCCTGCCGCCTGCAGCGTGCCGCCGGGCTGCTGCGCATGGATGCGCAGGCTTCGATCACCACCATCGCGCACGGCTGCGGCTTCAAGGACAGTTCGCATTTCTCGCGCCTGTTTCGCCAGGCCTACGGCCAGGCGCCCAGCGCCTGGCGCGCGCAGGTGGAGCGCTGATGCAAGGCCTGCACCTGACGGCCGACCTGGGCGGCTGCGACCCCGCCGCGCCGTGGATGACGCAGCCCGAGGCGCTCGCCGCGCATTGCCGATCTGCGGTGTCGGGTGCCGGGCTGACCGGGGTGGCCGAACTCTTCCACCGCTTCGGCCCCGCCGACGGGCAGGGTGGCATCACCGGCGTCGTGCTGCTGGCCGAATCGCACCTGGCCATCCACACCTGGCCCGAGCTGGGCGGCGTGACGCTGGACGTCTACGTCTGCAACTACGGCGCCGACAACAGCGCCAAGGCCGAGGCGCTGATGGCCGCGATGATCGCCGCCTTCGCGCCCGCCGAGCTGCGCCGCCAGCAGCTGCGACGCGGCTGATCAGCGCGGCGCCGGCGGCAGCGGCTGCTGCACCATCCACTGGCCCTTGGGCGGCAGCAGGCGTGTCAGGTCGGTGGCCGGCAGGCTTTGCCGGTCCAGCATCAGGATGCTGGGGCTGACCCGGCGCGGCACCGCCTGCTGCTGCAGCGCCCGCACGGCCAGGTCCAGCGCGATGCGCGCCTGGACGACGGGCTGGTCGGTGGGGGCGGCAAGCACCTCGCCGCGGGCGATGCGGCCCACCACCTCCTCCGTCGCGTAATAGGCCAGCAGCCGGGGCTGCCGGCCGCTGCGCTGGCCGAAGTAGCGCGCGGCGAACTCGATGGCAACCGCGTTGCCGACCAGGTAGTCCGGCACGCCGGTGGCCTCCACGTGGCTGCGCACCAGCGTGGCCTGCGACCTGGCGTCGGTGGGGCCGTGCCCGCCGCGGCTCAACTCGGCGTTCCTACCGGCCAGCGCACCGACCAGGCCGCGCTCGCCGTCGCGCACCCAGGCGGCGTCGGCCGGGCCGGGAAACCAGGCCACCTTGACGTGGCGGCCGCCGGCATCGCGCAGCAAGGTCTCGGCCGTCAGCGCGGCCATGTCGGCGAAGCTGACGCTGGCGCTGCTGGTGACATCGGCGTTGACGCCGTTGATCAGGTCGATGACCGGCTTGCCGGCCGCCCGGGCGCGGGCCACCTCGGCGCCGAAGGCGTCGGCATGGATGGCGGCGAGCACGAAGGCCTGCGCGCCCGCGGCCTCGCAGTCGGCCCACTGCTGCTTCTGCATCGGCAGGTGCTCGTAGCTGCTGGCCGCATAGATGCCGACCCGCACGCCCAGCTGCCTGGCCTGCTCGGCCAGGCCCCAGGACACGCCCCACCAGTATTTGTCGCGGCCATGTGGCAGCAGGGCGCAGATGCGCCAGGGCTGCTCGGCCTTGTCCAGCAATGGCCAGGTCTGGCGCCTGCCGTTGGCGACCACGTCGAAGCGCTGCGCCGCGGCCGGCGCGGCCAGCAGGAACAGCAGCGCGCCCACGGCGAGAAGAGGTCCACCCATGGCGCATTGTGAACAAGGCGGCAGGGCGCGCATCAACCGGGCAGGATCCGTGCCGCCGCCTCGACGCCGGCCGTGTAGGCCTCCTCGAACACGGAGTAGCCCGCCAGGTCGGCGTGCGCGAACACGACGCGGCCACGCGCCTCGTTCAGCGCGGCCAGCGCCGCCGAGCCGCGCAGGCCCGGCATCGGGATGCTCATCGCATGACCGAAGCGGCACAGGTCGATGCGCTCCAGCTTGGGCGGCAGGTCCGGGTGCGTCAGCGCAAGCTCGTCGGTGACGACGCGGGCCCAGTGCTGCCAGGGCTGCCGCAGCAACTCGCCGCGCTGCGTGGCCGGCAGGGCCAGGTAGGCGGTCAGCAGCGGTGGCTGGGGGGCCGGGTTCATGGACTGGTGGCGCGCGTCCACATAGCCCAGCGCCGTCGTGCCGTAGCGCACGCTGTCCCAGGCCGTGGGCAGGCCCGGGCGGATCAGCAGCGGCTCGCGCAGCAGCAGGTTGGCGGTCAGCCAGGGCGCGTAGCGGAGTTGACCTGCGGCCTGGCGCAGCGCATCCGGCGGGGCGGCCAGCACGCGCGCTGCGATGAACAGCGGCGTGGCCATCACGACGGCCCGCGCCTGCCAGCGCTCGGCTGCGCCGGCAGCCTCGTTCCAGGCCAGCAGCTCGACACCGTGCTTGTGCTCGGTCACGCGCAGCACGCTGCGGCCCGCGTGCGTGCGGTCGCGCAGCGGCGCGGCCAGGCGCTGGCTGAGCCAGCCGTTGCCTTCGGGCCAGGTCAGCACCGGTTCGCGCTCGGCCGTGTCGTCGCCCGGTGCGTGGAAGCCGTGGCGGCTGGCGAAGTAGTGCAGGCCGGCCCAGGCGGACACGCCCGCCGCGTCCGCGCCGAAATCGTCGCGGCAGCAGTAGTCCAGGTACCAGCGCAGGCGGGTGTCGGTCAGGCCGGCGCGGTCCAGCCAGGCGGCAAAGGTCTGCGCGTCGAGCGCGGCATGTGCCGCGGTCCAGCGCGCGCGCCGCGTGGGCATCGCGAAGCCGGCCTCGCGCTGGGCCTGGGACACCAGCGCCGAGAAGCGACGGTACTGCTCGCGCGAGGCGCCTTCTTCGGCCGGCGGCAGCAGGCCCTCGTGCCATTCGCCGTCGATGAACAGCCGCTCCTGCGGGCTGTGGCACAGGTGGCGTTCGTCCCATTCCGTGCGGCCCAGGTGCGAGCGGGCCAGGCCCAGCTCGTGCAGCAGTTCGCTGACCTCGCGTGCCTCGGTGCCGGGAATGGGCAGGTAGTGCGCGCCCAGCGGACAGGGCGAGCCGGCAAGGACATGGCCGCGGCTGTTGCCGCCTGCCTGGTCCTCCAGGTCCAGCAGTGCGATGTCGGTCACGCCGCGCTTGGCCAGTTCGCGTGCGCAGGCCAGGCCGGCGATGCCGGCACCGACGATGACGACGGCGGCCTTGCGCAGCGCGCCGTCGGTCGCGGGCAATCCGTCACGCAACCGGTGGCCGCGCGCGGGATGCGTGCCGACCCAGCCGCCCTGCAGCGGCGGTGAACCAGGCGTGCAACCGGCGGTGGCCAGGCCCGCCAGCAACAGCTCGCGCCGTGTCGGCATCAGTGCACCTGGCCCCACTCGGCCTCGAACTCCTGCACCAGCACCTGGTTGCTCAGCCGGTTCACCTCGGTGGGCACGCGTGCCATGTCCGGTGGAAAGTTCAGCAGCGTCGGCAGCGTCTGCGCCGTCATGAAGCGCAGCCCGGGCGGGAACTGCGTCGGCAGGCGGAACGGCCGCCGCGACGCGAGGATGAAGCCCCATTCGCCGAAGCTCGGCACATGGGCGTGGTAGGGCGTGGCCGTCAGGCCGACCGACTCGATGGTGGTCACCACGGTCCAGAAGCTGCGCCGCGCGATCAGCGGCGATGTGGTCTGCACCACCGCGTAGCCGCCCGCGCTCAGGTGCTGGTCCACGAACTCGTAGAAGCTGGCCGTGTAGAGCTTGCCGAGCGCGAAGTTGGACGGGTCGGGGAAGTCGATGACGATGACGTCGAAGGTTTCCGATTGCTGCTCCAGCCAGCCGAAGGCATCGGTGTTGATGATGGTCAGCTTGGGCGACGACAGCGCATGGCCGTTCAGCGCGGCCAGCTTGGGCGAGTCGCGGAACAGCGTGGTCATCAGCGGGTCCAGCTCCACCAAGGTGACCTGCTCGACGCTCGGGTACTTCAGCACCTCGCGCACGGCCATGCCGTCGCCGCCGCCCAGCACCAGCACGCGCTTGGGCGCG
>CAMLKW010000128.1 GCA_946480605.1 uncultured Roseateles sp. | reverse complement strand
TTCGGGCTCTTGCCCTTGGGGTCGAAGTCCGAGCCGCCCTTGCCGCCGCCCATGGACAGCGTCGTCAGCGCGTTCTTCAGCGTCTGCTCGAAGGCCAGGAACTTCAGCACCGACAGGTTCACCGACGGGTGGAAGCGCAGGCCGCCCTTGTACGGGCCGATGGCCATGCTGTGCTGGATGCGGTAGCCGCGATTGACCTGCACCTCGCCCCGGTCGTCCACCCAGCAGACGCGGAACACGACGATGCGCTCGGGCTCAACCAGGCGATCCAGCAGGCCGTGCTCGGCGTAGCGCGGGTGAGCCTCGATGAAGGGCCACAGGCTTTCCAGCACCTCGGTCACCGCCTGCAGGTATTCGGACTCCCCGGGGTTGCGTTGCGCGACCTGCTCAAGGAATTGGCCAAGGGACGTGTATTTCATGGGCAGGCAGACTCCGGCAGCAGCGCGGCTCCCGGGAGGGGCGCCGCCTGGCCCTCATGTTAAAAAACACATGAACCAATGCACCATCTTGGGTCGTCAAACCCCGGTTCGCACCAAACATAGGCGGCGGCGCTCAAAACAAAGAGCGGCGCGCATTGCTGCGGGCCGCTCTGGCTGGGGGAGGCGGGGCTCAGGCCTTGATGTCCAGCAGTGCGCCGGTGGTGTTCAGCTGCGTCTGCAACACCTTCAGGTTGGCGACGAAGGCATAGGCCGCCGACTGCTGCTCCACGACCTCGTTGGCCGGGTTGATCTCGCGCTCCGGAACCTTGTCCACATTGGTCGGCTCGACGCTGGGGCGGGCCTGGTTGCTGGTGGCCAGGTTGGCGATGTTGGACGCCGACGCACGCAGGCGCTCGTTCGCGGCAGAGATGCCGGACAGGGCGGTGGACAGGGCGACGGTCATGGCTTCAGTAGGGTGGCGTATTGGCCGCTAGATCGGCAGCGCTGGACCAAACTTTAGAACAACCAGCGAAAAACCCCGCATATCCGGGGTTCGCCACGCCGGCAAACGTGAAATCAGCCCGCCAGTTCCTCGTAGCCGCCAGCCGGGACGAAGACCCGCACGCTGTCGCCGCCGGCCGCCTTGGCCTCGGTGCAGGCCAGCGAGGCGCCGCCCAGCACCGCGTCCACCGTCGCCAGCGAGGGCTGGATCTGCACCACGCCCAGCGAGGCCTTCACGCGCGTGCGGTGCAGGCCCCAGCGCAGCCGGTAGGCCGCCACTGCGGCACGGATCTTCTCTGCAATGATCTGCGCGTAGTGGGCGTCGCAGTCGGGCAGCAGCACGGCGAAGTGGTCGTCCTCCAGCCGGGCGACCAGGTCGGAAGCCCGCACCTTGCCGATCAGCATCTGGCCCAGGCCATACAGGAAATGGTCGCCCACCTCGGCGCCCATACCCTTGACGACCTCACTGAACTTGTCGACGTCCAGCCACAGCACCGACACCGGGTCGCCGCGGCGGCTGCCCACGTGCTCGGACAGGCGGCGCTCGAATTCGCGGCGGTTGGCCAGTTCGGTGACGGTGTCGTGCTTGGCCGTCCAGGTGGGCTGCAGGCGCTGCGCGCGCGCGGCGGTCACGTCCTCGACGATCCACAGCGCCTCGGCCGCGGGCGACTCCCAGTGCACCGGGGTGGCCTGCAGGCGGCCCCAGAAGCGATGACCGTCGCGTTTGACGTACTCGATCTCCTCGTCCAGCGGGCGGCCGGCGGCGAAGGCGGTGGCTGCGCGCTCGTGCAACTGCGCGTGCGCCTGATCATTGGTGTGAACGGCACGGGTGGCCTGGCCCGTCAGGTCGCTGTCGTCGCCAAAGCCGAATAGGTGGTTGAACTCCTCGCTGACCACCTCGAAGCGCTCACCTGACACGAAAGCCACGGCCGTGGGCGCCCGCACCAGCAGCGCGCGCAGGCGGGCCCCGGTGGTGTCGTCGGTGGCGGGGATGGCGGCGCTGCTCATGAGGTCTCCTGGGGCTGTCTCTTCTAGGCCCGACTATCGCAGGACTGCCGGCTTTCGGCCATGGTGACAACAGGCCTACAGTCCACAGCCTCGCTGCCACCGCAGCACCGGACACGACGCCACGATGCGCCTGCTGCCTCTTGCCCTGCTCGCGTTGCTGAGCGGCCTCACCCAGGCCCAGCAACCCAGTGAAACCCCTCAGGGCCTGCGGGACGCGACGCCGCGCTGGCACGCGCTGACCGGCGCCCGCCTCGTGCTGGAGCCCGGCCGCGTGGTCGAGAACGGCACGCTGGTCATGAAGGACGGCGTCATCGTGGCCGCTGGCGCGGGTCTGAAGCCGCCGGCCGGAGCACGCGTCTGGCATGTGCCGGGGCGCACGGTCTACGCTGGCTTCATCGATGCAGCCAGCAGCATCGGCCAGGGGCGCATGGAGGTCTCCAAAGCCAAAGGGCTGACGCCAGGGCAGCGCTGGGTGCGCGCCGAGTTCCGCCAGGCCGCAACGCTGGAGATCCGCCCCGAGGATGTGAAGGCCGCCCGCGAGCTGGGCTTCACTGCTGCGCTTTCGCTGCCGCCGGCGGGTGCCGTGTTCCGCGGCCAGAGCGCGCTGATCAGCCTGCGCGACGGCACGGACGCGCGCAGCCTGGTGCTGGCGGCCGACGTGGCGCAACACTTGGCCCATGAGTATCAGAGCATCGACTTCGAGAGCGGCGCGCGTGCGGCGCCGCACTACCCCACGTCGCTGATGGGCAACATCGCGCTGCAGCGCCAGACGCTGCTGAATGCGCAATGGACCGCCACACCTGCACCGGCCGGAGAGCGGCGCGAGTTCAACGCCAGTCTCGGTGCGCTGGCGCCGGCGCTGGCCGGCAGGCAAGCGGTCATCCACGAGGCGCTGGACGAGGAAGACCTGCTGCGCATCGCGCGGCTGCGCGACGAGTTCAAGCTGAGGCTGATCGCGCAGGGCACGGGCGCCGAGTACCGCAAGGCCGCGCAGCTGAAGGCGCTGGGCCTGCCCGTCATCGTGCCGCTGGCCTACCCGGCCGCGCCCGAGGTGGAGCAGCCCGAGAGCGCGCTGGACGTGCCACTGCACCTGCTGCAGCACTGGGAGCGTGCGCCCGGCAACGCGGCGACGCTGCAGGCCGCAGGCGTGGAGTTCGCGATCTCCACGCAGGGGCTGAAGGACGCCGGCAAGGACTTCTGGCCGCGCCTGCGCCAGGCCGTGCAGCGCGGCCTGGCGCCCGACGCGGCGCTGGCCGCGCTGACCACGACGCCCGCGCGGCTGCTGGGCCAGCCACGGCTGGGCCGACTCGCTGCGGGCCAGCTCGCCAATGTGGTGGTGGCCAGCGGCGACCTGTTTGCCAGTGAGCAGGCCGAGATCGAGATCGCCTTCGTCGACGGCCTGCCCCTGCCCACCGCGGCGTGGGAGCGCTTCGACGCGCGCGGCCGCTGGACCGTGAAGCCGGCCGATGGGACCGAGCAGAGCTGGCAGATCGCCGGCACACGCGCGCGGCCCACGCTGCTGGTGGACGGCCGCACCTGTGAGCTGCAGCAACGAGGCCGTGAGCTGCTGCTGCGCTGGCCTTGCGACGGCGGCAGCAACGCCTTGCGGCTGGAAGGCCGCGGCCCCACGCTGAGCGGCGCGCTGACGCTGGCGGACGGCCGCACTCAAGCCTGGACGGCCACGCGCGTCGCACCATTCGAGCCACCTGCACCCAAGCCGCCGGTCATCTCGGCGCCCTCGCCCGCCACCTTCCCCGCCGGCGTGTTCGGCCGCGCGACGCCGCCCGAACGGCCGGCTGCGGTGCTGGTGCGCAACGCAACGATCTGGACCAGCGCCGCCGCCGGCAAGCTCGAAGGCGCCGACCTGCTGGTGCGCGACGGCCGCATCGCCGCCATCGGCAAGGGGCTGACGACCCCGGCCGGCGCTGTCCTCATCGACGCGCAAGGCAGGCACCTGACGCCGGGCCTCATCGACGCCCACTCGCACACCGCCGTCCACCGCGGCATCAACGAGTTCGCGCATTCGGTGACGGCCGAGGTGCGCGTGGGCGACGTGGTGGACGCGACCGACATCAGCCTCTACCGCCAGTTGGCCGGCGGCGTCACCAGCGCCAACCTGCTGCACGGCTCGGCCAATGCGATCGGCGGACAGAACCAGGTCATCAAGCTGCGCTGGGGGCTGGACGGCGAGGCGCTGAAGTTCGAGGGCGCCCGGCCCGGCATCAAATTCGCGCTGGGCGAGAACGTCAAGCGCGCCAACTTCCCGGCCACCGACGGCGATCCGCGCTATCCCGTGACGCGCATGGGTGTGGAACAGGTCATGCGCGACGCCTTCCTGGCCGCCAAGGCCTACCGCGAGCAGCGCAGGGCCGACCCGAACGCACGGCGCGACCTGCAGCTGGACACGCTGGTGGAGTTGCTGGAACGCAAGCGCGTCATCCACATCCACAGCTACCGCGCCGACGAGATCCTGATGTTCGTCGCGCTGGCCAAGGAGTTCAGCCTGGAGGTGGCCACCTTCCAGCATGTGCTGGAGGCCTACAAGGTTGCGCCCGAGATCGCATCGCTGGGCGCCGGCGCGTCGGGCTTCTCGGACTGGTGGGGCTACAAGCTGGAGGTGCAGGACGCCATTCCGTACAGCGGCGCGATGACGCAGAAGGCCGGCGTGCTGACCAGCTTCAACTCCGACAGCGACGAGCTGGCTCGCCGCCTGAACACCGAGGCCGCCAAGGCGCTGCGCTACGGCGGCACCGCCTGGGGCATGACGGAGGCGGACGCGCTGAAGTTCGTGACCATCAACCCGGCGAAGCAACTGCGCATCGATGGCCGCGTGGGCTCACTGGAAGTGGGCAAGGATGCCGACTTCGTGCTGTGGAGCGCCAGCCCGCTGTCCAGCGCCGCGCGCGCCGAACAGACGTGGATCGACGGCCGCCGCTACTTCAGCCGCGACGAGGACGCGCAACTGCGCGAGCGCGACCGGGTGGAGCGTGCGCGGCTGGTGGCGCTGGCCCTGCCCGAGCGCTCCAAGGCTGCGGCGCCGCCCGAGGGCCGACCGCCCTCACCCGTGGCCGCCGCGCTGGACCAGCTGGAGCTGCAGCGCTGGCTGCATCAGATGAACCGCGACCGCATCAGCTACTACGGCGGCGACACCTGGCACGAGTGCACTCAAGATGCGTATTGACATGAAGCTCGCCCTCATCACCGCGCTGCTCGCCGCCACGCTCGCCGCTCAGGCCACGCCCAACACGCCGCCCCCGCCGCAGCGCGAGCCGCTGCTGTTGCGCAACGCGACGCTGCATCCGGTCAGCGGCCCCGTCATCAGCGGCGCCAGCCTGCTGATCGAGGCCGGACGCATCAAGGCGCTGGGTACGAACGTCGCCGCGCCGGCCGGCGCCCAGGTCGTGGACCTCGGTGGCCGCCACGTCTACCCCGGCATGATCGCCGCCGACAGCAGCCTGGGCCTGGCCGAGATCCGCTCGGTCGGAGCCAGCATGGACAGCAACGAGACCGGCGCGCTGAACCCGAATGCCCGTGCCGTCGTCGCGTTCAACGCCGACAGCGAGCTGCTGCCGGTCACGCGCGGCGGCGGCGTGCTGGCCGCGCTGGCCGTGCCCGAGGCCGGCCGCACCGGACTGATCGCCGGCACGTCCGCACTGCTGCAGCTGGAAGGCTGGAACTGGCAGGACATGGCCTTGCTGCCCGAGGCCGGCCTGCACATCACAGTGCCGCGGCTGCGGCTGAACAGCGCCCTCTTCCCGACCCAGCCCGAGGCCCGGTTGGCCGAGATGCGCCGCTCCACCGAAGCGCGTTTGAAGCTGCTGGACGACGCCTTCGAGTCGGCCAAGGCCTATGCGCTGGCCCGCGCGGCCGATGCGGCCTTGCCCATCGACACACGCTGGGAAGCCATGCTGCCCGTGCTGCCCACGGCTCCCAGCGCGGCACCTGCGCGGCCCGTATTTATGCATGCCGACGACATGGCGCAGATCCGCTTCGCGCTGGACTTCGCAGCACGGCATGGGCTGAAGCTGGTCATCGTCGGCGGCGCCGACGCCTGGCGCGTGGCCGACACGCTGCGCGAACGTCGCATCCCCGTCATCGTGGACGGCCTGCTGCGACTGCCTCTGCGCCGCGACGACCCGCCCGATGCGCTGTTCTCTCTGCCCGCCAAGCTGGCCGCGGCCGGCGTGCAGTTCTGCATTGCGGACGGCGGTCGGGATTCGACCAATGCCCGCAACCTCCCCTTCGAGGCCGCGCAGGCGCGCGCCTACGGCCTGTCCGACGACGAGGCGCTGAAGGCCGTCACGCTGTACCCGGCCCAGATCCTGGGCATCGCCGACCGGTTGGGCTCGCTGGAGGTCGGCAAGCTGGCCACCCTGTTCGTCGCCGACGGCGACCCGCTGGAGCAGGCGACGCGCATCGAGCGCGTGTTCATCCAGGGGCGCGAGGTGGAGCTGAGCGACCGGCAGACGAAGCTGCGGGACAAGTACCTGCAGCGCTAAGGCGCGATCTGTTCGGCGTAGTCGTACAGCGCCGACAAGATTTCTTCGCCGCGCTCGTCGGCGCTTTCGCCCAGTTGGTCGATCCGCTCCATGAACGCCGCCAGCGTCTGCGCGCCGCCCTCGCCTTCGTGCAGGCGCGCCGCGCGGTGGTTCAGCCAGCGCTCGGCCTCCTCGGCCGACAGGCTGGCGGGGAAGTTGCGGGCGCGCCAGCGGAACACCAGCTCGTCCAGGCGTCCGTCCTGGAACGCCAGCTTGCCCTGGGCCGCACGTTCGGCGAGTTGCTCGGGCGTCATCGTGCGTGCGCGGTTCAGCGCGCGGCGGTCCTCGTTGCCGATGAAGCCGCCGTACAGATCCTCGTCCACGTCGGCGGGCGCGAAGGGCTCGCGCTGGAACACGTCACCCCACAGGCCGTCCAGCAAGCGGCCTTTCTCGGCCAGCACCCGTGCATTGGCGAGCTGGGCCTCGACGTCATGCCCCCAGCGCTCGGCCATCGCAGGGCTCAGCGTCTTCAGGTTGCCGATGACGATGGGGCTCTTGTTGACGTGGATGGTCTTGATGGGCAGCCGCGTGACGCCCTCGGGCAGCGCGTCCTGCTTCGTGAACATGCGCTCGCGGATGGCGGCGGCGTTCAGGCCCAGCAGCTCGGTCGGATCGGCCGCACAGTCCCACACGATCAGCTCGTTCTTGTTGGTCGGGTGCGGCGCCAGCGGCCACACCAGCGCGATGCAGCCGCGCTCGGGGCCGTACATGCCGGAGATGTGCAGGAAGGGCTTGCCGACGCCAATCTCGTCCCATACCGCCTGCTTGCTGCGCAGCTTCACGCAGAAGTCCCACAGCTTGGGCTGCGCGGCCTTCAGCTTGCGCGCCAGCGCGACGGTCGCGCGCACGTCCGAAAGCGCATCGTGCGCCGCCTCGTGGGCCACGCCGTTGGCGATGGTCAGGTGCTCCAGCTTGAAACTGGGGCGGCCGTCCTCATGCCTGGGCCACTCCAGCCCGTCAGGCCGCAACGCGTAGGCGCAGCGCACCACGTCCAGCAGATCCCAACGGCCGCAGCCGTTCTGCCATTCGCGCGCATAGGGGTCGATGAGGTTGCGCCAGAACAGGTGTCGCGTCACCTCGTCGTCGAAGCGGATGCTGTTGTAGCCCACGCCCACGGTGCCCGGCAGCGCCAGCACGGTCTCGATGCTGGCGGCGAACTCGTGCTCGGGCACGCCGCGCTGCTGGCAGTGCTGCGGCAGGATGCCGGTCAGCAGGCAGGACTCGGGGTCGGGCAGGTAGTCGGGCGCCGGCTGGCAGTACAGCATCAGCGGCTCGCCGATCTCGTTCAGCTCGGCGTCGGTGCGCAGGCCGGCGAACTGCGCGGGCCGGTCGCGGCGCGGCACGCGGCCGAAGGTTTCGTAGTCGTGCCAGAAGAAGGTCAGGTCGCTCATGCCGGCACGATAGCCCACACGGCCGCGTTCACTGCTGCAGCTGCGAGAACGAGATGCGCAGCACAGCCTGCATGGAGCAGCGCTTGCCGGCGCAGACGCCCGGCTTGAACGGCGTGGCCACCAGCACCTTGGACGTGAAGCGGGCGAAGTCGGCGTCCACGCTGCCGAAGGTGTCCACGTGCTGCACCTTGCCGCTGGCACCCACATCGGCCACCAGCGTCAGCTGGCCCTGCGTGCCCAGCTTCTCCATGCCGACCTGGATCGCCTGGAACACCGGCATCAGCCCTTCGGCGGGGTGCGCCTCGTCGGCGGCGGGCATGCCTTCATTCTCGGCCTCGTCCAGCTCGGCATAGCGGCGGTTCAGCGGCAGCGCCGAGCGGAGGGCGGCGCGGCCCAGCCGCGTGCCCAGTTGCTCCTCGCGGATCTCGAACTGCTTGCGCGGCAGATCGCTGGCCCCGGCGGCGAACGCCTGCAGCAACGAGGTCATGCATCCCAGGTTTCGCCACTTCATCTGTCTTCTCCCTGCAAGGGCGCGCAGCACAGGTGATGGGATGCGGCGGCAGGCCGCATACATTGCGGCCAATCCCCCCACCGCCCCACGATGAAGCTGCTGCCCTTTGTCTTGCTGGCCATGGCCTGCCTGCCCGCGCGGGCGGACGACGCGATCTCGGCCGACCGGCCCGATTTCACCAATAGCCCCGACGTCATGGCCGTTGGCCGCTGGCAGATCGAGGCAGGTGGCGCCTGGCAGCGCGACGGCGACACCCGGCTGCGCTCGACACCCGCATTGCTGCGCGTGGGCCTGGCCGGTCAGACGGAACTTCGTGTGGAGACCGACGGCTGGCTGCGCCAACGCAAGCCCTCGGCACGCGGCCGCGGCGACCTGGCGATGGGCATCAAGCGGCAACTGGCGGCCGACGGCGACGGCCAGCCCGCGCTGGGCTGGCTGCTTGAGGTGGCCACGCCCAGCGGCAGCGGCGACTTCAAGGGTCGTGGCTGGCGGCCGGGCCTGAGCCTGCTGGCGAGCTGGGACCTGCCCGCCGGCTGGTCGCTGGGGACCATGGCGGGCCTGGCCCTGGATCGCAATGACGAGGGCCGACGCTTCACGGCCGGCCACCTGTCCGCCAGCCTGGGGCTGCCGCTGGGCGAACGGCTGGAGGCCTTCACCGAGCTGGCCGCGCAACAACTGGCGGCGCGCCGTCACGGCGGCAATGTGGCCACGTTCGCTGCCGGCCTGGCCTGGCCTCTGAGCGACGACGCGCGGCTGGACGCCGCCGTGTTCCGCGGTCTCAACCGCGCGGCACCCGACTGGAGCTGGACCGCCGGGCTGTCTCTGCGCTTCTGACGATCAACGCTTGCGGACGACCACGCTGCCGATGGAGTAGCCCGCACCGAAGGAGCAGATGACACCCGCGTCGCCCGCCTTCAGGTCGCCGCGGTGGTGGTGGAAGGCGATGATGGAGCCGGCCGACGCCGTGTTGGCGTACTCGTTCAGGATCAGCGGCGCGATCTCGTCGCCGGCATCGGCACCCACCAGCTTCTTGATGACCAGTTGGTTCATGCCCTGGTTGGCCTGGTGCAGCCAGTAGCGGCTGACCTGCGTGGGCTCCAGGCCCAGCTTGCCGAGGTGCGCCTCGATGTGGGCGGCGGCCATGGGCACCACTTCCTTGAAGACCTTGCGCCCCTCTTGATAGAAGGTCAGGTCGCGCGCGTTGGGGTCGCGGTCTTCGGCGCGGTTCATGAAGCCGAAGTTGTTGCGGATGTTGCTGCTGAACTGCGTGGCCAGCTGCGTGCCCAGGATCTCCCACTGCTCCGCGCCGGTGGCCGTGTCGGCGCGCTCGACGATGAGCGCCGTGCAGACGTCGCCGAAGATGAAGTGGCAATCGCGGTCGCGCCATTCCAGGTGGGCCGACGTGATCTCGGGGTTGACGACCAGCACGCACTTGCTCGCGCCCGAGCGCACCGCGTTGTAGGCCTGCTCCAGCGCGAAGGTGGCCGACGAGCAGGCCACGTTCATGTCGAAGCCGTAGCCGCCCGCGCCCAGCGCCTGCTGGATCTCGACCGCCATGGCCGGGTAGGCGCGCTGCATGTTGGCACTCGAACAAAGCACGGCGTCGATGTCGGCGCCGGTCTTGCCGGCTTGTTGCAGCGCCTGCTTCGCGGCGTCCACGGCGATCTCCGCCATCAGCGAGATCTCGTCGTCACCACGCGGCGCGAACTTCGGGTACATGCGGGCCGGGTCCAGCACGCCGTCCTTCTCGATGACGTAGCGCTGCTTGATGCCGGAGGCCTTCTCGATGAACTCCACGCTGGAGTGCGTCATCGCGGCGCGCTCACCGGCCGCGATGGCGTCGGCATGGAGCGCGTTCTGGCGGTCGGCGTAGGCGTTGAACGCCTCCACCAGTTCGGCATTGGTGATGACGTGCGGGGGACGGTACAGCCCGGTGCCGGAGATGACGACGGGCGGGAATGAAGCTTGCATGAAGAGGTCGCCCTGCTGATGTACGAAGCCTGAAATCTTACCGAGCCATGCTGACGCCCTCAGCCGGCACCAGACTGGACGCCATGCACGAAGACAGTCTCCTTCCTCCCGATGACTCACTGCGCCTGGTGCTGCACAACGAGGTGCACGCGCGGCCTCCCGCACGCATCCGCCTGCCGGCCGTCATCGTCCACATCGCCGTGCTGAACGACGACGTCAGCCGTGCCGACGAGCTGGCCCACCTGCGCCTGCTGCCCGGCCATCACGAGCTGGCCGAGACGGCGCTGAACGGCAACTTCGTGCGCCTGCGCTGCGGTGGCTTCTCGATGAAATGGGAGCGCCATGCCGAGTTCACACGCTACTCCATCCTGCAGCCGCTGCCGGCTGATGCGGTGCCCTCGCCGCAGGCGCTGGACCGGCTGGCGCTGCGCGTCGCACCGGACTGGCTGGGCCGCATCCCGGGCCGCACCATCGCGGCCATCAAGCTGGTCATGCTGGAGCGGCCGCTGACCTTCACGCCCAGCGCGCTGGTCGAGGCCCAGGCCTGGTTCGGCGAGCAGGCGGTCGTGGCGTCCACGATGGGCGGTCATTCGCTGGTCGTCACCGACTTCCACCTGCGGGCCACGGGCTTCGAGCACATCGTCGTGCTGGCCGAGCCTGGCACACCCGAGACCCGCGCCGGCCGCATCTGCCAGCGCCTGCTGGAGCTGGAGACCTACCGGCTGATGGCCTTGCGCGGCCTGCCCGCGGCCAAGGCGCTGGGCGTCACGCTGGCCGAGGTGGAGGCCACGCTGGCCACCATCACGGCCCGGCTGCAGGCGCGCGGCGCGTCCGAGGCCGAGCTGCTGGACGACCTGATCTCCACCGCCGCCCGCGTGGAGCACGCCACCGCCCAGCACCAGTACCGCTTCGGCGCGACGCTGGCCTATCACGCCATCGTCGAGTCCCGCATCGAGGAACTGCACGAGGGCAAGGTGGCGGGCACGCAGACACTGGGCGAGTTCATGCAGCGCCGGCTGTCACCCGCCATTGCGACGGTGGACGCGACGGCCCAGCGCCTGTCCCGCCTGTCGCAGCGCATCACGCGCGCCAGCGCGCTGCTGCGCACGCGCGTGGACATCGCCACCGAGGCACAGAACCAGCAGTTGCTGACCCAGCTCGGCGACGGCCAGCGCACGCAGCTGCGCATGCAGGCCACCGTGGAAGGCCTGTCGCTGGCGGCGATCACGTACTACGTGGTCAGCCTGCTGCTGTACGGCTTCAAGGCGCTGAAGAGCGAGGGCTGGCTGCCGGTGGCGCCGGAACTGGCGGCGGGGGCAGCGATCCCGGTCGTGCTGGCGGGCGTTTGGTGGACGACGCGGCGCATACACCAGCGCTTTTTTGGCCATTGATCCCTGCGTAGAATCAATCACCGGGCCCAAATATTGGCGTCCGGTTTTTTTTGCCCGCTCCACGGGCGGCAGGAAGCCGGAAGCGCCAAGTCAAGCGCTCGCAGCCCAGGTCGTGCACTGCTCAACGCACGCCGTACTTGCGAACTTGAACATGGAAATCTTCGACTACGACAACATCCTGCTGCTGCCGCGCAAATGCCGCGTGAACAGCCGGTCGGACTGCGACACCTCCGTGCAGTTCGGCCCGCACCGCTTCCGCCTGCCCGTCGTGCCGGCCAACATGAAGACCGTCGTCGACGAGTCCATCACCGAGATGCTGGCCCGCGAGGGCTTCTTCTACGTGATGCACCGCTTCGACCTGGACAGCCTGGCCTATGCGCGCTCCATGCGCGACAAGGGCTTGATCGTCAGCTTGAGCGTGGGCGTGAAGCCGGCGGACTACGAGCTGATCGACCAGCTCGCCGCCGAGGGCGTGGGCGCCGACTACCTGACCATCGACATCGCGCACGGCCACGCCGAGAGCGTGCAGCGCATGATCGCCCACATCAAGCAGAAGTTGCCCGACACCTTCGTCATCGCCGGCAACGTCGGCACGCCCGAGGCCGTCATCGACCTGGAGAACTGGGGCGCGGACGCGACCAAGGTCGGCGTGGGCCCGGGCAAGGTCTGCATCACGCGGCTGAAGACCGGCTTCGGCACCGGCGGCT
>CAMLKW010000127.1 GCA_946480605.1 uncultured Roseateles sp. | reverse complement strand
CGATCGTGCCCACGTTCACGTGCGGCTTGGTCCGTTCAAACTTGCCTTTTGCCATCTTGCGCTCCTGAGGCGAACCCGTTGAAACGAGTAGAAAAAGAAAGAATTTGTGGTGCCCTTGACGCGGATCGAACGCGTGACCTCTCCCTTACCAAGGGAGTGCTCTACCACTGAGCCACATGGGCATCGACACAGGATTGATGACCTTATCAGCAAACCTGTGTCGATATCTCGACACGACACCTTCAACTTCCGATGGAGCGGGAAACGGGAATCGAACCCGTGTCATTAGCTTGGAAGGCTAAGGTTCTACCATTGAACTACTCCCGCCCTGGGAGCTCTTGACCTCGACCTGCGCGAGCAAATCTTGGTGGAGGAGGCTGGATTCGAACCAGCGTACGCAATGCGGGCAGATTTACAGTCTGCTGCCTTTAACCACTCGGCCACCCCTCCTGAGGCAAGCCCGCAACTATAGCACAGGGTTTGCGCGACGCAACAGAGGCCGGCACAAATATGCCCGCGCACACGGCGCCAGTTGCCCGCCCAGTGCTCGCGCCGGCGCAACGGCGCCACACAAGCAATCTCAAGTCCACCCAGCTACCAGTCCCGCGGACGCGCAAGCAGATCAAGCGCCCGCACGATCTCGGCGTCGCCACGGCACAACAGCTGCAAGCCTGAAAAACAATACCAAAAAGATACCAATCATCAAATGCCGAGCTTCACTCCATAGACAGAAGTCAAAGCCTTTCCTCTGGCCGCCCGCAGCACTCGGGAAACCACTCAGATTAAATTGGTAGCAAAGTGGCGTTATCCATCGCTACAGTGGCATTGCGCTGGTTGCTGGCGCACCGCTGTAGCGGATGCTCGCAACCGGACTGAAGGTGGTATGTCATCAGCTGAGCGACGCCGCCCGACCCGATTCATTGGCCACAAAGAGGAACCGTTCATGAAGGTCAAGCAGACCCCCATCTCGCAGGCGGTATTCATCGCCTTGCTCGGCGCCGGCAGCGCCGCCATGGCGCAGCAGGCAGCGACGCCCAATCAGCTGGAGGCCGTCGTCGTGACCGGCATCCGCGCATCCCAAGAAAAGTCGCTCAGCGTCAAGCGCAACGCCGACACGCACATCGACGTCATCTCCGCCGAAGACATCGGCAAGATGCCGGACAAGAACGTGGCCGACTCGCTGGCACGCATTCCGGGCGTGACCATCCTGAACAGCCCGTCGGGCGGATCCGGCGGCTTTGACGAGCGCGACCGCGTGGGCCTGCGCGGCACCAACCCCAGCCTGACCCAGACGCTGCTGGACGGCCACTCGGTTGCCAATGGCGACTGGTTCGTGCTGGACCAGACAGGCGCCGGCGTTGGCCGTTCGGTCAGTTTCTCGCTGCTGCCGTCGGAACTGGTGAGCCGCGTCGAAGTACACAAGAACGCTTCCGCGTCGGACATCGAAGGCGGCACGGCCGGCGCGGTGAACATCGTCACCCGCAAGCCACTGGAGTTCGCCAAGGCGCTGACCTTCGAAGCCAGCCTGGGCGCCGTCCATGCCGACCTGCCGAAGAAGACCGACCCGCAAATGAGCGCCCTCTTCGCCTGGAAGAATGAGGCCAAGACCTTCGGCGTGCTGGTGCAGGCATTCAGCGAGAAGCGCAGCTTGCGCCGCGACGGTGTCGAGACCTTCGCTCACGACGGCGCGCAGTCGCTGACGCCCGTCACGGCTGCGTCGCACCCCACGCTGGTCGCTGCAGGCATCCCCGTGGGCACGCTGTTCCCCAACCTGATCGGCTCGGCCCTGTTCACCCAGGAGCGCGATCGCAAGGGCGGCCTCATCAGCGCACAGATCAAGCCGAACAGCGATGTGGATGTGACGCTGACGGGCTTCTCGTCCAAGATGGATGCGGACAATTACAACCGCAACTACATGCTGTCCAACCAGTGGGCGCTGAGCCGCAACGCCAAGATCAGCAACTTCACGATCGACCCCACGACCAACATCCTGACCTCGGCCAACTACACGTTCACGACGCCCACGATCTTCGGCGTGTACGACCTGATCTCGCGCAAGGCCTCGGCCGCGACGAACTTCGTCAATCTGGAAGGCTCCTGGAAGGTCAGCGACAAGCTGAAGCTGTCCGGCAACGCGGGCACCTCGCACGGCACGGGCAAGACCATCAGCCAGGACGTGTACGAAGGCGACGTCACCGCCTCCGGCGGCGGCTTCCAGCTCAAAGGCAGCGGCGAAGCGCCGGCATTCAACATCGGCAATGCCAACGCCGCGGCGCTCAAGCCGTCGGGCACCGACTGGATCTTCGGCGACCAGAACGTCATCGTGCAGGACAAGGACAGCTGGGCACAGGTGGACGCCGAGTACAAGCTCGACGTCGGCATGCTGCGCAGCCTGAAGTTCGGCCTGCGCGGCGCCAAGCATGACCGCTACACCGACGGTCCGATCGTGAACCAGGGCCCGAACTGGGGTACCGACCCCTTCGCCAACCCGCTCCCCGCCTCAGCCTACACCGAGACCTACCCCGGCAACTTCGGCAGCGGTCTGGGTGGTGGCTTCCCCACGGGCATCGCCTATCCGACGGCGGAAGCGCTGGCCGCCTATGCGCAGAAGTATTCCAACCGCGACATCTCGCGCCGCATGGTGACGCATGAGTACGCCGTGAAGGAAGAGTCGTCGGCCGGCTACCTGCAGGGCAACCTCGAAGGCGACGGCTGGAACGGCAACGTGGGCCTGCGCCTGGTGCGCACCAAGTCCAGCACGCTGATCTGGAAGCCCACCAGCGACAAGACACTGCCGGGCTATGTCCCATCCGCCTTCGCCGCTGTGGGCCCGAACTGGACCGACCCCACGGGCTACTACCAGACCTACCATGACCGCAGCTATACGGATGCCCTGCCGAGCGCCAGCATCCGCATTGACGTGACGCCCAAGGTCGTGGCGCGCCTGTCGCTGTCGCGCACACTGACCCGCCCGGACTACACCGCGCTGTCGGCGGCTCAACTGCTGGGCGGCTACTCCGACCCGACCGGCAAGGCCGTGGGCACCGGCACCAGCGGCAACCCCGACCTCGACCCGATCCGTTCGACCAACTTCGATGCCAACATCGAGTGGTACTTCGCACCCCGAGCCTTCGTGTCCATGGGCGCCTTCCACATGAACATCGGCAGCTACATCACCGACGGCATTCGCCGCGTGACCGCCTCCACGGACGTCACGCCTGCCGGCGGCCAGCAAGGCTCGCCGAGCAACCAGCGTGTCACGGCCCCGTTCGATCTGACCACCCAGATCAACCGCAAGGCCAGCGTCACGGGTCTGGAGTTCGCGTTCGAGACCCCGGTGTTCAACAACTTCGGCATCGGTGCCAACTACACCTTCGCCGATGCGCACGACGCCACCGGCCACGTGCTGCGCGGCGCGGTGAAGCACACCGCCAACCTGAACGGCTTCTACGAGAACGACCAGTTCTCGGCGCGCGTCAACTACGGCTACAACTCGGACAACTACCTGGGTCGTGACCGTGGCACCGACTACTTCCAGCGCGGTGCCGCCGTGCTGTCGGCTTCGCTGGGCTACAAGCTCAATGACCACTTCGCCATGAGCCTGGACGCGCAAAACCTGAACGACCCGACGCTGAAATACTACGGCGACTTCAAGTCCCAGCCGCGCGCGATCTACAAGAACGGCCGCCAGTTCTACCTGACCGCCCGGATCAAGTACTGATCGGCTGGCCTCGACGGCCTCAGCATCCCGGCCTGCCTACCCGGCCGGCTGGACCAGAATCAAAAGGGGAGCGCGCACGACGCGTTCCCCTTTTTTCCTTTCCGAGCCCCATGACCGATACCGCCACCGTCTTCAATCAGCACGTCACCGCGCGTCCGATCAGCGGCTCGACGGACGCACCACCGCCCGTCCACCATGTCTGCGTCGTCGGCGGCGGCACGGCCGGCTGGATGACAGCGCTGATGCTGGCCAGCACCGCCTACGGCCCGCGCCTGAAGGTGACCGTGCTGGAGTCAACGCAGGTGGGCATCATCGGTGTCGGCGAAGGCTCCACGCCGTGGCTGCGCGGCTTCTTCGACGGCTTGGGGCTAGAGGAGTCGGAATGGATGCCGGCCTGCAACGCCACCTACAAGAGCGGCATCACCTTCGAGGGCTGGTCCACCAAGCCGGGCTTCGAGCGCTACTTCCACCCCTTCGCATCGATGCTGGACAACATGACCATGCATCAGTTCGTGGACAACGTGCACGCGCGACTGGAGGGCGCGGACGTGTACGCCCACCCGGACCGCTTCTTCGTGGCCGCCGCACTGGCCCGCCAGGGCAAGGGGCCACGGGCCGGGCGCAACTTTCCGTTCGACATCTGGTACGGGTACCACTTCGACGCGACGCTGCTCGGGCAGTTCCTGGGCCGCAAGGCCGTCGAGCGCGGCGTCGCGCACCTGCAGCGCCACGTCACGCAGGTTCAACTCGATGAGCAAGGCGACATCGCCCGCCTGCTGCTCGACGACGGCGACACGCTGCAGGCCGACTTCTTCGTCGACTGCACCGGCTTCGCATCGCTGCTGATCGGCCAGGCGCTGAAGACGCCCTTCATCCCCTACGCCGACAACCTGTTCAACGACGCGGCCATCGCGATGCCCACGCCGCTGGACGGTCCCATCGAATCACAGACCACGGCCACCGCACTGCGCCACGGCTGGGCATGGAAGATCCCTCTGACCAACCGCCGCGGCAACGGCTACGTCTACAGCAGCGCGCATTGCTCCGCGGACCAGGCCGAGACCGAGCTGCGCCGCCACCTCGGGCTGCTGGCGTCGGACGTGCCGGCCCGCCACCTGAAGATGCGCGTCGGCCGCATGGCCAAGCAGTGGAGCCGCAACTGCGTCGCTGTGGGCCTGTCGCAAGGCTTCATCGAGCCGCTGGAGGCCACGGCACTGCTGTTCGTGCAGCGCACGGCCGCGGCGCTGGTGGAGGCTCTGGAGCAGGGCGACGTGGGCCCCGCGGCGCAGGAGCGCTTCAACGAGTTCATGCGCACGCGCTTCGAGAACACGCGCGACTACATCGTGGCGCACTACAAGACCAATTCGCGCACGGACACCGACTACTGGCGCGCCAACGCCGAGAACATGCACCTGTCGGACTCGCTGCAAGGCGTGCTGATGACCTGGATGTCCCGCAAGCCGCTGGCCGCGGGGCTGAAGCAGGGCCGCTTCGGCCAGGGCTACCCCATCGTGTCCTGGTACGCGCTGCTGGCGGGCATGGGTGTGTTTCCCGACGAACTGCAAGCGCCCACGCCGCACCAGGCACGGCACAAGCTGGAGGCGGTGGACGACTTCGTCACACGCAGCGCCATGAACTTCCCCGATCACCGTGAGCTGCTGGCCCACATCCCGCCGCGCGTGGGCGACAAGACGCTGCAGCTCTATCTGTGGTGAGTCAAAGCCGGGCCCGCAGATCCCGCCGAATGGCGGCATCGGCCGCGGCGTCCAGTTCACCGAACAGGTGGCGCTGGCCTTCGGGGATGTGGCGGAGCGCCTCGCCGCGCGCACCGAACACGTAGTGCCCGAACAGCGCCCGCCAGCCTTCGCGCTCCGCGTCGGGCAAATGACGCAGCGCCAGCATGGCCAGGTGCATCGCGGCCATGTGCAGATCGTCCGCCCGGCCGGGCCCGGCCTCGGGGCGCCACCAATAGTTCATCAGGATGTTGAGATGCGGCGCCAGGGCCTCGACCTGATGGAACCACAGTGGCGGGATGTAGATCGCATCGCCAGGCTCCAGCTCGGCCACCACCGCCTGCTGTAGCGCCTCGCCCACCAGCGGGAACTGCGCCGGATCGGCTCGATGCAGGTCGGGCACGACAGACATCGGCGCCGGCGTCGGCGCGTAGTCCGGCGGCCCCAGATAGAGCAGCGGCGCGCAGGCCGGCGGCAGCAGCGTGAAACGCCGCCTGCCGGCGGCCACGCAGGCGATGTTGTGCGAATCGTCGAAGTGCGCCGGCACCGTGGCCCGGTTGCCGATCCAGATGCGCGGCTGCACCGCTGCGTCCAGCAGCGGCAGCGGGTTCGCCCGCTCCAGGCCCGGCAGCGCGTCGGCCACCAAGGCGCTCTGCGCGGCCAGCGCCGGGGGGTCGGGAAAGTGGCTGTAGCGCCAGAGCTGCTCGAACAGCGCCGCGTAGGGCCGCTTGTCGTGGGCGAAGTTGAAACCGGCGAGATCCGGCTTGTAGCCGAAGGCCCGCGCGGGCTCCGGCTTGGCGAGGATGGCGTCGACCGGCTTGCCACCATCAAAGCCCATCAGGTACTCCAGACAGGGCTGCAGGCCCGCACGGCCTTGCTGCACCAGCGGCCAGTGCGCTGCCGCGCCGCGCAGCACGACCGGCTCGTAGCCCGCCAGCAGTTCGTTCTCGAAGCGCTGGCGCGTGACGCCATGCAGTTCCTTGATCGCCCGCATCACGCGTTCCCGCGCCGTGCCAGCACGCCTCGCCAGGCCTCGGGGATGTGGGCGGCTGGATCGCGGTCGCGCTGCACGGCATAGTGCTCGAACATCGCCGCCCAGGCCTCGCGCTGTGCCGGCGGCAACGCATTCAGCACCTGCAGGGTCTGCATCAACGCGCTCGCGGGGCTGGGCAAGTCCGCCTGGACCGCGACGGGCCACCAGTAGTTGACGAGCAGGTTGACCTTCTCCAGCGCCTCGACCTGATGGAACCACAGCGGCGGGATGAAGAGGGCGTCGCCCGGCTCCATCTCGGCAACGACCGCCGACGCCAGCGCGTCGCGGTAGCGCGGATAGCGCTCGTAGTCCGGCGCCTTGGGATGCACGACCGAAATCGGCGCCCCCGACGGCGTGTGCTCCAGCGGCCCGATGTAGAGGTTGCCCACCTGCTCCGGCGCGAACAGCGTGAAGCGGCGCCGGCCCGCCACCACGCAGGCCAGGTTGTACGGGTGGTCGTGATGCACCGGCACCGTCAGCGCATTGCCCAGCCAGAAGTTGGGCGCCACGCCCGGCAGGGTCTGCAACCGGTTCTCATCCAGGAATCCGGGGATGACCTCGCCGACCTTGGCGCATTGCGCGGCGATGGCGGGGGCCTCCGCGGCGGGCAGGTAGGCAGCGAGGTTCGCCACGAACTCGGCCAGTGTCATGCGCGCCTTGACGAAGGCGAAATCGGTGAGGTCGTCGTTGTACCCCATCACGCCGCGGGCCGCCGCACGGGTCTTGGTGGCGAAGACCTCCACCCCCCGGTCGAAGCGGCGCAGGTAGTCGCAGACGGCCAGTGGCGCACCCCGCCCGGCCTGCACGGCGGGCCAGTGGGCCAGCAGGCCCTTCAGCAGCACGGGGGCGGCACGCTGCTGCAGACGCACCTTCAGCGGCACCTCATCGGCGACCTGCCAGACCTCAACCGGCCTCATGGTCGACTCCATCCCCTGCCACGCGCCACCACAGCGCTCACGGCCTCATGGTGTTCATCGCGTCGAGTATCTCGCCGTTGTCCTGGCTCAGCTCCCACGCGAACACACCGGCCAGGCCGGCCTGCTTCGCGAACGCAACCTTGGCACGAACCGCACGCGGGTCGTCGTAGCCGACGTACTTCTCCGAGCCCACCATGGCCCAGGACTGCGAGGCCTTGTCGAATACTGGCTTCAGGCCCTGCTGGCGCAGCGCGGCCACGTCCTTGAACGCGATCGAGCCATCGGCATTGGGCCAGGGCTTGGCATAGCTGCCGTCGGGCTTCACGCCGTCGAAGCCGCGCGCATACATCGCGACGCCGGCCACCATCTTCTCGACCGGCACGCCCTCGGCCTTCAGGTTGGCCACCGACAGCTCCAGGCTCTCGGCGCCGGGCTTGCTGCTGCGCAGCGCCGTGTGGTTGCCGATGTGCTTGGTCCACGGGCCGGTGAAGTCGTAGGTCATCATGAACACCAGGTCCAGCGACTTCGCAGCCGGGCCCATGGGCATGCGCACCAGTTGCTCCTTGGTGGTATTGATGGCCACCGTCAGTGCGTAGCGGCGGCCGGTCTCGCGGCCCAGCGCGTCCAGGCCCGCGCGCAACTCCTGCATCAGCGTGACGAAGCGCTGGCCATCGGCCGGGCTGCCCAGTTGCACGCCGTTGGCGGCACCGTTGTTGCCGGGGTGCTCCCAATCGATGTCCAGGCCGTCGAAGCCGGGGTGCGCACGCAGCCAGTCGATCGAATGCTTGATGAAGGCTGCGCGGCCCTCGGCCGTGGCCGCGAGGTGGAAGAAGGGGTCTGACCCGCCCCAGCCGCCCACCGAGGCCAGCACCTGCACCTTGGGGTCTCGTGATTTGAGGCGCTGGAAGGCGGCGGAGAAGATCTCCTGGTCCGCATGCGGCTGGATGCCGAACCTGGGCTGGCCCTTGCAGGCCGCCTCGTCCTGCGAGCGCTGGCCTTCGCCGCAGATCAGCAGAAAGGCGTAGAGGATGTGCGAGACGCGGCCGGGCTTGAGCTGCTCGACGACGCCGACGCCGCGCTCGGCCAGGATGTAGGTGCCGACGACCGGCGCGGGCTTCGTCTGCGCCTGGGCCAGCGAGGCCGCGAAGGCCAGAGCGAGAAGAAAGCGCTTGGTCATATGTTGCACTCGCTCGTCAGGCCCGACTCGGGCACGGTGTCGCGCCGGGCCACGCCCTGGCGCTGCAGGTCGGCGGCGCGCGCCTGCATGGCAGCGGGCGTCACGGTCTGGCCCTGCGCATGCAGCACCCAGTCCACCTCGAATTCATGCGAGCGCGGCGCGCCCGGCGTGGCGCCGCCCGACAGCCAGTGGCTGAAGCTGATCGCCATCGGCTTCACCGGCACGTTGCGGCCAGATGCCTCGTTGAGCAGCTTGTCGTTGGCGTAGTGGCGCACGCGGCCGGCCTCGACCTGCACGGTCAGGATGTGCCAGCCGTCGTGCGAGCCCTTGTGCTGGCCCGCGCTGTTGAACGGCAGGAAGGGGTCAACGCGCACGGTCTGCCAGGACACGCCGTACAGCCGCGTGTCCGGCGCACCCCAGCCGCCGTGCGGCAGGTACTCGAAGTCGACCTCGCTGAAGTCGGGGTCGAAGTCATGCTTCAGCGGGCCGGCCAGGTAGAAGGCCTGCACGATGGTGTCCTTGAAGCCCGTGTCGCGCAGCCGCACGCGGGCGGTGGTGGTGCCCCACAAAAATTTGCGCGCCGCGCACAGCTGCGGCTGCACGGTGCCAGCGACGGTGCCGTCCGTGTCCAGGCGCAGCTTCAGCTGGCCGCCGGCGACGGAGAACTGGCCCGGCGCGAAGCGCGTGCCCGGCAGACCCGGGTGGCCGCCGCCTTCGCGCAGCACCCAGCCGCTGGCGCGCAGCGCGGCCACGTCGGCCTGCGAGAAGTCGTCGAAGAACTCGCCGTTGGCGAATGCGGGGGCCGCCACGGCGGCCAGCAGGGTCATCCGCGCGAATTTCATGCGGGCACCGCCTCGGTGGGTTGGCTCTTGCGCGGCATGGGCACCCACAGCAGCAGCAGCAGGGCCGGCACGCCGCAGGCGATGGTCCAGGCGAAGAACTTCTCGTAGCCCATGGCCAGCTGGATGTCGCCGCTGATGGACTTGCTGAGGATGAAGCCCAGCTGCATGACGCCCGAGCCCAGCGCGTAGTGGGCCGTCTGGAAGCGGCCGGGCGCGACGGCCTGCATGATGTACAGGATCATGCCGACGAAGCCGAAGCCGTAGCCGAACATCTCGATGCCCACGGCCGCGGCGATGTGCGGCAGGTCGGCGGGCCGCGCGGACGCGAGGTAGTAGAAGGTCACGTTGGGCACGCACATGGCCAGCACCAGCAGCGGCATCGCGCGCTTCAGGCTGAGCTTGCTGGTGACCCAGCCGCCCAGCACCGAGCCCACCAGGAAGGCGCCCGTGCCCACCCAGCCGTAGACGTCGGCGACCTGGCCGGTCGTCAGGCCCAGGCCGCCCTTGTCGCGCGCTTCCAGCAGGAACAGCGGGCCAATGGTCTGCACCTGGCCTTCGGCGAAGCGGAACATGACGATGAACAGCACCGCGCGCCAGATGCCGGGCTTCTGGAAGAAGGCGATGACGACCTCCTTCAGCAGCGTCGCGACGCCGGTCGCCGTCATGTCGCTGTGCTCGGTGGTCAGCGTGCCGGGCAGCGTGCGCGCGTTGTAGGTCGCAAGCACGGCCACCAGGCCGGCCAGCATCAGGAACACCGTGGACCACGCATTGGCCGCGCCCATGCTCGTTTCCAGCGAGCCGGCGATCTTCAGCACCACGCCGGTGATGAAGAAGCGCGCGCAGTTGAAGAACGCGCCCTGCCAGCCCGCGTAGGCGGCCTGGCGCTTCTCGTCCAGCGATGACATGTAGAGGCCGTCGCAGGCGATGTCGTGCGTGGCCGACGCGTAGGCGATCAGGAACAGCACGATGATGGCCGCCGCAAACCAGTGCGGCAGCTGCAGCGCCAGCGCCATCAGGCCCAGGCCCACGGCGCCGACGTACTGCGCGATGACGACGATCAGCTTCTTGCTGCGCGCCAGCTCCAGGAACGGGCTCCACAGCGGCTTGATGGCCCAGGCCAGGCCCAGCACGGCCGTCCAGCGCGCGATCTGGTCATTGGCCACGCCCAGGTTCTTGAACATCAGGCCCGCGATGAGCATGACGACGAAGAACTGCATGCCCTGCACGAAGTACAGGGTGGGCACCCACCGCATCGGAGTCCGTTCTTGGCTCATTGCAGTCCTTGCGGCGCGCGGCCGGTGGCTTGGGTTTTGCCTTCCAGCCAGGCCTTCAGGCCGGCCAATGCTCCGGGCGCGAAGCCCCAGGTCAGCACGGTCGGGCCGGCAACGTCCAGCGTCTGGTAGGGGTTCCACAGCGACAGGTGCAGGTCCGGTCGCCATTCGCTGGCAGCCAGGCCGTAGCGCGCACGGCGCGTGGACACCAGCACGTTGACGCGGCCGTCCTTGGGCACCGTGGTCCAGTCCAGCTGGGCGATGTCGTCGACCATCTGGATCTGCGCATCGGTGAAGGCCTCGAACAGCGCGACGGCTTGGCGGCCCGTGGGCCCGGCCTCCGAAACCATGTCGGTGGACACGTCGCCCTGCACGATGACGCGGATGAGCGTGTTCAGCGCGGGCGGCTTGGCGCCGCGCAGCGCGGTCAGGCCGGCGGCCCAGGCCTGGGCCATCAGCACGTGGTCAGCCGTGCGGGCTGCGGCATCGTCGACAAACCGCGCCGGGTAGGCGGCGGCCAGCGTGTCCAGGCGACGGTTGGCCGTCTCGCCCTGCTGCAGCGTCAGGCGGCCATCGGCGAAGGCGTCGCGCAGCGCGTTGATGGCCACCAGCTGCTCGTCCAGCGAGCCCTGCGCCAGCACCATGTCGGCACCGGCCGCGATGGCCATGACGGCACTCTTGGCATAGCCGAAGCGTTCGGCCACGGCCTTCATCATCAGCGCGTCGGTAATGACGACGCCGTCGTAGCCCCAGTCCTGGCGCAGGATGCCGGCTATCAGCTGCGGCGACAGCGTGGCCGGCCGATCCGGGTCGATCTGCGGGTAGACGATGTGCGCCGTCATCATGGCCGGAGCCTGGCCGGCCAGCGCCTTGAACGGTGCCAGCTCCAGCGCGTTCAGCTCGGCGCGGCTCTTGTCGACCGTGGGCAGCGCATGGTGGGAGTCCACATGCGTGTCGCCATGGCCGGGGAAGTGCTTCACGCAGCAGGCCACGCCCTCGCGCAGCGAGCCGCGCATCCACGCAGCGGCCAGGCGGCTGACCTCGACCGGATCGTTGGAGAAGCTGCGCTCGCCGATGACCGGGTTGGCCGGGTTGTTGTTGACGTCCAGCACCGGCGCGAAGTTCCAGTTGATGCCCAGCGACTTCAAGCCGCGCGCCACCGCGGCGCCGACGGCCTCGGCGCGGTCCGCGTCGCCGCTGGCGCCCAGCGCCATGGCCGACGGCGGCTGCGGCAGGAAGGTCACGCGCACGACGGCGCCGCCTTCCTGGTCGATGCCGATCAACGCCTCGGGGCCGAGCACCTCGATGAGGTCGCGCATCAGCGCCCTCACCTCGTCCTCGCTGCCGATGTTCTTGCGGAACAGGCAGACCGAGCGGATCTTCTGCGCGCGCAGGAAGGCGGCGGTCTCGGCGTCGAGGGCTTTGCCGGGGATATCCACCATCACCAGGCGGCCGGGGTCGAAGGTGCTCATGGTCAGTGCGTCTTGGTGACTTTGGCGAGGTTGGGAGGGACGTCCGGGTTGAAGCCGCGCGCACGCGCCAGGGCTTCGACCATCGGATAGAAGCTCTGCACCAGCGCGATGGGGTCGAGGTCCTCGTTGCCGGTGGTGACCAGCGGCAGCATCTGCACACCGGCCGCGCAGGGCGTGCCCAGCGGCGCCGCCAGCAGCACGCGGCCACCGCGGGCGCTCATCTCCTCGGCGATGGCGATCAGGCCGGCCTGGGCCGGGCCGCGCGGCGCAAACACCAGCAGCGGGTAGCCGTCGCGCACCAGCGCCATCGGGCCGTGCTTGACCTCGGCGCCGGAGAAGGCCTCGGCCTGG
>CAMLKW010000126.1 GCA_946480605.1 uncultured Roseateles sp. | reverse complement strand
TTCCCAACATCCCCGAGGTGGGCCGCTTCTGGACCGCGATGGACGCGGCGCTGGAGGCCATCACCAACGGACTGCAATCACCGAAGGATGCGCTGGACGGCGCCGCCGCACGGATGCTGCTGAACAAATGAACGCCTTGTCCTCCTCCCTCGGCCAGGGCGCCTACTCGACGCTGCCGCCCACCTTTGCCGAAAAGCTGGGCCGGGCGCTGTACTGGCCCGCCGTCGTCGCCCTCATCGTCGGCGCGCTGTACCTCGTCTTCGCCGTCTACATGACCGGTCAGGCCGGCTGGGCCACCGGCCTGCTGGTGCTGCTGACGGCCGGTTTCTACGTGTACCTGAGCCGCGACGGCTTTGCGTGGCGCTACCTGTTCCCCGGCATCGCCGGCATGCTGATCTTCATCGCCTTCCCGCTGGTCTACACGGCCCAGATCGGCTTCACCAACTACTCCAGCACCCACCTGCTCAGCGAGAGCCGCGTGCGCGAATACCTGCTGGAGCAGCACGACGCGGTGGAGGCGCAGGTGCTGGGCTACAGCCTGCATGCCGACGGCGCGGAGTTCCGGGTGGCGCTGCAGGCTGACGGCGAGACCACGCCGCGCTGGGTGTCGCCGCCGCTGGCGCTGCGCGCCGGCAAGGACCTGCGCGTGGATCTCGCCGCGCCCACGGCCGGCGCTACGCTGACCGCCGCCCTGCCCCTGCCTGAACTGGTCAAGCACCGCGACGCGCTCGCCAGGCTGGTGCTGGTGCAGCCCGACAAGACCGCGCTGCACTACCTCGGCCTGCGCGAGTTCGGTCCCGTCAAGCCGCAGTGGAGATCAGAAGCCGACGACAGCCTGACGCGCGTCGCGGACGGCACGGTCTTCAAGCCCAACCGCGACACCGGCTTCTTCGAGTCGGCCAGCGGCGAGGTGCTGCAGCCCGGCTTCAAGGCCTTCATCGGCACGGCCAACTACACGCGCATGCTGTTCGACGCGGAGTTCCGCGGCCCCTTCCTGTCCATCTTCACGTGGACGGTGGTGTTCTCGGCTCTGACGGTCTTCTTCGCGACCGCCATCGGCATGCTGTTCGCGGTGATGCTGAACTGGGAGGGCATGAAGTTCCGCACCACCTACCGCACGCTGCTGTTCCTGCCGTATGCAGTGCCGGGCTTCATCTCCATCCTGGTGTTCAAGGGCTTGTTCAACCAGAACTTCGGCGAGATCAACGCCATCCTGGACGCACTGTTCGGCGTCAAGCCCGCGTGGTTCGCCGACCCCTTCCTCGCCAAGACGATGCTGCTCATCGTCAACGTGTGGCTGGGCTACCCGTACATCATGATCCTGTGCTCGGGGCTGCTGAAAGCCATCCCGGCTGACCTGTACGAAGCCTCCGCGCTGGTGGGCGCCAGCCCCGCCACCAACTTCTTCAAGATCACCGCGCCGCTCATCATCAAGCCGCTGGCGCCGCTGCTGGTCAGCGCGTTCGCATTCAACTTCAACAACTTCGTGTTGATCGCGCTGCTGACCGACGGCCGGCCGGACTTCCTGTCCACCAAGCTGCCCGCGGGCCAGACCGACATCCTGGTCAGCTACACCTACCGCATCGCCTTCCGCGACTCGGGCTCCGACTTCGGCCTGGCCGCGGCGATCACGACGCTGATCTTCTTCCTGGTGGCGGCGCTGTCTCTCATCAACCTTCGCTTGTCGGCAAAGGCACAGAAGTAATCATGGCCATCGTCCTCGGCAAACAAGCCCGCTGGCGCACCTTCGCCGCGCACGCGGTGATGTGGGTCTTCATCGCCATCACGCTGTTCCCGCTGCTGGCCGTCGTGTCCATCTCGCTGCGCCCCGGCAACTTCGCCACCGGCAGCCTGATCCCGACCGAGATCAGCCTGGAGCACTGGAAGCTCGCCCTCGGCATTCCCTACCAGGCCGCCGACGGCAGCCTCGTGCAGCCCCCCTTCCCGGTGCTGACCTGGCTGTGGAACTCCATCAAGATCGCCACCGCCTCGGCCTTCCTCATCGTCGCCATCTCGACGACCGCCGCCTACGCCTTCGCGCGGCTGAAGTTCAGCTTCAGCAAGCCGGTGCTGAACGGCATGCTGCTGCTGCAGATGTTCCCGCCCGTGCTGGCGCTGGTGGCCATCTTCGCCATCTTCGAAACCATCGGCACCTATGTGCCGGCGCTGGGCGTCGAGACGCATGCGGGCCTGGTGCTGGCCTACCTCGGTGGCATCGCCACGCACGTGTGGACCATCAAGGGCTACTTCGAGACCATCCCGGTCGAGATCGAGGAGAACGCCAAGGTCGACGGCGCCACGCACTGGCAGGCCTTCTCGCGCGTGCTGCTGCCCATGGCCGTGCCCATCCTGATGGTGGTGTTCGTGCTGGCCTTCATCGGCACCATCATCGAGTACCCGGTCGCGTCCATCCTGCTGCGTGAAGAGGGCAATCTCACGCTCGCCGTCGGCTCCAAGTACTTCCTTCACGACCAGCGCTTCCTGTGGGGCGACTTCGCCGCCGCGGCCGTGCTGTCCGGGCTGCCGATCACGGCGGTCTTCCTGCTCGCCCAGCGCTGGATCGTGTCCGGCCTGACCGCGGGCGGCGTCAAAGGCTGATCCTCATGTTCAAGAAACTCGCGCTCTGTGCAGCGCTGCTTCCGTTCGTCCCCTCCACCTTCGCAGCCGAATGCAAGCCAGCCCCGCTGGGCAGCGCCACGCTCTACCTGCGCGGCGGACTGAACAACTGGTCGGCGTCCGACGAACACGCCTTCGAGTACCGCTGCGATGCCTACTTCCTGAACCTCAAGACGCAAGGCATCCAGGAGTTCAAGCTCGCGGACGAGGACTGGTCGCCCGCCCTCACCTTCGGCAATGCCGACGGTCAACCCAGCCGCGCAGGCAGCGGCAACCTCAGGCGCGAATTCAGCGGCGAGCACACGCTGCGCCTGACCTTCGCCGCCGATGGCAGCGCTCGCCTCGATGTCGGCCCCAAGAGCTTCACGCCCACGCCATCCCAGCCCATCACCGACCAGGCCGCACTGACCACACGCTTCGACTCGCGCGACACGCAGTTCAAGGCGCCCTTCGGCGCGCAGCCGGCCGGCAGCGAGTTCAGCTTCACCATCGCCAATGACGTGCCCGGTCTCAAGCGCGCCACGCTGGTGATCGAGCGCCGCCAGATGACCGGCAACCAGGAGCAACTCGCCTACGAGCCCATCGCCCGCATCGCGATGACGCCAAGGCCCCACGGCCAGGGAAGCGGCTTCACGACCCGCCACGCCTTCCCGGCCACGGGCATCTACGGCTACTGGTTCGAGATCGAGACCGACCAGGGCGTCTACGCGCTGCAGAACAACAAGGACAACATCTACTGGACGCGCGAGAAAGGCTCCATGGGCCCCGCCACCGTCGAGCGCCTGCCCGGCAACCTGAATCGCGTGCGCCGCTACCGCCAGACCATTCACGCGCCCGATTTCCAGGTGCCGGCCTGGGCGAAGGACCTCGTCTACTACTACGTCTTCCCCGAGCGCTTCCGCAACGGCGACAAGGCCAACGACCCGCGCCCCGGCGGCGGCCGGCCGCAGGACCGCTACCAGGACCGCGACGTCGAGCGCCATGCGACCTGGAACGAGAAGCCCTTCAAGCCGGGCACGGGCGACGGCTCGGACACGCTGTTCAACAACGATTTCTTCGGCGGCGACCTGCAAGGCCTCATCGCGAAGCTGGACTACATCCAGAGCCTGGGCGCCAACGCGCTGTACCTGACGCCGGTGTTCCGCGCGCCCAGCAACCACAAGTACGACGCGGCCGACTACAAGCAGATCGACCCCGCCTTCGGCACCAACGCCGACTTCGAGCGCCTGTGCGCCGAGGCGGCGAAGCGGGGCATCCGCGTCATCCCCGACACCTCGCTGAACCACGTCGGCGCGGACTCGCCCTACTTCAACCGCTTCAACAACTTCCCCGCGGGCGGCGCCTTCGACGGCGGCAAGATCAACCCGGCGTCGCCCTACGCGAAGTGGTTCAAGTTCAAGCCCGACGAGACCGATCCGAACAAGCAGTTCCAGGGCTGGGTGGGCGTGACCGACCTGCCGGAGCTGGACAAGAACGAGCCGTCCTGGCGCGCCTACGCCTACCGCGACCCCGACTCGGTGACGGCCTACTGGCTGGACCGCGGCGCCGCCGGCTGGCGCATGGACGTGGTGCCCTGGGTGCCCGACGACTTCTGGCGTGAGTGGCGCACCGCCGTGAAGGCGAAGCAGCCCGACGCGCTGACGGTGGCCGAGACCTGGTTCGATGCCAGCAAGTACTTCCTCGGCGACATGTTCGACAGCACGATGAACTACATCTTCCGCAACGCGGTGCTGGACTACGCGGCCGGCAAGTCGGCGAAGCAGATGACCGCCAACCTGGAGCTGCTGCGCGAGGCCTACCCGCAGCAGGCCTTCTCGGCGCTGATGAACCTGTTGTCCACGCACGACCAGCCGCGCGCGCTGCACCACTTCGGCGAGGCGCAAGACCTGGCGCTGGCCAAGCAGCGCCTGCGCCTGGCCGTGTTCTTCCAGATGACCTACCCCGGCTCGCCCACCATCTACTACGGCGACGAGGTGGGTGTCGGCGGCGGCGACGACCCGTTCAACCGCGCGCCCTACCCCTGGGCCGACGAGGGCGGCAAGCCCGACGCGTCTTTGCTGGCCGAGTTCAGGCGCCTCGTGAAGCTGCGCCGCGAGCTGCCGGTGCTGCGCCACGGCACGCTGCTGGCGCCGCTGCACACCGACGACCAGGTGCTGGTGCTGGCCCGACAGGACGGCAGCGCCTGGGCACTGACCGCCACCAACAACGCCCTGCAGCCGCGCACGGTGACCATCACGCTGCCGGCCGCACTGGCCGCCACGGCGCGGCTCAAGAACCCGCTCGACGGATCGACCGCCCGCCCCAAGGCCGGCCGGCTGACGCTGACGCTGAAGCCGCTGTCCGGCCTCGTGCTGACGAACCACTGACCCTCAACCCTCTGGGCCTTGCCGGCCTGCAGGTGTCTGGGCGGGGTTCCGGCGCCATGCACCTCCAGGACGGACGCCGCGGCGAGGCCGGTGCACGACCTGCCCTGCACCCGGGCACCGCGCGCGGAGGGCTTGGCGCCGTCTGACGCATGATTGAGGCTGTTGCCCTCAATCTCGACGTTCGTGCGCCGCCGTCCCCTGCTCACCCTGCCGCTGCTGCCGGCCGCCCGCCCGCTGGCGGCGCAAACGCTGCGGCCCGTGCGGCTGCCACGCCACGTCAGCATGCCCGACCCGCAGCTGCCCTATCTGCGCCGCCTGCTGGAGCTGGCGCTGAACCGCGACGGCGGCAGGGTCGACATCCGCCTGACCGACCTGGAGATGACGCAGGGCCGCACGCTGGTGGAGCTGGCATCGGGCCAGGCGCCGGTAGACGTGATGTGGACCATGACCGACCGCCAGCGCGAGGCCTCGGGCCTGCTGCCGGTGCGCATCCCCATCGACCGTGGCCTGCTGGGCTGGCGGCTGCTGCTGGTGCGCCGCAGCGAGCTGGCGCAGTGGCGCCGCGTGCGCGGCCTGGCCGACCTGCGCGAGCGCCTGGCCGGCCAGGGCCATGACTGGCCCGACACCACCATCCTGCGCGCCAACGGCCTGCAGGTGGGCACCAGCAGCGTCTACGAGGCCTTGTTCCGCATGCTGGCCGCCGGCCGCGTTGACTACTTCCCGCGCTCCATCCTGGAGATCGACGCCGAGCTGGCCGACGGCCGCCATCCGCAGTTGGCCATCGCGCCCGAGCTGATGCTGCACTACCCGGCCGCGGCTTACTTGTTCGTCAGCCCCAGCCGGCCCGAGCTGGCCGCCCGGCTGAAGGCCGGCCTGGAGGCGGCGGTGGCGGACGGCAGCTTCCAGCGCCTGCACCGTGAGCAGTACGGCGCGGTGCTGAAGGCCCACCCGGTGGTGCCGCAGCGCGTGCTGCGCCTGAGCAACCCGCTGCTGCCGCCCGAGACGCCACTGCAGCGCCGCGAGCTGTGGCTACAGCCGGGCGAGACGCTCTGACAGCGGCGGCAGCCGCGTGGCGCCACCCACCAGGCGCTGGTCGTGGCGGTAGTCCTCGTGCGGCCGCACCTGCCAGTCGCGCTGGAAGGCCTGGGCCAGCGCCCGGGCCAGTTCGTCGAAGTGCCAGGCCTCGTCGGCGTTGCTGTCCAGGTGATGCAGTCCCGGCTGTGGCTGCTGCAGCAGCGCCAGCAGCGCAGCGGCGGTATCGGCCATGAAGGAGCAGGCCGGCACCCAGGCGCGGCTGGCGGCCACATGGCCGTCGCGGCGCTGCCAGTCGTCCAGCGCCCTCAGCATGTTGTTGCCAGGCTGGGTCGGGTCGATCTGCCAGCCGATGCGGGCGATGGCCGCCGTCTTGCTGGCGGCCAGGATGGTGTCCTCGCAGCCGATCTTGTAGCGGCCGTAGTCGTCCTTCGCGGTGCGCTCATGGGTCACGTCGTGCGGCCCGTCGGGCTGGTGGTCGAAGACCATGGCGGTGCTCGTGAAGACGAAGCGCTCGCAGCGCGCCGCCAGCAAGGCGGCAAAGCGCGCCGAGCCCATGCCCAGATGGGCGATGGCGTCGGGCCGCACCTGCGCCAGCCAGTCGGCGGACCGGGCCTCGTCGTCGGGATCCACCGCGGCGCGGTCCCAGCCCATGACCTCGTGCCCCGCCGCGCGGGCGGCCTCGGCCAGCCGCGGCGCGAGCGTGCCGTTCAGGCCGGTGATCAGCAGCCTCATTCGATGCGCCAGCCCCAGGCCGGCAGCGTCTCACCCTGGTAGCTCTGCGGCTTGTTCGACAGGTTGACCGCCACGCGCACCACATCGGCGCCCAGCCGGCGCTCGAAGGCCACCACGTCGGCCGGCGCCTCCAGCAGCTGGACCGGCGCGCCGTACTGACCCGCCGCCAACGCCGGGTGCCTGTGCTTCAGCGCGATGAGCCCGCGGTAGAAGTCCGCCTGCGCATAGCCCTTCCACTCGATGGCATCCTTCTCGAAGAAGGCCAGCCGCTTGGCCAGGGCCGACTCCTGGCCGTTGTAGATCAAGGGCATGCCGGGCAGCGTGAAGCTCAGCACCGCCAGTGCCGCATGCGCCGCGCCGTACAGCTCGGCGTCGCTGCCGTGCCAGGAGTTGAAGTCGTGGTTGCTGGTGAAGCGCATGCGGTAGGCATGCGCCGGGTAACCCGCCGGCTGCTTCGCCAGCCAGGCCTTCAGCAGCGGTGCTCCCGCCTCGCCCTTGCCGATCTTCTTGAACACCTGGTCGGCCAGCGTCCAGTCGTAGCTCATGTCGAAGGCGCCGCTGCTGTGCAGCCCGACGGCGTCGGACTCGGCCAGCATGAACATGGGCTTGAGCGCGTCCAGTTCCTTGCGAGCACGCACCCAGAAATCGGTGGGTACCAGGCTGGCAACGTCGCAGCGGAAGCCGTCCACGTCCACCTCGCGCACCCAGAACTTCATCGCATCGACCATCGCGTCGCGCAGGCCCGCGCTCTGGTAGTTCAGGCCGATGACGTCGTCCCAATGCTCCTCGCCGGGCTGGCCTTCGTTGAACGTGACGGCATAGACCTCGCCCTTGACATTCAGCTTGTACCGGTCCTTGTGCGCCGTGGCCCAGGGGTGGTCCCAGGCCGTGTGATTGGCCACCCAGTCGAGGATGACCTTCAGCCCCAGCCGGTGGGCCTCGGCGACCAGAGCCCTGGCGTCGGCCAGCGTGCCGAACTCGGGGTTGATGGCGGTGTAGTCGCTGATGGCGTAGTAGCTGCCCAGCGTGCCCTTGCGGTTCTTGCGGCCGATGGGCTGCCAGGGCATCAGCCACAGGATGTCCACGCCCAGTGCCTGAAGGCGCGGCAGGTCGGCCTGCACGGCGGCCAGCGTGCCGGCGGCCGAGTACTGGCGCACATTGACCTGGTAGAGAACGGCCTGGCGGGTCCAGGGCAGGTGGGGCATGTCGGCGGCGGCAAGGCTCATGGCGGGCAGGATGGTGGCGGCGGCCAGCACCGCGCGGCGGGTGGGGTGGTGGTTCACGGTCGGGGCGCCGCGCAGTGCTCGGCGATGTAGGCTGCGTGGTCGGGCATGAAGGCCACGCACTTGGCGATGACTTCGCGCACGCCTTCCAGATACTCGTGCGTCGCCTGCTCGTCCTGCAGTTCGGCCAGCGGGTGGTGGCGCTGCGGCACGAGGTTCTGGCCTTCCATGACCTGAATCCAGCCCACCTCGGCGAACAACTCGTTGTCGCGCCGCACGACACGGCCGTGGCTGCGGTAGAGGTCCAGCTTCTCCTGCAGGCTGTCCGGCACGCTCATGTGGGCGCAGTCACGCCAGAACGCCGAGTCGTCACGCTGGTTCAGGTGGTAGTGCAGGACGACGAAGTCGCGAATGCGCTCCCAGTGGAAACGGCTGTGGCGGTTGAACTCGGCGACGTCGTTGGCGCTGAAGCCGCGGTCGGGGAAGTAGTCGATCAGCTGCTGGATGGCCTGCTGGATCAGGTGGATGGAGGTGGACTCCAGCGGCTCCAGGAAGCCACCGGCCAGGCCGATGGCGATGACGTTCTGGTTCCAGGCCAGCCGGCGCATGCCGGTCCTGAAGCGGATGGGGCGCGGGTCGGCCAACGGCTTGCCGTCAAGGTTGGCCAGCAGCGTCGCGGCCGCCTCGTCGTCGCTGACGTGGGCGCTGCTGTAGACATGGCCATTGCCGATGCGGTGCTGCAGCGGGATGCGCCACTGCCAGCCGGCGCGGTGGGCGGTGGAGCGGGTGTAAGGGGTCAGTGGCTTGACGGACTCACAGGGCACGGCCATCGCGCGATCGCAGGGCAGCCAGTGCGTCCAGTCCTCGAAGCCGGTCTGCAGCGTCTGCTCGATCAGCAGGCCGCGGAAGCCCGAGCAGTCGATGAACAGGTCGCCGGCGATGCGCTCGCCGCTTTCCAGCACGACCGCGTCCACGTGGCCCGCGTGCGCGCCCTCCCCGCGCCGCGTGGCGTGGGTGAGCTTGCCCTCGGTGCGCTGCACGCCACGCTGCTCTGCCAGGCCGCGCAGGTAGCGCGCGTACAGGCTGGCGTCGAAGTGGTAGGCGTAGGCGATCTCCGCCAGCGGCGAGTTGCCGAGGTCGGGGCGCGGCGGCATGAATTTGTTGGCCAGCGCCGCCATGCGGGTGATGCTGTACTGCTCCAGCGGCTGCGCGCGCCCCAGCGCACGCATGCGGTGCCAGTACTGCTCGAACTGCACGGTCCACAGGTCCTGGCCCAGCTTGCCGAAACCGTGCATGTAGCGGTCGCCCAGGCGGCCCCAGTTGACGAACTCGATGCCCAGCTTGAACGTGCCCTGCGTCGCGCGCATGAACTCGTTCTCGGCGATGCCGACCACACGGTTGAAGCGCTGGATCATCGGGATGGTGGCCTCGCCGACGCCGACGGTGCCGATCTCGTCGGACTCGACGACGCGGATGCGGTAGCGCCCGCGCAGCACCGTGGACAGGGCGGCGGCGGTCATCCAGCCGGCGGTGCCGCCGCCGACGATGACGACGTCTTGGATCAGGGACATGGCGGAAGTAAGAGCTGCGAGGCCGCACCATGTTGGCACGGCCACGGCGAAGAAAAAGCCCCTGCCGGATCGCTCCGGCAAGGGCTGTCACGCGAGCATCAGGGCGACGCTCAGAACTTGTAGTTCACGCCCAGCAGATAGGTCTTGCCGTAGCGGGTGTACTGCTTGGTCTGCGTCAGGTCGTTGTTGTAGTACTCGACGTAGGGCTCGTTGCCCACGTTGTTGACCTGGAACAGCACCGACAGGCCCTTGGCCATGCCGCTCTGGAACTCGTAGCCGACCTGCAGGTCGGTGACCTGCTCCTTCTTCACGTACTCGTAGGTGCGGTCCGCGCCGAAGCCAGTCACTTCACCCATGAAGCCGTCGCGGATGCGCGTGCTGACCCGGGCCGAGAAGCCGTGCTTCTCGTAGTAGGCCGTCAGGTTGTAGGTGTTGGGCGACAGACCCGGCAGCGGGCGCGAGTCGCCGGGGCCGAACGGGGCGATCTTGCTGTCCACGTAGGCGTAGCTGGCCTGCACGCCGAAGCCGTCCAGCACATTGGCCACCATGCTCAGCGGCAGCGACACCGCCAGCTCCACGCCCTGCAGCGATCCGCCCGTGCCGTTGGCCTGGGTGGAGTACTCGCCGATGTTGGACGACGGCGTCAGGTTGCCCGGGGGCACCAGCGTGCCGAAGCGGTCCTTGAAGTTGATGTTGAGCTTCTGGCTGTAGATGTAGGTCTTCAGGTCCTTGTAGTAGGCCGCCAGCGACACATAGCCCTTGTTGCCGAAGTAGTACTCGTAGGACAGGTCGACCGCATCGGCCTTCCAGGGCTTGAGCTCGGGGTTGCCGCCATCGCCGGTCCACATGCCGAGGTTGCCGTCGGCGTTCACGCGAGTGTTGTCGACGCTGTAGGCCTGCGTGGCGCGCATGTCGTCCATGCGCGGGCGGGTGATCTGGCGGGCCACGCCGAAACGCAGGTTCTGATTGGCCGCAACGGCCCAGGTCAGGTTCAGGCTGGGCAGCCAGTCGGTGTAGCTGGTGCCGCGCGTGACCGGGGTCTTGGCCAGGCTGGCCGCCTGCACGCTGAAGGCCGTCGAGCTCTGCTTGGCGTTGATGCCCTGCACGCCCAGGTTGCCGCGCAATGGCAGGCCCAGCAGCTCGGTGTCGATGTCGGCCTTGGCGAAGACCGTGGTGATGTCTTCCTTGACCGACCAGTCCTTGTTGATGATGTCCTTGTGGACGTTGCCGCGCAGGTTGTAGAACTGGGCCGCCGCGGCGCGGGCGTCATAGGAGATGAAGTTGCCCAGACCCACGAAGCCCAGGCTGTTCGGCGCGGACAGCATGCCGGCCGGGATGGTGGTCGGCGAGGCCTTCAGGTCCATGAACCACTCGGCCACGATGCGCGACTTCTCGCGCTGCGTGAAGTTCAGGCCGACATCGCCGCCGGTGAAGAAGGCGAAGTCTTGGTTGACGCGGGCCGCCAGGCGGGCCGACTTGATCTCGTCCGCGACCTTGGGCTTCTTGATGTAGCCGGCCTGGCCCCAGCCACCGGAGTCCACCAGCTTGATCAACGCCGGATCGGCGTAGTTCAGGCTGCCCGTGATGCTGGGCAGGCCGCCGCCCACGGGCATGACCACCTTGAAGGTGTCCAGCGCGCCGGAGCCGCCAGGGCCGGTGCCGGCGTACAGCTCCATGATGGACTCTTCGCGGTCGGCCTTGGACCAGCTGACGTCGCCCACCAGCGTCAGCGCGGGGCTGACGATCAGCTTGCTGTTCCAACCGAGTGCGGTGATCTTGTCCTCGCGGTCGTTGACGTCGTGGCGCAGCACGGGCTTCACGCCGATGTAGTCGCCCTTGGTCAGCACGCCGCCGGTGATGGTGTTGCCGTTGGTCTTGCCGCCCTCGACGACCGGGTTGTTCAGGCCTTGGGCGCCCCAGGCCAGGCCGGCCTCGAAGCCGCGCTGCAGCGCGTTGCGCTCATAGGTCGAGTGGTAGACGTCCACCAGCGTCTCGAACTCCTTGGACGGCTTCCACTGCAGCACGCCCATCAGGCCGTTGCGCTCCTGCGAGGCCGACTCGTTGCGCAGCTGCACGCCGCCCGGCACGCGCACGTCGACGTAGTTGGTCCCGTTGAACGTGCCCGTGAAGCTGGGGTAGCCCCAGCTGCGGTAGTAGTTGTTCTGGTTGGGCGAATCCAGGCGCGCATAGCCCAGCGCGATGCCCACGGTGCGATCGGCGAACTGGTCGATGTAGGAGAAGCTGAAGCGGCTGCCCTTGTCGCCGGCAGCGCCGGGGTTCACGCGGCCCAGCGAGTTCTTCTCGCCGCGCAGGTTGACGGCCATGGTGCGGCCGGCGAAGTTCAGCGGGCGCACGGTCTGCAGATCGATGGTGCCGGACAGGCCCTGGCCCACCAGCGCCGCGTCGGGCGTCTTGTAGATGACCACGCCGCTCAGCAGCTCGGAGGGGTATTGGTCGAACTCGGCGGAGCGGTTGTCGCCGGTGCTGACCTGCTCGCGGCCGTTCAGCAGCGTCGTCGCGAACTGACCGGCCAGGCCGCGGATCTGCACTTCCTGCGCACGGCCGTTCACGCGCTGGGCCGTCAGGCCGGGCAGGCGGGCGATGGATTCGGCGATGGACGAGTCGGGCAGCTTGCCGATGTCCTCGGCCGAGATGGCCTCGACGATGGAGTCGTTGTTGCGCTTGACCGAGATCGCCGCCTCGATGCCCTTGCGGATGCCGGTGACGGTGACGGTCTCCAGTTGCTGCGGCGAGGCCTGCTGGGCCGTCGCGGCGGCGGCGGCGATCAGCAGCGTGCAGCCGACGGCGACCGGGCTGATGCGGAAGGACGCCACAGCGTCCGCACCGCGCTTGTCTTGGCTCAGGGTCATGGAATGTCTCCTCTGGTTCATTGGAAAGCGGCGTGGCCCTCGGCATGCGCCCGGGGCAGGTGGCGCACATCTTTGGGGCGAGAACCCAACGTCTCAGGCAGGTTTGTATCAAAACTAGATTTTCATCCCCACCTGCGTAAACCC